>NZ_CP022957.1:1926875-2251250 GCF_002269385.1 Maribacter cobaltidurans
GAAGGGGAAGGCTACAAGCCCATAAAAAGAAAAGTAGTTAGAGAAATAATTTTTCGAGGAGATTCTAAAAACTACGTTCGAAAAATTGAAGAAACAGATAATCCTAATTGGGAAAAAATTTATAGAAAATCTGAAAAATGGTTTGAAATGGGTTATGAGAAGAAGTTTCCTGGATATGGAAAATTATATAATCGCCTTTTTGATGTTTGGTATTGCGATGTTGGTTCTAAAGAAAAAAAAGACAGGCAATCTCATAAAGACACTTTTCCTGAACATTATACACCCGACAATTACGAAGCTATAACAAAAAATGAGATTAATTTTGAAAAATTAGCGAATAGTAAAGATTATAAATTATTATTTTCTGGACTTGACAACAAAAATAGAAAGAGGTGGTATTTTGGAATTAAGAAACTTGAACCTACTGGAATTGAAATAATAAGCTTATAAAAACTTATGGCTATACCTGCTATAATTTAAAGCTGTTCTTTCTAACTCTAAACAAGATAACCATTAATACAACCCAATTTGTTCAGAACATTTCTCATAGTAAGTGTCCCCAACGTAATAATGGGTACTATGTAGTACTCAAATACCAAGAACTGAATAATTGAATGAAAAAACCAATAGCAATACTTGAACCGTTATCTAAGGATTTAGAGAATTTAGGTATTGGGGAATATTTAAAATCCCGAGATTTTAAGCGTTATTGTATAAAGGCTGGAATCGAAGAATATTGGAGAGGAGCCTATGATGAAGCGAAAAAGAATAGAAGCTTTTTCTCGGTTGGAATGGATCATGAAAAGTATGATTCTGAGGCAGCTCTAAATCTTGTCTTAAATGACCTCTATCAAAATTACAATAATCAATTTTTTTATTTTATAAGAGATTTAATATTTACTTTCTCAGAATGGACTAGCGAATCGATTGATACAAGTGAAATTATAGAAGATTTAGAGTTACTAAATTGCCCAAATGACATTTATGATGTAATTGAACGTTTAAATACTCAGGAAAAATCTGCAGTTCCAAAATCAATTATTCCTTCAACTGTTTGGAACTCGAAAAAGCTAGAGGAATGCATTGATAAAATGGACATTTCTATAAAAAAATAGTGAATTTAATTTAACATTGACATATGCCTATTCCTGTTTAGAGGGTTTATTCAAAGCATATATTGAAAATAATTTACCTAATAAAAAAGAAGAATACGAACTTTCCAAGTTATCAAAAATCGTAAAATCTCATTTAAAAGAGCATTTTGAGGAGAACGACGAAAAGTTTCCAGAACAAATGCTTAATCTAATCGGAACAATTACTAATGCAGTTTCTAATGCACGAAACAATTTCAGCGAGTCTCATTTTGATAAAACATCTGACAGATGGTTAGCCGAATTTGTGCGTGATTGTGTAAATTCAGTTGGTAGGCTTGTATTAAAGTTTGTAAAATAGTAAAGTATAACAAAGTCTAAATAATGCGGACTTTAGACCCCAATTCGCGCGAGTCTTTGACTAGTAGCAATTTCATAAAGTCAAAAGCAGTAAAATATAACAATAAGTCTTAGGCCAAGAAAAAGTATTTTATCATTCTGAACGAAGTTTAGCTCAGTGAAGAATCAAATTACCTTATAAAAGGACACTTTGTTTCTCTCAATATGACAAAATTCAAAGGTTAACGCAAGAATTTTATTGGGGCATATGAGAAAACTTATAAAATATGGGCGGATAGCTCCGCCCATTTCCATTTTAAAGATTGTACAAAAAAGGGCTCTTATGGATATATTGCCTATCCTCCAGTTGCGTAATTAAAAAATCGGCCAAATCTGAAGCACTTATCTTATCTCCCTTACAATTTTCCAAACTTGTTTGGACAGGGAAATGTTCTTCGGTTTGAATAATTAAAGGTAATCTGACCAAAGTCCAATCTACCATCGTGTTCTGGTTTAAATATTCATATTCCATTTGTTTGTTCCTAGTGGTTTCAGGAAAATTATCGTACATCCATTGGGTAGCATACCTAACGCGTTCATCTTTTTGGTCAGAAGGAGTATTTACGTTTAAGCCAGTTATGGCTATATATCTGGAAAATCCATTTTTCTGAACGGATTTAATGATGTTTTTACTGGCCTGACTAAAAATAGATTTTTCTCCCCTAGGTTGACCCAAAGTACTGATTATAGCTTGACAATCTTTAGTACACCGCAGAACAGAGTTATAATCCCTGGCATCTCCTTTGAGGGTCTCAATCAGAGGATTTTTAAAGCAATGTTCTTCTGGATGTCTTAAAAGAAGTTTAAGGTGAAATCCTTGTTGAAGTAATTTGGACACTAAATAGGTACCGGATTTTCCGGTCCCGCCGATTACGGCTACTTTATGTATTTTCATTTTGTTTCTTTATAAAATTTAGCAGTAAAAAGTTAGCCCTGTTTAGGGCTTCTGTTTTCTTCAGTCCCCATTGGGAACTGAAAAGCATACTATTTTATAAAGAGATTTTAATACTTAAATATAAAAAATAAAGGAACACAAATTTGTGTTCCTTTAGGAATTAAGTACTGTATTTAATCCTAAATTTTAATCGGTTGTTTATTACTAAGGTTAATATCTTCCAACATGGTGTCCGTAAACTTGTAGTGACCCCTTGTGGTTATAATACGAAATCGATTGGATTTCATTCTGCTCAAGGTGTCCAGGAATAACCATTTTGTCTTTAACAACCTTGGTTTCTCGGATTTTAAGCTGATATCAAAAAAGTATTTTCTTCCATTTTTTATAGCTACGATATCCGGCGTAATTTTATCCTCCGCTCCCTTTCTACTATAGGATTTGGGTTTTTCATAGCCTTCCATATCGGCCTTGATATTTTCAAAACCAGTGGCTTCTAAATGATGTATCGATTTCTCTAAAAATTCTATATTTTCTGACTTGTCTAATTTTACCATACCTAGTAAGATAACAGAATAAAGGAAAAATCCAAAAAAAAGAGCCTGATTAACAGGTTTTTAACGTAACACCATTTTTAATGGCTCAGGTTTCTTTAAGCTTTGAGAAAGGTGCTTTTTGTTCTAAAATAGGTTCTTGGCCAAACCCATATCCAGTAAAAATTCCAAGCGCAAAACCAGATTTATGGGTTTTTCTGATTTGTTATTTTTGGAATGATATAAATAACCTTCCGTGCTTGGGTTTAGCTCCTTAATGTTGGTTTTACCGTGTGGAAGGCTTTCCGCTGGATAATTCTGGCTGATTATATTCTGGGTAATTCCCCTCGTTTCTAGAAAAGCGATAAGTTTTTGACGGTTTACAAAGGTTACCTTGCACGAAGTAAAAACCTCGGGTTCATCCTCGTAAATGGAAGTGACCAAGGCATAAAAATCTGTTTTTTTGTTGGCATCGTATAACCAGCCCTGCTTTATAAAATCATTTTTATAATAACTGAGTTCAAAGGCAAATGTGGGTAGGCTTTCATTGATGTAGTCCAGCTGTGCTTTTTCATCAACGACATGGGTCATGTGGGAGGATTTTTGTTTGAGCAAGAGATCCACCCCCTGTAGTTGTTCGTTTATATCATGAATGCGTTCAAAATGATAATTTTTTAAGTGCTTGGTGTAATATGAGTCCAATAACAAGGAAAGTCTTTGTTCTTTTTTTAGGTCCGATGTAAAGGTACTTTTCAAACCAAGGTGCTTAAACGTTTATCTTTTGTGACAATACGGCACCAATCCTTTCTATTATACCGACCACCAAGGCATTCCCCATAAAAAAGGCCCGCTTGGTATCGCTAATCCCATCTAACTGGGTGTGATTGTCCGGAAACATGTTCAATCGCTCCAACTCCATTGGAGTTAACCGGCGCAATCCTTTGGAAGTTTGCACCACATGTTTAAATCTTGATGGACTTTTACCACCTTCCCCGGTAATGATTGTTCTTGAGGCATTGTTCAAGGCATCCGGAAACACCATAGCCCCTTCACTGTAGTTATAGCTAAATCCACTTTTAGCAGTTCTGACCTCTTTTTTAGAACCTTTTAAATATTCCCACTTGGGCAGGTCTTCTTCACCGATGTAAAACTCCTTCGGGACATCCCCATTTTGAAGTATATCTTTCAAAAACGTTCTTTCCCCTTCGTAGCACGACTTAGTTTTCGCCGTAATCACTTTTCCTTCAACAAATACGCCGGTATTTTCAAAGGGTGATAGTTTTTGCCCCTTGTTGAAGTTATCCGAAAGGGAAACCAAATCTCCCTCTATAGTATATTCTCGAATAACCGAAGTGCCTTCATCAACCGGAAAGGCTTCGGCCAGGACACCATCCTGTAACATCCAATTTTTGGCATCGGACTTCCTTAATTTTTTGTAGAGCTGGGTGCTTTTGTGATAGCCCAAAAAAAAGATACGCCTCCTCCGTTGTGGCATACCATATTCCGAAGCATTGATAACACGCCATTCCACGGCATAACCCAGTTCCTCCAAACTTTTGAGCATAATGGCAAAATCCCGACCTCTTTGACTGGAAGGTGACTTAAGTAAACGGTCCACATTCTCTAAAAAAAGATATTTTGGAGGATGTTTTTTTTCCGATAGAATCCTGTGGATGCTCCACCAAAGCACTCCTTTTTTACCAATAAGGCCTTTGGAATTTTGTAAAGTAGTAGCCACCGAATAGTCTTGGCAAGGGAATCCCCCTACGAGTAAATCTGCATCGGGAATTTCTGAGGAGGGCACTTCTGAGATATCGTAATTACTATGATTTTCAGGACCAAATCGAGCCTCATAGACCATGGAGGCATGTTGTGTTTTGGTACTGGGTTCCCATTGATTGCTCCAGACAACCTTATAGTTATCGGCTTGTTCCAACCCTAGGCGGAACCCTCCAACACCGGCAAAAAGTTCTATAACGGTCAGCTTTTTCATTGATGGCTAAGGTAGCTAAATTATATAATGAGATCCAAGAACTATTTGAAGTAAAAAGGAGTAGATTCGTTATTTTTACAAAAAAACACATGCGGTTTTCTATTTATTGTTTAGTTCTGTTTTTGATATTTGGTTGCCAACCCGAACAAAAGAAAGATGTAGAAGTTTCATCCTATATTGAAGAAATCAAAAATGAATTTGCGCCGGATAAGCGAGTGGCTCTTTTCAAGATAGAAGGAGAGCAAAACCCTAAGGGTTGGACGCTTAAAGGAGAAACTAATTTGCCGGAAGCACTCATTGCCCTTAAAGAAAAATTGGAGGAAGCCAACATTGTTTATATCGATAGTATAAAAGTACTGCCAGGTGAAAATTTGGAGGGGAAACACCATGCCGTGGTATCCATTTCTGTGGCCAATTTGCGAAGCGAACCAAAACACTCTGCTGAACTTTCTACACAGGCAACACTGGGAACCCCATTAAAAGTTTGGAAAATGGAGGGAGGCTGGTATTACATCCAAACCCCTGACAAGTATTTGGCCTGGGTAAATTCCGGTGAAATTTCATTGTTGACCGATGCGGAACTGGACGAATGGATGAACCGGGATAAAATAATTTATATAGATACATACGGACATGCTTTCTCCAATGTAAGGTCCCAAACCAGGGTTTCGGATCTGGTAGCGGGCAATATTTTGGAAACAACTGGAGAAGAGGGAGATTTCTACAGGGTCAGGTTTCCTGATGGCAGGGAGGCCTATGTTCGAAAGAAAGAAGCAAAACCCTACGATACTTGGCTGGATGGCTTGGACAGAAGTCAGGAGTCGCTTGTAGAAACGTCCAAGACTCTTATGGGAGTGCCTTATCTTTGGGGTGGAACTTCTACCAAGGGCATGGATTGCAGTGGCTTCACCAAAACCGTGTATTTTTTAAACGGCATGATTATTCCGCGGGATGCTTCACAACAAGTACGTACCGGAAATGGCATAGACTCTGTCAAGAACTTTAATCAATTACAAAAAGGGGACCTACTGTTTTTTGGTAGAAAAGCTACAGATTCTACCGCGGAAAAAGTGGTCCATGTAGGAATGTGGATTGGGAACAATGAATTTATACATGCATCGGACCGAGTACGAATTAGCAGTATGGACAAGGATGCTGAAAATTATGATGAATACAACTTAAATCGATACCTACGCACCAAACGTGTCTTGAACCAAAAGGACCAAGCTTTGATTGATTTACAACGCAACTTTACCTTTTTGAATTCAAACTAAACAGCTGCCTCTTATTTACCAAAAACATGTTTTAAATGCGCATCGTCCGGTTTACGGTTTTTGCTAAGAATACTCACCACCACATAGGTAAGCATGGACAGCAAAAAGGCCGGAATTATCTCATGAATATCCTTTAGGGCCTCATAATTAAATCTGAACACAAAACGCCAAATGATATTGGTCAGCATTCCAATAATCATAGAGGCCAAGGCGCCCAGGTCCGTACCCCATTTTAGATAGAGTCCACCGAAAATTGCAGGGAAAAAGCTAGCTGCAAATACTGCACCCGCAAAGGCCGTTAGCTCAACAATACCGGCAATAGGGTAAAGCGTCAACAAAAACACCATTAAGCAATAAAAGGCCATGAACCACTTGGTCCTAGGTATTATTTTGGACTCCTTCATGGGTTTGGCCACATGCCAAATATCCTTGACAAATGCAGTACCAATAATGATGATAACAGAAGCCAAAGAGGACATTCCCGCGGCAAACAATCCGGCAACACAGATACCGCTCACCAATTTATTGTCAAACTTATCCAGCATAAATCCGACCACTTCATCCGTATGGTTTATAAGGTAGTTGGCTTCTTCAGGCGTTGTCATGCCATGCACCAAAGCTCCTAGACCCATGACACAAACTAGGGAAACACCTAAAAAAACCGGGGTCCATATCATGGCGAACCGCATACTTTTGGAATTATTGACTGAATAGAAACGGATGAGATTTTTGGGTTCTGATATCTGCTTCATCCCTACGGCAAGGCCGATTCCAAGGATGTATAAAAACGAAACCAATTCCCCAAAGGTCACCAACCCGGATTTGATAGGGGCACCCGCTTTGGTCAAGTGTTCCGTATTTGAGATGGTTTCAAACAAATTATCCACCCCTCCGACATACATAAAAGGAATGGCCAACATTAAAATGGCGACCCCGAACATAATGATACCCTGTATGGCATCGGTCCATAAAACACTGTACATGCCACCCCAAATGGTATAGGCACAGGTTACAGCAATTATGGCGAAAGAACCATATTCATAAGGAATATCCAATACGGAGGTCAATACATGGGCACAGCCCTTGGCTATGCCCACCATATACCAAAGGGTTGCGAAAAGGATGATTACGGCGGAAAGTACTCTTATGGTTTGTGCCAAGGAACTTTTATATCGTAAATGAAAATAATCGGGGATGGTAAAGGATTTTAATCTAGCGGTTTGAAATCGCATTTTGGGACCTAAAAGTTGCCATGAGATAACACAGAAAAAAGTCCAAATAAAACCCATCCAAGCCCACGAGAGGCCAAATTCAAAGGACTTTCCCGCTTGTCCTATATAGGTGTTGGTACTGGCTGAAGTCGAAAAAAAAGCCAAGGAGATTACCCAGCCCGGTATTTCCCTTTTTGCCACATAAAAACCTTCAACCCCCTGAGAGGCCTTTTTCTTGAAAAACCACCCTATGTACAAACAACCACCTACATATAGCGTGGTTAAAATAAGGGTTACATAGTGTTCGAAAAAGTAGTCCATCAGTGCTCCGGATTATGGTCGTTTTCCTCTACATGAATATCCCTTCTAAGGACAAGTATCGCATTGATGATGACTAGAATTAAAATTCCCCCATAGGGAACCCAGGTTAGAAAATCCATAATTTGGTTATTTGGTTTCGAACAGCTTTTTTACCTCGTTTTTGGTCACCTTGCCCAAGACGTTCCTTGGTAACTCAGATATCTTTATATATTTCCTCGGAATTTTATAACCGGGCAACTGGGTCTTTAGCCAAGCGCTCAATTCCTCGGTATTTAATCCTTCGTTCGAAGGAACGATGCAGGCGGCAATAACCTCGCCCCATTCTTCGTCGGGCAATCCAACAACGGCACAATCACTTATAAAGTCATGTTTTCGCATGACGTCCTCTATTTCCAAGGCCGAAATCTTATACCCGCCGGACTTTATAATGTCCACACTGTCCCTACCCAAAATTTTATAAAGACCATCGTTGAGCATACCGATATCTCCCGTAATGAACCAGCCGTCTTCCGTAAACGCTTTTTCCGTTGCATCGGGTTTTTGCCAGTATTCCTTAAAAACACTGGGGCCTTTAATCTGAAACTCCCCGGGTTCGTTTTCTCCAACAGAATTGTTATCTGCATCAACTAAACGCATTTCAACCGTTGGCAAGGGCAAGCCAACATGGCCGGGTCTTCGTTCCCCGCGATAGGAATTCGATAGTCCCATGCCAATTTCCGTCATTCCATAACGTTCCAAAAGTGTTTGGCCGGAAATGGACCTCCATTTTTCCAGAACGGGAACCGGTAACGCGGCTGATCCAGAAACCATCAACCTAAGCTTGGATGCTGCTTCGGACATCTTTTTCTTCTCCTCTTCGTTTGCGTCGTCCCAAAAGGCAATTAGTTTGTAGTAAATGGTTGGGACGGCCATAAAAAGGGTGAGCCTTCCAGAGCAAATAATTTCCCAAACTTTTTCATCGTTGAACTTTGGTAAAAACTCACAACACGCCCCGCTCCAAAGCGCACAGCTCATCACATTGATAATTCCATGGACATGATGTAAGGGCAGAATATTAAGAATGTAGTCGTCCTTTTCCCATTCCCAGGCTTCTACCAAGGCCGTAATTTGTGCCTCAATATTGGCATGTGTCGTTACTACTCCTTTGGGTTTACTTGTCGTGCCACTGGTATATAAAATCATGGCTCTTCTATCCGGGGACAGATTGGGCAGACTAGAATTGTTTTCAGCAAACATCGCCTCCATGGGAACTACTGAAATTCCCAGTTCAGCCTCTAAAGGTTTCAAAAAAGAAACGTAATCCTTATGGGCAATGACCATTTCAGCTTGGGTATCCTCCAAAACATACTGGATGGAGGGTAAGGGATGAAGAACGCACAAAGGCACGGCAATTCCGCCAGCCTTCCATATTCCCCATTGAATCGCCGTATATTCAAAAGAGGGAGGAACCAAAAAGGTAATTCTACCCTCATTTAAATCGGTGGAATTACCTAACAAATTAGAAGCTACAGCATTGGAAGAAGCTATAAGCTGGTCATAGCTATAACCTTGATTATTGGAGGATATAGCCTTTCTTTCGCCAAAAGTTTTGGCGCGCTCAAATAGTGTTAACATCGTCGGTCAGTTTGTTCTTAAGCCATTAGGGCAGGGCAAAGGCAATGATTTTATTCCCTTTTTTGGTTCCTAGTTTCTCCCCACCACAAGCAATGGCAATATACTGCTTTCCATTAAACTCATACATGGCGGGCGTGGCGAATGCCGGAGCCGGCAGCTCATATTCCCAGAGAAGAGTGCCATTTTCCTTATCAAAAGCCCTGAAAAACCCATCTTTTGTCGCTGCAATGAACAATAGGCCGTTTTCCGTAACCACGGCACCCCCATAGTTCTCCGTACCTGTGCCAATACCCTTTTCTCCCAATTCGGGAGTATTTCCGAAAGAAATTGACCACTTGTAATCACCTGTATTCAAATCTATTGCATGCATTGTGCCCCAAGGAGGGTCAATGGCAGGAAGACCATTGCTGTCCAAGAACTTGGTATATCCGGCATGTTTGTATTTTTCTTCTGTTTCGCTATTTTCGGAGCGCTCATCCACAACAGTGTGTTTTATTTCTTCATCAAAAAGAAACAATAGCAAGGCGTCCATCTCTTCCTTGGTCAGTTGGGGAAAACCTGTCATCATTCCTTTTCCGTTGGTAATGATCTGTGACACTTCATTTTTTTCCTTCCGAAGTTGTAAGTCAAGCAAAGAAGGATAACCACTGCCCACATTTCCTTTTCTATCGGGTTGATGACAGGTTACGCAATATTTTTGATAGATACTTTCGCCCAAGGGACCGTCATAAGCCTCTTCATTATTTTCAATAACACCCAGCATCCAAGCCATTTCGTTGGAATTAACATAAAGAATTCCCTCTTCGGGATCTACGGAGGCCCCACCCCATTCTGCAGCCCCGTCATAACCAGGCAACAATAGAACAGGAGCAATATTTGGCGGAGCGTAAAGCCTTTTGTCTGCCGAAGCGAAGACGTCCAACAACTCCTCTTTGTTTTCCGCAAACGGACTAATATTCGCTTCGGTAAGCTCTTGGGAAAGCCTTGCAAAGGGTTTTGGACTTTTGGGTATGGGTTGGGTGGGCCAAGTTTCTTCCCCTTCCAATTTCGATTTGGGAAATGGCATTTCCTCTATATCAAAAAGAGGCTCGCCGGTTAATCGGTTAAACACAAAAACATATCCCTGTTTGGTCACCTGGGCCACAGCGGGAATTTTTTCACCATCCCTTTCTACCATAAGAAGATTGGGTGGAGCGGGTGGGTCCCGATCCCAAATATCATGATGTGTAAACTGAAAGTGCCAAAGCCGTTCCCCCGTATTGGCATTTAAGGCCAAGAGCGAGTTTGAAAACAAGTTCTGCCCAAGCCGGACACCTCCGTAAAAGTCGGGCGCAGCCGAGCCTGTTGGCACATAAATGATTTCAGCCTTCTTGTCTACGGCCATGCCGGCCCAATTATTGGCCGCTCCCACAAGGGGGCTTTTATAGGCTGTGGAATCTTCCCAGGTCTCATGGCCAAATTCGCCGGGACGAGGTATGGTATAAAAGGACCATTCCAACTTGCCGGTAATGATGTTGAAAGCCATTATATCTCCTGGAGCCGCCCCCACTCCTTCCGATACCCGAAGCGGCATTACAATCAAGTCCTTAAAAACAGTGCCCGGGGTATTGGAGATGACAAACTTGTTTTGGGCACTTTCGTCCATGCCTGAACGCAAATCTATCCTACCATTCTCGCCAAAGGATGCTATGGGTTTACCGGTCAAGGCATCCAAGGCATAGAGATAGGCACCACGGGTACAAAGAATTCTTTGGTCCTCTCCTTTGGACCAATAAGAAACGCCACGACTCGTAGAGTGCCAAACTTTAACGGAATCCCCAAACTGCCAAAGTTCCTCCCCGGTTCCTGAATGGAGGGCCACGACTCTAAGGGCTGCTGTCACGCCATAGAGAATGGAATCCACCACTATGGGGTTCATTTGCATTTGACCCCAATCCTCCGCTTCATAGGTCCAAGCCACTTTAAGCGTTTCTACGTTTTCTTTGTTTATTTGGGACAATGTGGAAAAATGGGTCCTTCCCGCATCGCCTAAGTAAGAAGACCAAGTAGCATATTCCTTTTTTGCTGTTTTTTTTTTTCTGTTTCGCAGGAACCTAAAACGAGGGAAAGTAAAAATGCGGCACTTATTTTAATCAGTTTCATGTAGGGTCGAGTTTGAAATAAAGATAGCCAAAAGCCTAAAAATAAGCAGCTAAAATTCTTTTGACAGCTGGTTTATAAGAGTTCCCAAATAGGTTTAAATGCACGAGGAGATAGTACAATTGATACAAATCCGTTCGTTCGTTTTCACCTGGTTCAGGAGGCATTACTTCTTTATATGCCCTGTAAAAGGAATCCCCAAAACCTCCAAAAAGCTTCGTCATGGCAATATCCACTTCGTAATGACCCCGATAAATCGCAGGGTCGATTAAAAAAGGAACCCCATGGTTTGAAATTAAATAATTACCGCTCCATAAATCCCCATGCAGTAAAGAAGGCGATACTTTGGGAAACATATCGGTACAGACCACCATCATCGTATCTTCTGAAGGAATTTCATCCCTCCCCAATAACCCCTTGTCAGCAGCTGATTTTAATTGGGGAAGCAATCGTTCTTCCACATAAAATGTAGTCCAGTCCAAATGCTTTTTGTTGGATTGGGGCAAACTGCCTATGAAATTATCTTCCTCCAGCCCAAACTCATTTTTGACTGATGCTTGGTGCAGTTTTGCAAGTTGCCGTCCAAAAAGAGCCATGTCCTCAGTATTCGCTCTTTTGCTCTCAATGTATTCCATTAGAATAAAGGCACCCTTTTTGTAAGGCTCAACCTGAAAGGGCCGTGGTGTGGCTATGGCTCCTGTTTTCAACAAGGCATGAAGTGCATTTTTTTCCGCTCTGAACATGGGTAATGCCATTTTCTCGGCATTAAGCTTACAAAAGAATTTTTCGGTTTCGGACTCCAACAGATAGGCTCTGGATATATCCCCTCCGGAAAGCGGCGAAACTCGCTCTATTTTTGTGCATAGAATATAGTTGAGATGTTCTATTAGCTCTTTGTCCAAAACAAATTATAATTTAAATACCATATCCTTTCTGGCGATTTGAAAGCCCTCTTCCAGTACTTTTCGAGTCTGTTCGGAATCCCTATTCAATAAAGGGTTGGTATGGTTGAAGTGGATAAAATGAATTTTATTTTTTTCCGATATTGAAAGCCCTTGGAATAGTTGCATACTTTCAATGACGAAGGGATGGGGTATTTCTGAAATATCCCGATAATTTATTTCTTCGGCATCATAAAAAGTGGCATCGATCAAGGCATAATCCACGTTTTTAACTTCTTCCTTAATATCCTTGTCCCACTTCTCCCATTTATCAATATCCGGAATAAAAAGTAAGGTTTTGTTCGGCCCTATTATCTTGTAGCCTACGGTTTCCGAATATTCATCACGATGAGGTACGGTAAAGGGGATTACGGTCAGTTGTTCCGAAACCGTTATTGCTTTTTCATTTTCAGTTTGAATGAGTTGGATGTTGTTATTGGCCACCAATTGGCCCCATGGACCGTTTTCCCTCAAGAACCGATGCATTTTAGGCATCGTATAAACCGGGATATTTTTCGTATTTGCCGCTTCCTTACCCAAATACATGAGCCCGCTATAGTGGCCAATATGGGCATGGGTAAGAAAAACACCGTCTGGATAATCGTTTTCCTTGAAGGGCGCATTCAGCCTTAAATCCCTGATTTGTTTGGGCATATCAGGTGTTGCCTCTATAAGGAATGTTTTGTTGTTTTTGGAATCCACAATCCCTAGGGACACCACCTTTCTAGACCGATCACCGGTCTCAAAAAGATGAGCACAACACTTTTTTTCACAGGCGATATGCGGACTGCCCGCATCTTGTACCGTTCCCAAAACATGCACGGTCAAACCTTCGTTCGGAGATTCGGAAGGGGAAAATTGTCCAAAAAACAGTCGGGGAACCAGTAAAAAGAGAACGAGATGGATATCAGTGAACTTCAATAGAGAAAACGTATTAGTTGTTATAAAATACGCGAATATCCTCGGACAGCTGTATAAGGTCGGGTTCATGGGTGTACATCATGTGGCCGGCCTCATAATATTTCATGGAGACTTTTTCGGTGACAATCCCATTTCTTGCAAACGTGTATTCGGCATCAAAAAAAGGCGTAATAAGGTCGTAGTAACCGTTGGCGACCATTACCTTCATTTCTGGGTTGCGTCTCATGGTCTCCCCAAGAAAAGGCGCCGTGTTCACGGGCATCGGTTCCCAATATTGGCCATCTGGGACGGTGCGCCATCGCCATCCCTCACCCCCTCCGGAGGTAATGTAAGGCCGGTCCATGTCAACTTTTAAATCGGTTGCAAAATAATGGTTGATTCCCGCAGTATAGGCAGCGCCGATTTGGTAGCTTGCCGGGTCTCCTAGGTGGGGACGTTCGGCCACATCATCGGATTCATCACCCATAAACCTACCGTCCAAACGACCAATGGCCAAACCTTGATTCTCCAAGAGTTTTTTCTGAAATCGTTCTACGAGAATACGCAAGTTAGATTTAAGTATATAGTCCTTGTCCAATCCTGTAAAATAACTGAGCTTCTCGGCTATGTCATTCCTCTCGGCATTGTCCAGGAGGTTGCCCTTGTAAAGGGCTTTGGTGTAATCACCATAGGTAAATTCCCTGCACTCCTTTACAAAATCGGTCAACGTTTTTCCCTGCCCCGCTTTTTTATGGTACCAGGCAGTGGCTGCCATACTTGGTAAATAGGTGATATAGGAAGTGATGTTATAATGGATAGAGGTAGAACCGGCATAATCCAAGGCCTGGGAAATAAGAATCATACCGTTGAGCGCCATGTTCTGACCCGAGCCCTCCAAGGCGTTGCCCAAATAGGCGGCCCTTGTGGTACCGTAACTTTCACCGGCCAAATATTTGGGAGAGAACCAGCGCCCGTTATCGGTGACCCATTTTCTTATAAATTGAGCAAAGGAAGCGACATCCTCTTTGAGGCCATAAAAGTCCTTTCCTTTTCCTTTTCCCACCAATTGACTATACCCAGTGCCTACGGGATCAATAAAAACAAGATCAGTAAGGTCTAAAAGGCCATGTTCATTGGCCACAAGATTATAAGGAGCGGCACCATCGTCCTTCTTGGCTTCTGAATCCACTTTTATGATTTTGGGCCCAAAAAGCCCCATGTGCAACCATACGGAGGCCGAACCAGGACCACCATTAAAAACAAAGGTGACAGGTCTTGTTTTAACATCCCCCATGGGATTTTTGGTATAGGCAACCGACCAGAAAGTAGCTATGGAGTCCCCTGCTTCATTGGTTAAAAAGGTTTCCTTGGCAGTCGCTTTATAATTGATAGTCTTCCCTCCGAAAACACCTTGGTGCATGGTTTCAAACGTCTTTGCCTTAGGAATAGGTTTTGCGATTTCCTCTTTATTGTCGGTCTGCGAAAGGACAAAAAGACTTGAGGTAAACAAAAGGGTAAAAAGCGCTAATTTTTTCATAGGAGATGGCTCTAAAAAGGAATTTGGAAGATAATCATTTCATTTAAAATTTGTTGTACATTTCTAGGCTAAACCTAATCATCCAAATGGTATGTCGCAATTCGCCAAACCATTGACTCAACGCCTGTATTCTTTGGATGTTTTCAGAGGATTCATAATGTTCCTGCTCATAGCGGAGGCTGCAGGGTTCCATGAAAGTTTCGCGAGTTTAACGGAAGGCTCTACTTTTTATCCACTGGCGCTTCAATTGCAGCACCATCCATGGAACGGCCTTCGGTTCTGGGACCTCATACAGCCCTTTTTTATGTTTATTGTGGGTGTGGCCATGCCTTTTTCCTTTAAAAAACGATTGGAAAAGGGAGGCAGAAAGGAATTGAACAAACATATTGCCATGCGATGTCTCAAGTTGTTCCTTTTTGGTGTCCTGTTACATTGTATTTACAGTCACGGTCCTGTATGGGAGCTGTGGAACGTTTTGGTTCAATTGGCCTTCACCATTCTGATTGCCTATGCTGTTATGGGTAAAAGCACAAAGTTTCAAATAGGGTTTACAATTTTTCTTTTGCTGCTGACTGAAGTCCTATACAGGATCTACAACCCAGAAGCCCCTTACGCACAAGGTCACGAAACATTTGGCGCTTGGGTAGACCTCTTGGTGATGGGGAAGGTGAATGACGGATATTGGGCATTCATAAATTTTCTGCCAACGGCGACCCATACCATCTGGGGCGTTGTCTGTGGTCAACTATTGCAGAACTCTAGAGCCACATCAAGTAAATTAAAGACTTTCCTCTTTTGGGGAGTTTTGGCAACCGTTACAGGGTTTACCTTGGATTTTTTTGATATTACACCGATTGTTAAACGTATTGCGACCACCTCCTTTACACTGGCCTCTGGAGGTATTTCAATTTTGGCACTGGCCCTGTTTTATTGGATTATCGATGTAAAGGGATACAGGAAAAAATGGCTACAAATTTTTGCCGTTATAGGCACAAACTCCATTTTCATTTATTTATTTGCAGAAACGTTTGGGCATTTGATATTCAGGGAGTTCGATATTCTTTGGAACACCGGTCTTTTTCATAACCTTGACGCTTATAAGGATTGGCTTTTGGTTTTGGAATCATTGTTAATTCTCCTATTTTTATGGTATATCACCTATTATTTGGACAAGCGCAAAATCTATTTTAAAGTGTAGATATAAGAAACATCTAAAAAAGCCCAGCATGAAGAAAACATCAATAGCAAGTAAATCGGTATTATGGCTACGCGCATATGTGTTTATAATTTTTCTTTTGGTGGGTTCTACGTGCCGGGCGCAAAAGCCCTATGAAGGAAAGGTGTTACTGGCGGTTTTTGCACATCCCGATGACGAGAGTACCGTTTCTCCCATATTAGCCAAATATGCCAGAGAAGGAGCAAAGGTACATTTAGTTGTTGTTACGGATGGTAGGTATGGCACCAACGATTTCCATGACCACAAGGCAGGGGATGAATTGGTCGTTACCCGAAGGGAAGAAATGAAATGTGCCGCAGAATTGTTGGGAGTTGAGTTGATTCACTTAGATTTTCATGACCAACTTCGAGCAGCTGAGGGCTATGACGGCCATGTTCCACACGCAAGGGAAATGATAAAGCAACTCAATGAAATTGTAAACAGGTTAAAGCCTGACGCCATCATTACATGGGGCCCTGATGGTGGTTCCACACACATGGACCATAGATTGGTGGGAGCGTCCGTTGCCCAAGTGTACCTTAGCCAGGATTGGGATAAAGGGGTGGACTTGTTTTATTATGGTACCCCAGCTGACAACATCGATGACCCTGAAGGAAAGGTTTTAAGAGGGCAGGCAAGTAAATATTTAAGAACGAAAGTTCCCTATACCGATGAAGATTTGGAAAAAGCCGCAAAGTCTTACAGATGCCACTACAGTCAAATTGACCCTACGCTTACGGAAGAAGATTTTATGGAACGACGGTCTAAAAACGGCAAATATGTATATCTAAGAAAATTTGAAGCCCCTAAATCAGATTCAAATTCTATTTTTGAATAGAATACAACTCCCTTAATAAAAGTTCTAATGAAACATTCAGTAATCAATTTTGTAAAACCAGCTTTCCCCTTCAGAGGGATATGTATGCTTTCCATTTTATTTTGTTGTGTTTTCGCCTCATCACAACAAAAAGAGGAAGAAGGATGGACCTCAATGCTCAACGGAAGTGATTTAGAGGGCTGGACCGCTAAAATCCAGCATTATGATGTGTTTGATAACCATGGGGACACCTTTAGGGTAGAGGATGGTATTTTAAAAGTAAGATATGACCAATACGAAGGTTTGTTCAACGATCGCTTTGGACACTTGTACTACGATCAGCCTTATTCCCATTTTCATCTATCTATGGAATATCGTTTTGTTGGCGAACTTTTCCCTGGGTCTCCGGATTATACAATTTTAAATAGTGGTTTAATGTACCATTCTCAAGACCCGCGAACCCTACTTAAGGATCAGGACTGGCCTATTTCCGTGGAAATGCAATTCTTGGCGGGACTAGAGCCAGGAAAGAATAGGCCCACTGGTAATATGTGCTCCCCAGGAACAAATGTGGTTTACAAAGGGAAATTGGATGCTACTCATTGTATAAACTCAGCCTCTGACACCTATTTTGGTGACCAATGGGTAAAGGCAGAACTTATAGTCTATGGCGATTCACTAGTAAGGCATATCATCAATGGCAAAACGGTATTGGAATATGCCAAACCCCAAATGGGCGGCGAAAATGTCAAAAGATACGACACCAATATTTTTAAGCCGGGAACACCTTTAAAGGAAGGATATATTGCCCTACAAAGTGAAGGGCAGCCTATTGACTTCAGGAATATAAAAATAAGAAACCTAAAAGGGTGCATGGACCCCAAAGCCACTAATTATGGTGCTCATTTTATTCAGCCCGGAAAATGTAGCTACGATTAACGTTTACCCAAAAGGCCATCATATTTGGAGCCATTGCCAAGTAGCTCGGTAGCGGCAAGGATAGCATCATCGTTGGCCAAGTAATATTGATATAGCCCGTCACGATAGAAATAACGCTTTACGATTTCATCCTCAAGGTTTTTTTGGATTTCATTTTGGTATTTATCCAGTGCATTGATTTTCCCTTTTTGAATATTTGCCAATAAGGTCTTGTAGCTGTCCTTAACCTCTTGTCCCAAAAAGTCATTTTCTGGACCCGATAATGCCTCGGTAATCGCTTTTTCCGCTTTTGTTTTAAATGAAAAGTCACTCTGTCTTACAAAAGCCTTAAAGTTGTTGAAGTCAGAATTGGAAAACTTGAAATCGGCCACATTATCTACCTTATGACTAAAATAATAGTCAGTGGCATAATCGAAAATCACATTGTTTTGAAGCAATGCCATGGTCAAGTCGTTTGTTTTAACAGCGGCAATCTCTACATCGGGCAGAACTCCACCCCCATCTTGAACCTTTCTCCCGTTTCTTGTGGTAAAATCATTGAAGGTGGTATTTCTTACGGCATTACCATTATCATCCCTGTTCCAGTAATCCAAGGCCTGAATGCATCTTCCAGATGAGGTATAATATCTAGATATGGTAACTTTGAGCTGTGTGCCGTAGGTGAGTTTTAAAGGCCGTTGTACCAAGCCTTTTCCAAAGCTCCGGGCTCCCATGATTACGGCTCGGTCCAAATCCTGTAAGCTCCCGGAAACAATTTCACTGGCAGAGGCACTGCTTCCATTGACCAGCACCACCAATGGTATTTCTGCATCCACAGGTTGGTTTGTAGTTCTATACTCCCGATTAAACTTTTTAACCTTGGACTTGGTAGTTACCACCAGCTCGCCTTTTGGTACGAACAAATTGGTAACGTTAATAGCCTCGGAAAGTAATCCACCGGGGTTGTCCCTTAAGTCTAGAATTATTTTTTCCGCACCTTTTCCTTTTAAATCCAACAAAGCACTTTTTGTTTGGTCCGTAGCCTTGGCATTGAATTTGGACAAGACGATATATCCGGTTTGGTCGTCTATCATTTTGTAAAATGGCACAGCATCTACCTCTATTCCTCCACGTTCAATAGTAGTACTGCTTATCTTGCCCTGTCTTTTATAAATTACGTCAACGGAAGAGCCTTCTGAACCTTTGAGAAGTTCACTTGCATTATCTTCAAAATCGGCTACTTTGATATCCCCTATCTGTATAATTTGATCCCCTGCTTTAAGTCCGGCCTTGTCCGCAGGATATCCTTGATGAGGCTCTATAATCAACAACCGATCTTTGTAAGTGCGTACGAGCGCCCCGATGCCAGAATACTCTCCTGCATTGTTTATCCTGTAAGATTCTACATCCTGTTCGTTTAAAAACTTGGTGTAGGGGTCCAGGTCCTCCAACATGTTTTTTATGGCCGTATCCATTAATTCCGCAGGGTTGGTTTCGTCCACATAGTTCATGTTGAGCTCTTTGAAAAGCGTCGTGAAAATCTCTATCTGCTTCGCTATTTCAAAAAAATCGCTTTTAAAACTACTTCCAACCACAAGAAAAGTAAGGGCCAGAACGGGAAAAATGATTCTTTTACGCATTAGTTTTTTCATGAATCCGGGCATTAAATTTTTCCAAAAGCAGCTTCATTTTGGACTCTAGATCCGCAAAAGCCGGTATTTCCTTTCCAAGGTATAAAAATAAAAACGCAAAGTTCTCCTGAGTATTGTTAAATACGATGTCTTTGTTCAATCGGTAGGATTCCCGTAACAACCTTTTTATTCTATTTCGATGGACCGCACTTTTGAAGTTTTTTTTTGGAACCGTTACGGCCGCTTTAATGGAAACCTCTTGACAGGGTGTCTCAAGGTAGATGAGTTTTATGGGAAAGACAGTAAGGCTGCTTCCTTCGGTAAAGAGCTTGCCAATAAGTTTTTGGCTTTTAAGTTTTTCTTTTTTTCCGAAGGAAGCGTCCATCTGTTGTTTTAGTGCGTTCATTTAGTGCAGACGGACCCTAGTTTTCCGCTTGCCAAACATTGTTTTCGGCGTTTACATCGGCCATTAACTGGGACGGGTCAATAACTACGGCCTGAATATCCGAAATGGGTCTATTTACAGTAAAGTCATAACTGGAATATGCCCAAGGCCAATCCGGCAATACCGTTCTATCAATTTGGGGATAGGGGTTCTCCTTTTCTCCACGCATCATTCTTAACGGCGCATAAAAGGTCTCCCTTGAGCCATCTTTGTATACTACTAAAATATCCAAAGGCATGGGCATTAAGCCTATCCTTTCCATGGTGACCTTTGTTCCGTTTTCTTCTGAATCAACGGATTTTATTCCGTAATCTATGATATTGGTGGTCTGGGTCCAATCGGTCAGATACCAATCCAACTCCATACCGGAAACCTTTTCGGCAGTTCTTTTAATATCATTGGGCACAGGATGCTTGAATTTAAAGTCCTCGTAATATTTCCGTATGGTCTCCATGAGTTTGTCCTGTCCTATAATATATCCCAGTTGGGCCAAAAAGACGGCTCCCTTACTGTAGGCCGATATTCCGTAAGCAAAATTTAAATCATAGCGGTCCGCATGCGTGCTCATGGGTTGTTCCTTTCCAGAAAGGGCCAGGTTGTAATAGCCTTTATAGGAATTTTCAAAAGGGTTTTCCTTATTTTGTTCACGGATTTCATTACTGCACAGCGCCGATATAAAAGAGGTGAATCCTTCGTCCATCCATTCGTGTTTGGCTTCATTGGTCGCCAATACATGTTGAAACCAAGAGTGGGCCAATTCATGGATCATGGTGCCAATGACGCTTCCCGGTTTATCACCACCGGTAATCAATGTTGCCATGGCATATTCCATACCTCCATCCCCTCCTTGTATAACGGAGTATTGGTCATAAGGGTATTTGCCTATGTTTCTGCTAAAGAAGTTCATGGCCTTTTCTGTCATTGGCTGTACGGCCTTCCAATTTTCTAAAAATTTAGGGTCGTTCTTATACAGGAAATGAAGTGTTGGGCCATCTTCCATTTGAAGGGTATCGTGAACATAATCCGGATCTGCTGCCCACATAAAATCATGGACCATGGGCGCTTTAAAGTGCCATGTCAAGGTTTTACCCTTTTGTTTTTTGATGGATGTTCCAGGGGCTTCATAACCATGTCCTATTTCCTGCGGATTCTGCAGATAACCGGTTCCTCCCACAACGTAGTCCTTATCCAAGGTTAATTTCACGTCAAAATCGCCCCACACACCATGAAATTCCCTTGCAATATAGGGATCGGCGTGCCACCCCTCAAAATCATATTCGGCCAATTTTGGATACCATTGGCTCATGGAAAGGGCTACCCCATCGGCATTATTACGGCCCGACCTTCTGATCTGAACGGGCACCTGACCCTTAAAAGTCATTTCGAAAGTTGTTTTGCCTCCTGAGGGAATAGGCTTCGGCAAATCCACAACTAGAACCGTGCCCTCCTCTTGAAAGTCTACTTTTTCCCCGTCCTGTGTAAGCGATTCCACATGAAGGTATCCAATTTCGCTTTCCGAAAGACTCGCTATACGACTTTTTTTGTCCTCGGTAATCATTCTTCTATCAGGGTCTTGTATATTCTGAAGCCTTATGTCCATTTCACTTCCAGGTTGAAAGGCGTTAAAATATAGATGGTAATAGACCCTGTTCAATTCATCGGGAGAGTTATTGGTATATACCAGCTTTTGGGTTCCGGTGTACTGGTAATTTTCAACATCCATGTTTACATCCATGGTATAGTCTACATGTTGTTGCCAATAATTTGTCTGATTTTGGGCATAGGAAAAGGCACCTACGGCCAAAATTACTAAAGCAGAAAGAATTAGTTTCCTCATTTTGTCTGTGTTCTTAAATTATAATTCTAGTTGACCGCTGCTTACCTTGCTTGCCATGATAAGGGCATTGTAGGCATTTACTATTTTACCTGAAGTTGATATTTCACTAAGACCAGCACTTTTTGTGTTATCACCACCCAAAATTACCTTGGTTTTTACCGGTAAGCCGGAGTTAAGGATAATTTTCTTTACCTGTTTGGCACTTAAGTTAGGATACTGTGATAGTATTAAGGCTGCAACACCGGCTACGGCAGGTGCGGCCATGGAGGTTCCAGGGGAATATTCATACGTGTTGTTGGGATAGGTAGAATAGATATCGGTACCAGGGGCAAAAACATCCACATTAATTTTCCCGTAGTTGGAATAGGAAGCCACTAGCTCTGAACCATAGTTGGGATCTAAGGCCCCTACGGTAATGACGTTGTCCGCAAATTCCGCCCCATTGTTTATTTGATCATTAGGGTAATTGGGATTTGCAGGATCATCTAGGTTTGCACCGTCGTTACCTGCAGCATGCACGAATAACACATCATTGTCTGCAGCATATTTTATGGCGTCATATACCCATTGCGCATTGGGCGAATAGGATTTTCCAAAACTTCCATTGATAATTTTAGCACCATTATCAACCGCGTACCTTATTCCACGCGCTATGTCCTTGTCATACTCGTCTCCATTGGGAACAGCGCGGATACTCATAATTTCCACATTATTGGCCACACCGTTTGCCCCAAGGCCATTGTTCCTTTCCGCCGCAATGATTCCGGCCACATGGGTGCCATGACTTTCATCATCAACCCTATTCTTGGGATTGCCGTTTCCGTAATCGGTATCGTTGTAATCGTATGGGTCATCACCAACAATTTCCCTTCCATTAAAGTCCTTGTTGAGGTTGTAATTAAGCTGTTCCGTAAAATATTTAATACCCTCACCTAGCTCTTCAATAACCTCTGGAATGGTATCCTTAAAGGAATACATTTGCATTAACACCGCTTTGTTACGCTGCATTGCTTCGGTTCTAGCTTCAATACCGGCGACATCTTCCTTAGAATAATTTTCCTTTCCAAGAAACTCCTTTACCTCTGCATCCGCATTTTTAACGGCCTGTAAAATTTGCTCATATCGCTCCTTGTTCTGCTGGGCGCTTGCATATTCTTCGGATAATTTTCCCTTTGCTTTCGCTAGGGTGGTTTGGTCACCAATGTTCAAACGTATCATTCGAACATATTCAAGCTGCTCGTTGTATGACTCTCCCAAGAAATTATATCCATGGATATCATCCACATAACCATTGTTGTCGTCATCTTTATTGTTCCCTGGCTTTTCGTCCGTATTGGTCCAAATAACCCCGTCCAAATCTTCATGGTTGAGGTCAATTCCTGAGTCGAGAACAGCAACAATAACCTTTTTTCCTTTTTTATTTTTGATGATTTCATCATAAGCTTTGTCAACACTCATTCCAGGAATGGTATCCGTGGCTAGGTCCAAATGCCCCCAGTTTTTCTTTTCTGCTTCGGTAAGGTCCGAAACCTTCAGGGGAACAGAATCAATATTTTCTACAGGTGTTAAAATTAGACCTCCAGTTCCCCCGCACCCAACTAGTGAGACGAAAGAAAGCACTAAGAATGATTTAGTAATTAAGCGTATCATATGTGATTTTAAAATTAATTTTTGGTGTTTTAGTTAAAGATTTCATCGAAGGTATAGGTTTGGTCCAACCTTACCCCTTTATCCGTTTTTTTAAGCGTACAAAGCTGATTGTGCGCATCGTGCTCAAAGAAGAGAAAATAGTTTTTTTCCGCAGCTTCATTTAGAAAGTTTTCTTTTTCGGATAAAGTCAGTAGCGGCCTTGTGTCATAACCCATAACATATGGCAATGGTATATGTCCTACGGTAGGAATTAAATCGGCCACAAAAACCAGTGTTTTACCTTTGTATTCAATAAGCGGCAACATTTGTTTTTCTGTATGCCCATCAACAAAATAGATGCCAAAGCTAAATTCTGGACTATTTTTATAAAAGGAAGAGCCGTGGTTTTCAACAAAGCTTAATTGACCACTTTCTTCCATGGGCAATAAATTTTCCGACAAAAAGGAGGCCTTTTCCCTGGCGTTTGGGTTTGTGGCCCATTCCCAATGATTTTTATTGGTCCAAAAACGGGCATTTTTAAATGCAGGCTCATATCCTGTTCTATTCTTGTTCCACTGAATACAACCACCACAATGGTCAAAGTGAAGATGTGTCAGAAATACGTCGGTAATATCTTCTTTGCCAACCCCTAATTGGTGTAATGATTTTTCTAAGGAAAAATCACCCCATCGATGGTAATGTCCAAAAAATTTATCGGATTGTTTATTGCCAAGCCCTGTATCTATAAGAATAAGCCTGTCACTTTCCTGTATTAAAAGACTTCTGGCAGCAATATCAATTAAATTGTTGTTATCTGCGGGATTTGTTCTTTGCCAGAGCGTTTTGGGAACTACTCCGAACATGGCCCCTCCATCTAACTTAAAATTTCCGCATTCAACAGGATATAGATTCATGAATCTACTGGGTAATAAACAGTATAAGTTGGGAAAATTAATTAAAATGATTAGGAAAAACAGGTTGTTTAAGAGTTTTTAACTTGCTAAGGCCCAAAAACACCGTTAAAGTTGAGCACTTCGCTTACAAAACCGATTGGGCAAATAGGAGGTTATTCACGATTCTTCAACAATTCCTCTATATTATGGTGGGCCAAGGGCTTGGAAAGATGTTTTTCTATTTCCCGATAACTCTCAGAACGTTCGAGGTCCTTTGGGTTTATGGATGAGCTCAACATGAATATCCTACATTTGTCCTTGTTTTCTTGGGGCAGCTCCTTATAATTTTCTATAAACTCATAGCCGTCCATTTCCGGCATTCTAATGTCCAAAAAAATAATGTCCGGAAACTCATCAGGATTTTCTTCAATTTCCTTTAAATAATCAAGCGCCTTGACTCCAGATGGTTTTACTACAACATCCGTTATACGTGTAGATTTTGAAATAATGGCCTTGTTAATATAGTTGTCTATTTCAGAATCATCGATCAATAATACTCTCATATTGTTTCTTTAGTCTTTGGAATAATAATTAGGCAATGTTAGAATGAAGGTGGAACCTATTCCAGGTTTGGATTCAAGCGCAATAGTCCCTCCTAGTTTTTCCATTATTTCCTTTACAATGAATAGCCCAATCCCGGAGCCCATTTCGCTTGTTGAATCCCGGTAGAACATATCATATATTTTCTCATGGCTCTTCTTTTTTATACCTATGCCGTTGTCCTTGATTTCTACGACGGCGTTTTCTCTTGTTGTCTCTACGTTAATCCGAATGTACGGTGCGGATTTCTTAGGATCATAATATTTTATGGCATTGGACAAAAAATTGTTCAGAAGAACGGAAATACTCTTACTGTCCGAGTAAAATTTAGAACCGGTATCAATTTTTGTCGATATACTAATTTTATTGGTGTTCTTAAGATACCATAAATCCTCCAATACCTTTTCTATCAAGATGTTAAAATTCACTTCTTCTTTTTTAAGATCCAAATGTTTATTTCTGGAATAGGCTATAATATCTCCTATAAATCCATCCAAACGCATGATGGAGTTCTCCATCATCACCAGTCTTTCAACCACCACCTCCCTTTTCTCGTCAATTTTCATTATGTTCAATAAGCCTAATAATGAGGACAATGGCGCCCTAAGTTCATGTGAGGCACTGTAAACGAAGCGATCTAGTTCAGAATTGGTCTTGATCAGTTCAGCGTTCTGTTTTTCAAGTCTTTCCTCGAACATTTTTGTTTCGGTAATATCGACTGCGGTACCTTGATAGGTGACTGGGTTCCCGTGGACGTCCGTAGTCACTTCCATTTGTACCCTAACGTATTTTATGGATTTATCCCTGTGGACGATTCTATAGGAAAAGGAACTATTGTCCCTGTTGGAAATTTTGTTTTCAATGATTGCATCGTGCATTTCAAGATCATCTGGATGGACAAGTGTCTTTGAGAAGGAAGCGTCTATTTTTTTACCAGGTTTAACGTCATATATTTCATACATCCTATCGGACCAATCAATAATATCCGTTTTAAGGTTCCAGTTCCAATAACCTATTTTTCCAATTCGAATGGCAGCATCCATTTTGTTTTGGAGGTCAAGTATTTCCCTTTCGGTTTTCTTTTGCTCCGTTAAATCGAAAGCGACCGAACCTATTCCAATGGGTTTATTGGTGGATTTGTCGTTTATAATGAAAGCTGAAAGTAGGGCGGGAATATTTTTATTTGTCTTAAAGTGCTTAAGATAACCTTCCCCGCTCCAGATACCGCTCTTGAAAATTATGGGAAGATATTCGTCCCTTATAATTTCCTGCGCGTTTTCTGGAAAGAAATCTAACAATGAAAGGGGGGCAATTGAATCTTCAGCGGATAAACCGACTAATTCCCGTCCATATTCGTTAAGATAAATAGACTTTCCATCTAACCCGGACAGACCAATAAAACCAGGGCTTTTTTCAACTACGGTCAGAAGTTTTTGATTCTCCTGTTCCGTATGCTTTTTCATACTTATATCCCTAAAGTATACGGTTAGTCCTTCTGGGGATGGATAAGCATGACTTTCTATCCACACATTATCCTTAGGATGAAAATGTTCTAGATGAACATCCTTCTGTTTTTTTAATGCGCTTTCCAATTCTAATTTTACTTGGGAGCCCAAAAGTTCTGGGAATGTTTCCCATAAATTCTTTCCGGTAAGTTCATGTTGGGGGTTTTTAATGAACTCCTTTGCCTTTGCATTGACATAAGTAAGGTTCCAATGGGTATCAACAGAAATAAATGCATCTGATATCCGCTCTGTCAACTCGCGATATTTTTTTTCGCTTGATATAATTTGTTCCTGGGCCTTCTTTTCCTTTGTGATGTCCAAATAGGTTGCCAGAATATATTTTTTGTCATCCACCTCATAAGTTTCCGCGGCAGTTGAAAAGTGAATTTTCCTCTTGTCTTTTGTATGAACAATTAGATTCATGGACAAAACCTTTCCATGTTTTTCAAGGGCTTTTAAAGCCTCCTCTCTCTTTGCTTTTCCACCAACTATCTTATTTACAAGTGTTTCTAATGACTTTCCCCTAAAATCTTTACCAATCCCTAATTTTTCCAAAAAATAAAAGTTGGCGTCCACAAAATTTAGCTGCTCATCAAAGATGGCCATGCCAATGGTTTTGCTATTAAAGGCTTTTTTGAACTTTTGAAGGTTGTCCAAAGCAGCGCGCTGCAATTCTTTTCTTATGGTCACATCCCTAACAATTCCCATGATGGTACCATTGGTCAACTTTTTGGCACTAACTTCACCATAAAAGGAAGACGTATCTTTCCTTAATAGTTCTCGCTCCGTTAATACGGCCTGGCCGGATTTTAACTCCATGAATTTTAATGGAACTTTTGTTAAATCCTGTTCTGTGGTAAGGTCGCTAAGGTTTTTTTGAAGCAAATCTTTTTTGGGATAACCAAACATTTCAACCCCTTGTAAGTTGGCTTCTAAAATATTACCATCGAAATCCGTTATGAATATTCCATCCGATGCCTGTTCTATAAATGTCCTTAGTTTCTGTTCATTTTCTTTTAGAAGAAGTGTTTTCTGCTCTACTTTTTCTTTTAATTTTTTTGGCTGTTCAAGCATGAACTTGGTAAAGAAACCTGAGAGCATGGCTATAAAAAACCCCAATCCTCCCAGCACATATAACCCATATTTGGAAGGATTTTTATTGGAAATAACGTGTAGTTTCCATTCCCCATTATAATCGCTAATCGAATTTTTGAGAGAATTTCCAGGAAAAGCACGGGTCGAGGAAAAGAATATTTTTTCTGACCCATCTGGGTTGGCTTTGGAAAGTTGATAAGAAAACGGATTGTTTTCCAAGGTATCCAAATGGATTTCTGACAATAATGAGCTAAGTTTAATTACCGCAGCTGCAAATCCGGCAAATTTACTTTGGTTATAAATGGGCGTACGGCATATGAAACCTGACCCTCCTTGTTTTAAATCGATTGGTCCAGAGATGTAGTATTTCCCTTTTTCAATGGTTTTTAGGGCTCCAGGTTTGCCAATGGAATCCGTCAAAATATTGAATCCCAAAACTTCGTTCCCTTCCAATGGGTACACATTCGTAATTACTCCGGTACTATCAACCAGTTCCAGGGCGTCCACGCTTTTGTTGGTGCTAAGAATTAACTTTGAAATTTTTGAAAAATCTTCAGGAACGCCATAGTTTTCAACCAAAAAACTTAGATTTTGTGTGCTTGAAAAGCCCTGTTCCAATACACCTTTCATTTCTCTTTCTACACGGTTAGCTGTTCTTCTCACCTCCTCTTCTTCGGAGTTTTTTAGGATAAGATATCTTTGATAAGTCACATAATAGGCTAGGGAAAATACTAGTAGAAAGACAAGAAAACCTGATAAAAGCGGAGTGCTTAAGCGAAATTTGTTAAAGGGACTACTTTTAAACATCATACCGGCACCTTGACTTTTGGTTAGTCATGCATCGAACTTTTGGCCGCACTATCATTCATTGTATGGCCCTTATTAACTTAATAGTAGGTTTCAGGGGTGGTTTAAGCAAGTTTTTTCACTTTGGGGTACCAAAGCAAAAATAGTAAAGCATTTTATATTCGAGTGTTTTTATTTCAGAAAATGTAAGTAAAAAGTTACATGTTTTACATATAACAGTCTAATAATTGAAAATTATGTTATTTGCACACTTTTGGTAGAATAGCCCGGATATAGAAATGAATGTAATTATTAGCGGTGGCGAGGTATTCGAGTATCATTGTGTTCACAACTCCCTTTTAATTCTTATTTTTAGCAAAAAAGTAATCCATGCTAGAGCTGGCCGGCATCATCATTCTGGGAATAATTGCACAATGGGTCGCGTGGCGTTTTAAATTGCCAGCCATATTACCCTTAATTTTAATAGGTCTTATAGTTGGGCCCTTATCTACCCTATATACTGCGGATGGCTCAAAGTTAATTGAGCCCATGTGGAACGGGGAAAAGGGACTATTTCCAGGAGAAGGTCTTTTTTATTTTGTTTCGCTGGCCATCAGTATCATTTTATTTGAGGGAGGACTTACGTTAAAACGTTCTGAGATTAGAAATGTGGGTCCGGTAATTACAAAACTAATAACGCTAGGAAGCATAGTTACTTTTTTTGCTGCAGCAGTTGCCGCATATTTCATTTTTGGTCTTTCCTGGCAGGTATCCTTTTTATTTTCCTCTTTAATAATAGTTACCGGGCCAACGGTAATCACACCTATTTTGAGAAATATTCCTTTAAAAAAGGACGTTTCCGCTGTGCTTAAGTGGGAAGGTATTTTAATTGACCCCATTGGGGCACTGGCGGCAGTGTTGGTTTTTGAATTTATTAGTGTTGGGGAGGGACAAGCCTATACACAAACAGCCTTGGTAGAGTTTGGTAAAATTCTATTGTTTGGGTTTACTTTTGGATTCACCTTTGCACATGCGTTGGCCTTTGTCATAAAGAAGAATTTTATACCTCATTATTTGCTAAATGTGGTTTCATTATCCGTAGTACTCTTGGTATTTGTAGAGTCGGATGTCTTTGCCCATGAATCGGGCCTTTTGGCTGTTGTGGTTATGGGGATGGTCTTAGGAAATATAGACCTGCCCAATATTAAGGAACTCCTATATTTTAAGGAGTCGCTGAGTATTTTATTGATTTCGATTCTCTTTATCCTTTTAGCGGCAAATATAGATTTAGCGGATTTAGAACTTATCTATAATTGGAAAACCGTCGCTCTTTTTGCGTCAATCATATTTATCATTAGGCCCTTGGGCGTTTTTTTAAGTGCTATGGGTTCAAACCTTAAACTAAACGAAAAACTTTTTATCAGTTGGGTAGGTCCAAGAGGTATCGTTGCAGCAGGTATTGCCTCTCTTTTTGGGTCTAAACTAATTTCCAGGGGGGAACCTGGCGCGGAGTATATAACTCCCCTCGTCTTTATGATCGTACTTGGAACCGTACTATTAAATGCCACTACCGCAAGGCTGTTTGCCAAAACCGTAGGTGTTTTTCTTAAAAAATCTGAGGGGATTTTAATTTTGGGTGCATCCAAGGTATCTAGACTAATTGGGGAATATCTTCAAAAAAACAATAGGCATGTGGTATTGGTAGATAATAACCAAACCAATATCACCAAGGCAAAGAATGTTGGCCTTGAAGCTTTTGTGGCCAATATCTATTCCGATTCATTGACCGATAATATTGAACTTAACGATATAGGATATTTAATGGCATTAACGGGAAACTCTGACATTAACAAGTATGCCATTTCCAAGTTTGAAAAACAATTTGGGGAAAACGGCTCTTTTAGATTAGTGGATGCCGAAGAGATGAACGATCCTGAGAACAACCCCAAAGAAGGCCTCTTTTCCCATACGGACGACTTTATTAAGCTCACTGAAACCGCCAGAAAAAATCCTGTAATACGTGAAATAGAAGTAAATGACACTGAACATTACGAAGGGCTCATTGAAATAACAAAGGCCGATACGGATGTTATTCCGCTGTTTCTAAAAACTCCGGACAATGTTATCAAAATTATTTCCGCTTACAGCAAGGATTTTACGGATATTCAGGAAGGCTCAAAATTGGTATACCTTGGAAAAGTCTTGCCTATAGATGAAGAATCAAAAAACAAAGATTCAGAAGCTAAAACCAATACTTAACAGGTCAGAGGGCTTTTATATTTTTAGCTTATTAAACCGGAATACTATTAGTCATTCAGTTTCAGTACGGCCATGAACGCCTGTTGCGGAATTTCTACATTACCTACTTGACGCATTCGTTTTTTACCTTTCTTCTGCTTTTCCAATAACTTTCTTTTCCTAGATATATCCCCACCATAACATTTAGCGGTAACATCCTTTCTTAATGCCTTAATCGTTTCCCTGGAAATAATCTTGGAACCGATGGCTGCTTGAATAGGAATATCAAATTGCTGTCTTGGAATGAGCTCTTTCAACTTTTCGCACATTTTTTTACCGATGTTGGCCGCGTTGTCAAAATGGATAAGAGCCGACAAAGCATCTACCGGTTGTGCGTTCAACAAGATATCCACACGTACTAGTTTTGATGCCCGCATACCTATCGGGGCATAATCAAAGGACGCATAGCCCTTGGAGACTGTTTTTAGTCGATCATAAAAGTCGAATACTATTTCTGCTAGGGGCATATCAAAATTCAGCTCTACCCTTTCAGTGGTCAAATAGGTCTGGTTGGTAATCTGTCCTCTTTTTTCAATACAAAGTGACATTACGTTACCCACAAAATCGGCCTTGGTAATAATGGTAGCCTTTATGTACGGTTCTTCCACCCGGTCAATGGTTGAAGGGTCGGGAAGATCACTTGGATTGTTGACAATAATTGGAGTGTCTGGATCCTTTCGGGTATATGCATAATAACTAACATTGGGCACGGTCGTGATTACGGTCATATCAAATTCACGCTCCAGTCTTTCCTGTATAATTTCCATGTGGAGCATACCCAAAAAACCACATCTAAAACCAAACCCCAGGGCGGCACTACTCTCCGGTGTAAATACTAGGGATGCATCGTTTAACTGAAGTTTTTCCATGGAAGACCTCAACTCCTCAAAATCTTCCGTGTCTACAGGATAAATTCCTGCAAAAACCATGGGTTTTACATCTTCGAATCCTCCGATAGGGTTTTTTGTGGGCTCGTGCGCATCGGTAATCGTATCCCCTACCTTTACTTCCCTTGCATCTTTTATCCCCGTAATCAAATATCCCACATCTCCTGCACTGATTATGGTTTTAGGATGTTGAGTTAGTTTTAATGTGCCTATTTCATCGGCATCATAACTCTTACCAGTAGCTACAAATTTTATTTTCTGATTCTTTTTAATGGAGCCGTTGACCACTCTAAAATAGGTTTCAACCCCCCTAAATGGATTGTATACGGAATCGAAGACCAGTGCCTGTAAAGGCTCGTCCAGATTGCCTTTTGGCGGCGGAATCCTTTCTATTATTGCCTTTAGGATTTCCTCTATCCCAATCCCCGTTTTTGCGCTGGCGGGAATAACCTCTTCGGCTTTACAGCCCAAAAGATCCACAATATCATCTGTAACCTCCTCCGGGTTGGCACTGGGCAAATCCACTTTGTTTAGAACAGGAATTATTTCCAGATCATTTTCCAAGGCCAGATATAGGTTGGATATGGTCTGTGCCTGAATACTTTGTGCTGCATCCACCACCAACAATGCGCCTTCACAGGCTGCAATGGAACGAGAGACCTCATAGGAAAAATCAACATGGCCTGGAGTGTCTATTAGGTTTAGGATGTACTTTTCACCGTTATAGGTATAATCCATTTGAATGGCATGGCTTTTAATGGTAATACCACGCTCACGTTCGAGGTCCATATTGTCCAATAGCTGTTCCTTTTTTTCCCTTTCGGTAACGGAACCCGTAAAATCCAAAAGCCTGTCGGCCAAGGTGCTTTTACCATGGTCAATGTGGGCAATAATGCAGAAATTTCGAATGTTTTTCATAGCAACGGTTGAAAAAATAGTGCTATTTAAATCTGGAATGTCCCTCCTTTAAAAAGCAATTGCAAATATAATCTAATTTGTATGGACATTTTAGCTAGGTCCATTTAAATAAATAGGCATTATCCAGCCAAAATCAAAGCGTATTGGACTATTTGTAATAAAATGCAGTGATAATTTGTTAGATTTGGACTTCAACCCAAACTAAAAGTGAAACCACTACTGCTATTTTTCCTAGCCTTTCTAGGGTGTGCCCAGGTTGCGTTTTCCCAATCCTATCAACTTACGGGTGCGGTAAGGGATGAGGTGGGTGAGTCGATTCCTTTTGCTTCGGTTTTTTTACTACAGGCTTTGGATTCGACAATGGTCAAAGGCGCATCGGCAGATGAAAACGGAATATTTCTGATTTCCGATATTGAACCGGGACTTTATATCGTTCGGTGCTCCTACATTGGAAAAAGTTCCAACGGACTTCCTTTGGACATCCAATCAGATATCAAGATTGGTGCATTGATTATTCCCCAACAATCTGAGCAACTGGATGAGGTTGTTGTAGTGTCCTCTAGACCTAAAATCGAACGCAAGGTGGATCGGTTGATTTTTAACGTGGAAAACACAGTGCTCTCGCAAAGTACCTCCTGGGATATCCTTAAGCAGACTCCCGGTGTCATTTTGATGCAGGACGAGCTTCAAATTAGAAACCAGCCTGCTGTAGTGTATATCAATGATCGAAAAGTACAACTGTCCCCTTCTGAGGTTAGAAGTCTATTGGAAAATTATCAAGGGCAGAATATCAAATCCGTAGAGGTTATAAACAATCCACCGGCAAAGTATGATGCAGAGGGCGGTGCCGTGTTGAATATCATTACAAGCAAAAACATCTCGTTGGGATACAAAGGGAATGTGACCACCAATTATACCCAAGGTATATTTCCCAAGTATAATTTTGGAACATCACATTTTTACAAAACCAAAAAATTAAATCTAAATGCCACTTACTCCTATGTTCCCAGAAAAGATTTTAAAGATGTTCAGAACAGGACGAACTTTATAAATGACACAGGTATCTTTTCTCGATGGGATACGAATTTTGATAAAACCAACAGGTTTAAAGCCCACAATGGGGGCCTTACGGTAGATTATACCATCAATGATAAAAATGAAATCAATTTTACTTCAAACATCCAGCTTTCACCCGAAAGGGAATATGATAATTTTCAAAATACCATTATAACCAATGGTATTGGCACTGTGGATTCCACATTTACCACGGCAAGTTTGTTGGATGAGACCAAGAACAATATTTCAGGAGATTTGACCTACAAATATTCCTTTAAGGAGGGAGGCGCCTTAAGGTTTAATGGTCATTACACTACCTTTGATTTAAACCGAACCCAAAGTGCGAGTTCCAACTATTTTCTACCTACCGGTGATTTCATCCGAAATTATAGTTTCTTTACGGATGCCGATCAGGATATTGAAATTATAACCGCTCAAATTGACTACAATAAACTATTGGGCACGGTAAGCTTGGAAACAGGGGTCAAGACTTCTTTGATAAATTCCGAAAGCCAATTACAATTTTTTACGGAGAACAACGGGCGTATTTTTGTGCCTGAGCTTTCGGACAATTACTTATATGATGAAAATGTGTACGCCGCCTATGTTAGTGCTTCCAAGGATTGGGAAAAATGGAGCATCAAGGCAGGCCTTAGGGCGGAACACACGCAAAGTTCTGGTAACTCTTTGGCATTGGCCAGAGTAAATAACCTAGAATATTTTGAACTTTTCCCCTCTATTTACCTACTCCACAACATCAATGAAAACCACAGTTTTGCTTTTGATTATTCCCGAAAATTAGAAAGACCCAGATATGAGGATTTAAACCCTTTCCGGACATTCATCAATGAAAACATCTATTATGAAGGTAACCCAAACTTAGTGCCCAATTTTAGCAATAATTTTAACCTCAATTACACGCTAAAACAGGAATACTTCTTTGATTTTTATTATCGGGATAATGGTAATTACATATCTACCCTCTCTTTTCAAGATAACCAAAACCAGGTACTCAGGGACGTTACACAAAATGTTCTGGAAAGTACATCCTATGGTTTTGACTTTAATTATGGAAAATCCATAACCAACAACTGGTATCTCTACAGCTACATTTCTATTTTTCATGAGGACGAGACCTTCTTGGCCCTGGAAAGCGATGCATTTTCAGCAACTAACGAGATAAATGGGTATTATGTTGATATCACAAATTATTTGACCCTTTCCAAGGACGGTACTTTTAAGGGGGAGCTTGGGCTAGCCTACCTTTCTGGTTTTTTGGCCGGTTCTTACACAATGTCAGAAACGACTAACCTTACCTTGGGGCTTCAAAAGTCCTTTTGGAACAAACGGGCCCAAATAAGCCTTTCGCTCAATGATATCTTAGGAAAGGCAAACCCTTGGCATAGTTCTAAATACCTAAACCAAGACAATGCCTATATTGCGGTGGAGGAAACACAAAACCTTAGACTTTCCTTTACCTATAATGTTGGTAATTTCAGATTGGAGGACAATCAGCGTCAAATAGAAAAAGCGGAAAGAGACCGAATAGGGTCCGAATGAGGTAGATTATCAATAGTTTCCTGCAATTCTTACAAAGATGTGTATCTGTAAGATAATTCCGAACAACTATGTTTATATTCGTTGGCTACTACGGTTGCCCCATGAAAAACGCATTAAGTACGTTAATTCTTTTTTTACTCTTAACTACTGTGATTAAGGCCCAAAATCATGAGGTTTCTGGTAGGGTCATTGACCAAAACAACCAACCCCTTATATTTGCCAACGTTCTGCTCAAGGATACGGATTCCGTTCTCTTGCAAGGGTCAGCGACCGATGAGGGGGGGGTGTTCAGGATAGAAAATATAAAATCCGGCACATACTTATTGTCCGCTAGCTACTTGGATAATACTAGCGAAATTCGAGCTATAGAGGTCACTTCCAATGTTTCCTTGGACGATTTGATTATTGAACTAACGGAGATGGAACTGGACGAGGTTGAGGTCACCTATAAAAAACCTACCATTGAACAAAAGGCAGACCGAATCATTTTTAATGTAGAAAATACCTCCTTGTCCCAAGGAAACATTTGGGACATTCTAAAGCAGACTCCTGGAGTTATCATTATTAACGATAAAATCAATATTAAGGGAAGCTCCAATATAGGCGTAATGATCAATGGGAGATTGGTAAATATCCCGCAGTCGGATATCGTCAATCTTCTATCAGGAAGCTCGGCAGACAATGTGGAATCTGTAGAGGTTATTTTAAATCCCCCAGCAAAATATAGTGCCGAAGGCGGTCTTTTATTGGACGTAAAAATGAAGAAGAACCTTATCGCCGGATATAACGGCTCAATATACAACCGATATACACAAGCCGTTTTTCCAAAGCATATGCTTGGTACAGATCATTTTTTTAAGGGAAAGAAAACAGATTTTACGCTTACCTATAGTTTTAGGCAAAACAAGAACTTGAATCGATTTACGGACATAACTAACTTTTTTGATGCCAATTCAGTGAACGAGGTCTGGACGACCGAACAAAAAAACATTATACGCGACAAACAACATAATCTTAGTGGATTTTTGGATTATGAGATCAACGAAAGGAATAGTCTTAGCTTTTCTTCAATCAATTCCTTCACCACGCCCGGCAATAGATATATCACTTCCCAAACAATTATTGAGGACACGGCTGGCGACTTGGACTCCAGCTTTTACACAGAAAACGATTCTGATTATGAGGTCTTTAACACGGCCTATTATCTGGATTGGAACCATCAATTTCAAAAAAAAGGGGAGAAAATTACTTTTGCGACCAATTACACCTTTTATGATTATGAGAGGGGCCAAAACTTGAACACGGATTTTTTTGATATCAATGGAGCGGTTACGGGAGAAAACGATTTTATCACACAATCCGGTCAGAAAACATCGCTCTATAGCGCACAAGTAGACTATACCGATCCTATAAAACAATCAAGCATTTTGGAAACCGGGTTACGGTATTCCGGAATCAACTCCCAATCTACCATTACACAAGAGGGTTTTGACAGGACCCAACCAGGAATCAACCCAACGGAAGCAGGAGTCTTCGATTATGATGAACAAATTATGGCGGGCTATGTTAGTCTGAACAATAGCTGGAAGGATTGGCAGCTCAATATGGGCTTGCGTGCAGAATATACCGAAACCTTAGGGAATTTGGATACCACAAACGAATCGGTAGAAAATAGATACCTACAAATGTTCCCTTCTTTGTCCGTACAGCATAAGTTTAACGATAAGCATAGTTTGGCCATGCGATACTACCGACGCATCTCCAGGCCTCGATATAGTGACCTCAATCCTTTTCAATATTTTCAAAGCAACAACTCCGTGGTTGAGGGAAACCCATTTCTGAGACCGGCCACGAGGAATTATGTCTCCTTGGAATATAGCTTAAACAGGACCTACTCGCTAGAGGTCTATTATTTTCATAAAAAGAACGACTTTTTTGAGCAAGTGGTTCAGGATAATGAAACAAACCTATTACGTTTTTTAAGTGTTAATCTGGAATCGAATATTACCTATGGGGCCGAGTTCAGGTGGAACAAAAGCCTAACAAACTTTTGGGATACGTATCTGCTTCTAAGCCATTACTACAAACAAAATAGTTTTACTGACATAGATTCCGGGGCTATTTTGGACAATAGTATCTGGACGAGCCATGTGCGGTTTAACAATTACTTTACCTTGTTGAAGGATCGTTCACTGTATGCAGATATTTTGTTTCGATATTCCGCTCCCACGGTTTTTGGCAACTCTAAAAGGGAATCTACCAGCCAATTGACACTTTCCTTTAGTAAAAGCTTTTGGCAACGCAGGGCGGCAGTATCCTTGTCCATCGATGATGTTTTTAACAACGGCAATTATTTCTCCACAAGAAACTACCTAAACCAGGACAACAGTTCCTTCTCCAGAAGAGAGACGAGGTTATTCCTTATTGGTTTCCGATATAAATTTGGAAACAACAAAATTAGGGACAATCAAAAACGAAAAAGCACGGACGAGGGGGACAGGATTTAAATCATAATCCCACTATCATGGACCCACAAACACCAAGGCTTATGAGCAAGTAAACCCCTGCCAGGATCATAAATATCTTTCCTGCCTTCTTTTTGTTTTTTGTCATCAAAATGATTCCTATAATGCCCAAAAGTGCGGCTGGACCGAACATGATTAGGAGGATCAGTACGAACAAGCCATCCAAATTGCCAACTTCTAGCGGAAATAAGCTCATAGTGTTTCTTTTTGTAGTTCTTTTAACCGATTTATTTTATCATCCCTGTAAAAAAGATTCATCGTCTCAAAGGGAATGATTTTGTTGTCCTTGTTCACGATATGCACGCAGGATTTTTTTATGGCCCTTACATCAAAATTATAGGCATCTATAAATTGCATGATGATGATGCGGAAAAGATTGTCATATCCAAGTTCCGGAGCGTCTATTTCCGGAAGGCAGCACATAATACTTTTTAGGTTTTCCGATGCTTTTTCCACAGAATTACCCGTACTAAAAAGCTCGATCATTTTGCCATGCAGTTGCTCATCCTGTTCGTAGATGATGGTGTTTTTTCCTTCGTTCAGCAAATCATCCGGGTTGATGTAGCGCGTTAACGGACTAACTTCATTTCCCAATTTTAAGGCATAGGCCATGACCAGGGCATCTGGGTTACAAGGGACGGGAATAAGGTCTTCCGGTTCAAAAATAGGGGATTGTTCCAAAATCTTTCTTCGCACCTCTGTAAGGGTAATTCTATTTTCGTCCACCTCAAAATTTTCCAACCGCCCCGCTATCTGTGTTGGTTGAAAGGTGACCCCGCGCACACATTTTTGTTGTAGGGCAAAATCTATGGTCTTTCCCATCTCGTGGTCGTTTAGCCCTTTTTGGAGGGTCACTACCAAAGTTGTGGAAAGATTTAATTGGTTTAAATGTTGCAAGGCTTGTAGACGAATTTCCGTTAGGTCTGCCCCTCTCAAAGTCTGTAAAACGCTATTGTCCAAGGAATCGAACTGGAGGTAAACTTCAAAATCGGGCATGTAGGTTGCCAGGCGCTCAGCAAATTCAAAATCCTTAGCAATTTTAATACCGTTCGTATTTACCATCAAGTGGCGAATGGGTAAGGATTTTGCATAATCCAAAATTTCGAAAAACTGAGGATGTAAGGTGGGTTCGCCACCACTAAGTTGCACTACATCGGGTTCCCCTTCGTTTTTTACGATAACATCCAACATTGTTTTTACCTCTTCCAAGGTTCTATGCCTCCCGTATGTTGGCGAAGAACCGGCATAACAGGTAGGGCAAGTAAGGTTACAGCGATCCGTTAATTCGACTACCGTAAGGCAGGAATGCTGCTCATGATCGGGACAAAGGCCGCAATCATAGGGGCAACCATAATGGGTTTTGGTGTTGAAGGTTTTTGGATATTCGGAGGCCTTGTTATAGTTACGGATGTTCTTGTAGTATTCAATGTCGTCCGCAATCAAGACTTTGGAACGCCCGTGTTCCAGACAGTTCTTGAGCATATACACCTTTTCGTTTTCAAATATGATTTTGGCATCCACCCTTCTAAGACAATCCGGGCAAAGGCTTAGCGTAAAATCATAGTAGGTGTAGTTTTTTTCGGGCATAGGATATTCCTTGACGGATAGATTGGTGATAATAAAGGAAACAAAGTAAACATAAAATCTGAATGCTACTGAGGCCTAGAATATAAAAACTATTAGGTTTTAAAAACTCGACCAAAAAGCGGAATCCAAAATAACTTACCATGAAAACCTTAAACAAAGATCCATTCTCCAGGGAGACGGCACTATGCTCTAGCTTTTTGAGGCCTATGAACAGCAGAATCAAAAAGCAGATTTCATAAAGTGCTATGGGGTGACGATCTAACCCATCGCCTAAATCCATCCCCAAGAAAAAGTGGGTTGTCTTTCCATACGCGAACTCCTTCATACCCGCTAAGAAACACCCAATTCTACCGATAATGATGCCCAAAATAATGGGAAGGGTAAATAAATCCCCAGACGATTGTCGCTCCCCAATAATCTTTTTGGCCAATTCTACGCCCAATAACCCGCCGAACAAGCCGCCCATGATAGTCTTATTGTTTAAGATGGCAATCCAACCTTGGTTCCAATGCAGGAACGGGTTCTCAAAAAAGGCAACTAATCGGGAAAAGAAAAGTGCTCCAAAAATGGCCCCAATGATAATGGAAAGCCGGTTGTTTGAGGATATGTTGTCCGTGGAATTTTTCCGTAGGAAAAGATAATAACGAAATCCTACAAGAAAAGCCAGGTATTCCAATACCAAATGCACATTGACCTTATGGCCGAAGAGTTCGGGCTCAAATGGAATGAAAGATAACAATATCATTATCATTCCCCTCCTCCTGCCTCCGACGAGCTATCGCGAGAGGAAGGGACAGGGTTAGGGGAGGCTTCTTGCCACTCAGCAATGAACAGATTGGTATCCCGTGTCCCTCCATTGTTGCGATTACTTGAAAAAGCCAAGTATTTGCCATCATTGGAAAAAACGGGAAAGGCGTCAAAGGTTTCCCCATGTGTAACACGTTCCAGATTCTTGCCGTCGATATCAATAAAATACAAATTGAAAGGAAATCCCTTTTCAGCTTCAAAGTTACTGGAGAACAATACCTTTTTTCCCGAGGGGTGAAAAAACGGACTCCAGTTGGCATTACCCAAAAAAGTAAGTTGTTTCAAATCACTTCCATCGGCATTACAAATAAAGAGCTCCATATCGGTGGGTTCTACCAAACCTTCAGCCAATAAATCTTTATACTTTTTAATGGCCTCGGGGGTTTTGGGTCTAGATGCCCTAAAAATGAGTTTTGTGCCGTCTGGGGAGAAAAAGGCGCCGCCGTCATAGCCCAGTTCATTGGTAACCTGCTTAACATCGGACCCGTCCAAGTTCATGGTATACAATTCCAAATCGCCACTTCGGGTAGAAGTGAAAACAATTTTATCTCCCTTGGGCGACACGGTGGCTTCGGCATCGTATCCAGGTTCGTCAGTCAATTGCGCCGTGATGTTTCCCTCTAGATCCGAGACAAAAATGTCGAACGAATCATACACCGGCCATACATAGGCACCGTTTCGCCGTAAAGGTACCTCGGGGCACTCTTTGTCCGCCAAATGGGTAGAACCATAAACAAAGTGTTCATTATCCGGAAGAAAATAGGCACATGTAGTTCTGCCATAGCCTGTACTCACCATAGGAGGAATAGAATCCTGAATACCCTCTTCCACGTTCAACAAAAACATCTGGTCACAGTTTAATCCCCAATTGGCATTGTTGGACTGAAAGATCATTTGCTTGTCGTCCCAGCTCCAATAGGCTTCCGCATTATCCCCACCAAACGTAATTTGCCGTATACTTTTAAAATACTTTTCCTCAGGATAGATCAAGGTATCGGCACCGGCCATAAGTGAGGTGGTTTCTTCTTGTGGCTTGGTGTTGGTTTTTGTTTCGTTTTTACAACTGGAAACGAGGCAGATAAGGCCCAAAGCAAATAGAATTCTCATGGAGATGTGTATTTTTGTCAAAAATAAACGCTATGCTACGCAATCTAATATTTTTGTTCGGTTTTTTTATAGTGTTGGGCTCTTGTAAACAGGAGACCCAGAAGAAAGTGACTATACGAGAGGATGTAGCCTTTTTAGCCAGTGATAGCTTACAGGGCCGCGAAACGGGGACGGCCTACGAGATGGAGGCGGCCCACTATTTACAGGAACGGATGAAAAACATAGGATTGTTACCCAAGGGAAATGCGGGCACGTATTTTCAGACCTTTAGCTTCAAACCAAAAACCGATCCACATTCTGAAGTTCAATTTGTTGGGGGCGATAGCACCATTACCGGTACCAACGTTATTGGTTTTATAGATAACAAGGCAGATAAAACCGTGATTATCGGGGCGCACTACGACCATCTGGGGATGGGGGGTGAAGGCTCATTGTATGCTGATGGCGAGGCCATTCATAACGGAGCGGATGACAATGCCAGTGGGGTCGCCGTTTTATTGAACTTGGCAGCCAAACTCAAGGATACTATTACCCAGCACAACTATCTTTTTATGGCATTTTCAGGTGAGGAAATGGGACTTTTGGGGAGCAATTATTTTTCCAAAAACCCTACTATCGACCTATCTAAAGCAAATTATATGCTCAATATGGATATGGTGGGGAGAATGCGTGAGGATAAGACCCTTTCGATCAGCGGTACAGGAACTACGCCTATTTGGGGCCAAGTTTTGAACTCAAATAATCCTGGATTTAAGTTGGTATTGAGTGAATCCGGTATGGGACCTAGCGATCATACTTCTTTCTATTTGCAGGATATTCCAGTGCTACATTTTTTCACGGGACAGCATGAGGACTATCACAAGCCTTCTGATGATTCTGATAAATTGAATTATAAAGGTATGGAAATGATCAGTGACTATATTCTCTCTGTACTTTACGATTTGGATGACGATGACAAGCTTGCTTTTAGAAAAACGAAAAATGAAAGCGAGGATACGCCCAGGTTTAAAGTAGCCTTGGGAGTTATGCCCGATTATCTTTATGATGGTAAAGGCATGCGAATCGATGGAGTTTCTGATGGAAAACCAGCTGCTGCGGCCGGACTTCAAAAAGGCGATGTAGTCGTGAAACTTGGTGACAGTACCGTCGTGGATATGATGAGCTATATGCGAGCACTTTCTATTTTTAAGGAAGGGGATACTACGGAAGTCACCGTAGACCGTAATGGGGAAAAGATCAATGCAACTATTTCATTTTAAAATTAATACTATTTTTGCACCCCGTTAAAAACGTTGCGTAATATGCCCAAAATTGGCGACATAGAATTACCCGATTTTCCTTTGTTACTTGCACCCATGGAGGACGTGAGCGATCCGCCCTTTCGTACCCTTTGTAAGGAACAGGGTGCCGATGTGGTCTACACGGAGTTTATTTCTTCCGAAGGGTTGATTCGTGATGCCGCCAAAAGCGTCATGAAGTTGGACATTTACGAAAAGGAACGTCCTGTGGGAATCCAAATTTTTGGAGCCAACTTGGACAGTATGTTGCAGTCCGTGGAGATTGTAGAAAAATCCAATCCGGATATCATCGACATCAATTTTGGTTGTCCGGTTAAAAAAGTGGTGTCCAAGGGTGCCGGAGCGGGCATTTTAAAGGATATAGACCTCATGGTTTCCCTAACGGATGCTATGGTGAAACATACCAAACTCCCCATTACGGTGAAGACCCGATTGGGTTGGGACGAGGATTCCATAAAAATCGTTGAGGTGGCCGAACGTCTACAAGATGTAGGATGCAAGGCCATTGCCATACACGGACGAACCCGTGCCCAAATGTACAAGGGCTACGCCAAATGGGAACCCATTACCGAGGTAAAGAACAATCCTAGAATGCATATTCCTGTTTTTGGTAATGGAGATGTGGATAGTCCAGAAGCGGCGGTTAGGATGCGTGATGAATATGGTTTGGACGGCGCCATGATAGGTAGGGCCAGTATTGGTTACCCTTGGTTTTTTAGGGAAGTAAAACACTACTTTAAAACGGGAGAACATCTTGCCCCCCCAACCATGAAAGAACGGGTAGAAGCCGCAAGGAGGCATTTGCAAATGTCCATTGATTGGAAAGGGGAGAAATTAGGGGTTTTCGAAACCAGACGTCACTACACCAATTACTTTAAGGGCATCCCTAATTTTAAGGAATATCGTATGAAAATGGTCACCAGTGACGATGCGGTTGATGTTTTTGATGCGTTTGATGAGGTTCTGGAAAAATTCGGGGATTACGAATTTGAACATGCCTAGGAGGCAATCAATTTTTTGTTGATTCTGCTACTGGCTATTTTGGAAGCGATGACGCCAAGGACCAATATAGTGGCCAATACGATTAGGACATTGATTAGTTGGAACTCCACGGGATAGGCTAATGAAGGTGTAATTTTTAACCAGCCAAAGAAAATCTGTGACCAGACCAATAGCGACCCCAACAACACCCCGATAAGCCCCCCAAGCCCGGTAACCAAAATTCCCTGTACAAAATAAATGTTGCGCAATTCCTTTATGGTGGTTCCCAAACTGTACAAAGTTTTGGAGTTCTGTTGTTTGTCCAAAATCATCATGATAATGGCCCCCACTACGTTGAACAGGGCAATGATCAGTACCAAAGTAAAGATAAGGTAGGTCGCCATATTTTCAGTATTCAACATTTTATAAAGCGTACTGTTGAGCTCCTGACGATTTTTCAAAGTGACCGAATCTCCTAAAACCTCCTTGATTTCGGAACGAACAGCTTGCTCATCCGCAGAATCTTTCAGTTTAAAATTGATACCGGAAATATCGTTTTCTGTTTTTTCCAAAAGGGCCTGGGTCAAGGCAAGATCGGCGAATACATATTTGTTATCCAAATCGGCCTCCACCGCATATACCCCTCCAATGATAACCGGCAGTCGGTTATAGAGCGAACTTACGCCTAAAGCCCCTTGTGAGAGAGACCCCTTCCCCGGTTTAAAGGCGTAGATTTGCATCGGGCTTCTAAATTGGTTAATGGTCACACTAAGGATATTGGCGATACCTACTCCAGAAACCACCTGTTGGTCATTAATGGTCCAGTCGCCCAAATATAAAATGGTATCGGTATTTACTACCTTGGTGTAATTGGAGTCAATGCCCTTAATATAGGCGATATGGTTTTTCCCTTTATGCTCTAAATAAACCTTTTCCTCGATTTCCTTGGAATAGGAAGCAAGGCCACTAATGTTATTCAATCGATTTTCCTGCTCGGGAGTAATGGAAAAGAATTTTCCCGCTACGGGGAGTGCTTTTAACTCCGGGTCAAAGGAGTTGGTAAAGGAAAGGCTAAAGGTCTTGAGCCCGGCAAATCCGGAAAGCACGATAAACAGTGCCGCCGAACCGATGACAATGACCAAAAAGGTAATGAAATTGATAATGTTCACCGCATTCTGTGTGCTCTTGGAGCGCACATATCTTTTAGCGATATATAGCGGAAAGTTCAAAAATCAGGACTTTTTTCTTCTAGGCAACAGATCCCTGTTCTCAATGGGGTTTTCTTCCCTTTTCAAGGACTTTTCAATTTTTTCGATATAATCCAACGAATCGTCCAAATAGAACAGTAGTTCCGGCACCCTACGCAACTGGTTTCGGGTACGCTGGGCTAATTCATGTTTGATCAAGGGTTGGTTGGATTTTATGCCCTCCAACAATTCCTTGGCCTGCTCGGTCGGGAAAATACTGATGTAGACCTTGGCAATGGAAAGGTCCGTTGTAACGGAAACCTTAGATACTGAAATCAAGATGCCCCGAAGCCCACCTTCTATGGCAGCTTTTTGTAGTATGGCTACAATATCCTTTTGGATGACCCCAGCTATCTTTCGTTGTCTTTGTGTTTCCATACGGCAAAAATACACAGAATAATGTATCTTGTTGATATCCTTCGTTCCTGTAAACCATTTTGACATGAAAAAAATTGAACATTTGGGGATTGCCGTAAAAAACTTGGAGGATTCCAATGCTTTGTTTGAAAAATTGTTGGGTGAAGGACCTTATAAAGAGGAAGAAGTCGCTTCTGAAGGGGTAAGGACTTCCTTCTTTAAAACCGGACCCAATAAGATAGAGTTATTGGAATCGCTGAATGAAGATGGCCCCATTGCTAAATTCTTGGCTAATAAAGGGGAAGGTATACATCACATCGCTTTTGAAGTAGAGGATATAATTGTGGAGATGGAGCGGTTAAAAAAAGAAGGATTTCAGGTACTGGGCGATGCGCCTAGAAAGGGTGCCGATAATAAATGGGTGGTCTTTGTACATCCGAAGTCCACTAACGGCGTATTGATAGAACTTTGCCAAGAAATTAAACAGGGATAATTGGCCATGGAGCGTTGTCGAAATGACATCACAAAATCTTGCGGCATATAAAAATAAACACTAATATTGCATCCGCAATTTGCGGGTCCTATACTTGCCCACCTAGCGGCAGGTAGGCGGGGCTCAGCCAAACTTGCTTAATTGACATTATGATTGTTTATGTTCTTCGTAGCTTAAAAGACAGAAGATTATATATTGGAATGACCTCCGATATAGATAGACGTTTAAAAGAGCACAATTCAGGAAGAACAAAAAGCACAAAAGGGTATAGACCATGGGAATTAGTTTATAAAGAGTCGTACCCGGATATTGCTTCTGCTAGAAAAAGAGAGAAGTATCTAAAAAGTGGATACGGAAAGCAGTGGCTAAAACAAAAATATTAACCGGTCCTATAGCTCAGCTGGTTAGAGCACCTGACTCATAATCAGGGGGTCCCTGGTTCGAGCCCAGGTGGGACCACTAGAGTGGTGAAAAAGTCTTAGCGTTAGCTAGGACTTTTTTTGTGGAAAAAACCTTGGGCAAGAGGTGTATCCTTAGCGTAGCCGAAGGAAGTCAATGTGAGCGTTTTTTATTTATTCAAAGCACCAAAAAAACTAATGCGGGTGTGGGTGATTGGCGTAATGTTCCTTTAACAAGTCCCTTCCAAAATCCCCCTCAAAATCTCGCCATACGGTATGTATATGGTTGGCGTTATTTTGGCTATTATCAAATTCAATCATAAAAGTTTTTCCTTGGATACGATAATAATGCGCTTTTCCCAATTCGGTCGCACCGGCCCAGGCAAAAAGAAGGTCGTCCATTTCTTCATTGCGGATGTTGCTCATGCGCTTCATAGCTTGTTCCGCCGGAATAGTTGAGGCATATTCATAGATGAGATTTATCAGTAATTTTTTTTGTGGATCGGTCAGGTCGCTGACCAATATACCCTCTGATTCAATTTTCTCTGCACTAGGCTTGTTGTAGCTTACAATATCATTATAGGCCTTTGTACTAAATATTGCCATTTTTTTCTGGTCATTACTTAACATGTTGATGAGTTGTAACCCCAGATCTTCTTCATGGACCAAAGGACTGAATCCCTTCCGTTCCCCTTCCATAATCCTACCAGGATTGGAACCAAAGAATCGGGGTGCATAGGAAACACTATCCCCAACGGTGGTAAAATGGAGTGAAACATGATGCCCTTCAAAAGTCCACATCCATACATCTTCCTGTGACGGGTTACCATAAATGGAAATATAGTATCGCTCTGGGTCCCTATAAACCGGGTCGCCGGAACTGGCCGCCAGCACCTTTTCCAAACCAATGATTTCCGTTGTCTGCTGATAACCGGTTTCACTTAGGGAGGATTGAAGCAGCTTATGGACCAAGGCTTTTTGTTCCGGATTTAGTTCCTTTAAAGACAATCCTTGTCGCTCAAAGGAACTCCAGGGCAGAAAGTGCCAATCGTCTCTTGTGTCCGAAGCAAAATCTTGAACAATTTTTGCTTTTTGTGTTGCTGTCAACGAATTGATAAACTGGTTGACGACGGTAGCATCCTGCGAAAATCCAAAAAAAGGAGAAATGGCAACCAGGATTGTAAATATTGTTTTTTTCATTATAAAGGCATGGACTTGCAATAAAAGTTTGCTTCCGGTAAGATATTGATTTTTATGATACTATCGGTAAATGACTTGCATGTTTATGGCCAACAGATCGTAGTGCGTATTACATGTAGTAAGTTGGATAATGAGAGGATTTAAAACCACTTATTCAGCGTAGTTAAATTTATTTAAGACTAGATAGTTTTTTGTGGAGCAAACCTTGTGCGAGAAGTTTATCCTGACCACAACCAAAAGGATTCAAGGTGCGACGAGTAGAGCATTAGAATCATAAAAAAACCATAGTATTAGCCGGTGCTTTTTTTAGAAACAAATCCTTGGCAAGAAATTCAAAATCAAATTGCCGGCCTTTTGTGGATGATCAGGGTTCCTGGGTCAGGTTCAAAGGAAATTCAAATACTTTTAGATCAAAAAAGGGAAGGGCCGCCAACAGGTGGTCAAAGATATCGGCCATGACGTATTCATAATTTTCCCAGCGTTTGTCCGCACTAAAGGCATAGATTTCCAAAGGAATACCTTGCGGGGTAGGAGCCAGTTGTCTAACCATCAGGGTCATGCCCTTATTCACGGCAGAGTGGTTTTCCAAATAGTCCGTAATATACTTGCGAAAGACACCAATGTTAGTGAGGTTCCTTCCATTGATGGACAGTTCCTTGTTCCGGCCATTTTCAATATTGAAGGCCCTTATTTTTTCATTCCTGTCCGCCAAGTAGGGCTGAATCAATTGGATTTTTTTTAGGGTTTCCACATCTTTATCAGAGAGGAAACGAATACTTTTTTGACTGATGATCAAGGCCCTTTTGATGCGCCTTCCACCCGATTCCTGCATGCCTCTCCAATTTTTGAAGGAGTCCGATATCAAGGCGTACGTAGGTATGGTTGTAATCGTCTTATCAAAATTCTGCACCTTGACCGTGGCGAGGTTGATCTCTATCACATCCCCGTCCGCCCCATATTTATCAAAGGTGATCCAATCACCTATGCGCACCATATCATTTGCGCTTACCTGTATGCTTGCTACAAGTCCCAAAATGGAATCCTTGAAAATCAATAATATTATGGCAGATCCGGCACCCAAGGCGGTAAAGAATTTCCAAACCTGGACATTGGTTATTATGGCTAAAATGGCCAAAATCCCCACAAACCAGCCGAAGATCATAAATACCTGTATGTAACTATCGAGTGGCTTGTCCCTAAAACGAGGTTTGGTCTTGAGGTAATCATTGATACTTCTAAAGACCCGTTTTATGACGGCCAACGACAAGAGTACCAAAAGCACCTGCAAGGTCTTCATGGCAATGCCCCGGGCGAAATCAAAATCAATAAAAGCGACAGGTGCCATTTTAAACAAGAGGAACAACGGAGCCATATGGGCCATATACCTGGGAACCCTGTTCGCTACCAAAAAATTATCAAAGTTGGTTTTGGATTGTCTTGCTATCCTAATGGAAAGCGCACGTAATATCTTCCAAATGACCCAATCAACGAACCACGCAACAACGAGAAGGACGGCCATGAGGATAATCAGGTTCAGATAGGCGGCAACTGTTTCGCTGATACCGGTCTTCAACAGGTAGTTGTAGAGTATTCTGGATGTTTCATTTTCCATGCCGCAAAAGTATCAATTATTCCTTTTGCTTTTTGTGGATGCACTCCATACGACCCTTTGTGTGGATAATCGGGTTTGATAGAAATTATGGGTAAATTGATTACATTTAAGGGTCGACCGGACTTGAAAGTATTCCAAATGAACTATAAAAGTATAACGGCACTGGTTTTGATAGCCCTTATTGGCGGATTGTACGCCTATAAAAAGGGAGCTTTTGAGTTTGAAAATGAGGAATATGCCACCTTGGTCTTGCCGCAACTATATTTGGTGCCTGTAAGTCCCAAGTGTTCCCGTAATACCCAAAGTAAAGAGGTGCCTTGGGCCACATTGACCTCATGTGAGGTTCCGTTGATATTCAGTGAATAGCTAGCCATAATCATTTAGTTTCCGTTAAGTTAGCAAAAAAAGAAAAGCCTTTTGGCCGGTAGCTGGAAACTTTGAGGATTCCAAAAGCGTTTATTGGTAGGAATGGGTCAATTCAAATTCGCCCTTCATCATTTTTATGACGTTCATCAACGACCTGACATTGTGATAGTTTACCTTCCAAATCTGGGCCTTCGCCCTTTTTTCCGCTTCCGGACTCGTATCCAAACCGGCGTCAAACCAACCGTTATGAGTATGGTCTATGAGATATGTGTTAATATAGCGCCACTGTTTCTCAAACAACTCGGAATAACGAGGTTCTTCAGGATATAGTTTGGACATGAGCAAAAGCGTGTTCAGACATTCTGCCTGCGTCCACCATACCTTCCGACTATCCTCTATAGTTCTAGCTTTGGTTTCGTCCCAATAGTAACCCCCTTCGTAAAACCCACCTTTTGAATTGTCCCAGCCCCAATCCAAGGCATGGTCTACCATGACTTTTGTCTTCTTCATGGTAAGCGTATCGTTTTTCTTGCCCAGCACGTGGGAGGCTTCCAAGAGTAAAAAGGCAGTTTCCACATCATGACCGAAGGAGACATGGTCCAAGAAGAAGTTTTCTTTGCGGACACTTTCCGTAGAATCTTTAAAGGAAACGGGTGTCCAATCCCTTCGCAAGTGCAGGGTTAAGTACCCTTTTTTCGTGGTGATGGTATCCCGTATTAACACCAAAAGTTCCTCCAGCCGTTCTTTTACCAAGGCATCGGGCCATACCTCATATAATGCTGTAAAACTCTCCAACAGGTGTATGGACGAGTTCTGATCCTTCCAGTCCTTCCGGATAAAATTGTCATAGTTACGGTCATTTTCGGTAACATCCAACATCCAGGAACCATCCATTTGCAACACATCAAAATAGCCTCCATATTCTGGATCATGGGCATGTTCCTCCAACCAATGGAACGTTTTTTTGGCCAAATTCAAAGCTGTTGTATCCTTTGAGACCTTGTAATATGTGGCCAGTCCGTAAATAGCGAATGAATTCCCATAGGCGCTTTTCCCTGTGGACAGCAGTTTTAAGGAATCCCCTTCTAAACCTAACAGGGTATGGAAACCACCGTGCTGGGAATCCCACATATGATCTCTTAAGAAATGATATCCGTGTTTGGCGATTTGCTGATATTTGGGGTCATTGTAATACAGGGCCAAGGTGGAGGCGGTCCAAACATGCCGTGCCTGACTCACCAACATTTTGTTTTGATTTCCAACCTTATCCCATTTATAATCAAAGTCCGACCAGAAACCACCGTGGGTACTATCAATGGTTCTTGGATACCAAACGTTGGAAAGGGTATCTAATGAAGCTTCCAATGCTATAAGGAGTTCTTTTTTAGGGTCTTTGTTCTCACTAGGAATTTCTTTGCAGGAAAAGCATAGCAATGAAAAGGGTACAATCAGAAATCCATAGGAACTACGTAGAAATAAAGCGTATTTTGAAATCATATGTCAGGCCAAGAATGATTATACCTAAAGCTACAGATTAATTTTCAAAGAAATAGGAAGTAGCTTTGAAGAGGATAATGAACGGCTTGTTTCTATAGATTTCTCACGCTCCACTCTGTTTCGGTTGGAAATGACATTTGGTTCACTTTAGTCATTTCGACGGAGTCCCGATGCCGATCGGGACGACGAGAAATCCACAAGAGCCACCTTTTCTGTCCGGGAAGTTTTGTTTCACGGAGGTGAAACGGGAGGATAGTTCTTTGATACTTTTTCCATCGCCGAAAAAGTATCCAAAAAGGCTAGGCTGATTTTAGGATACTTGAAATCGAGCAAGTCCTTGGTCCGCATCGCCCAGGCCGTTTCCGATTGCATCGGAATACTTTTTGGGCGATTTTCAAAGGGCCATCTCCAAGGCCTCCCCGATTTGCTACCTATCCTAAAATAGGCCGGTTGTTTTTATGCCTTGAGAAAATTTTTGAAGAGCTATCCATTTCTTACCACAAAAAAGCTCCCCTCCCTAGTTAGGGAGGGGTGTTTCACTTTAGTGAAATGGGGAGGGTCTGAATTTGATACTTTTTCCATTACCGAAAAAAGGTTTCAAAATGTTAAGGTTGGAATTTTAGATTTCTCACGCTCCACTCTGTTTCGGTTCGAAATGACTTTTGGTTCACTTTAGTCATTTCGACAGAGGACCGATTGCTATCGGGACGACGAGAAATCCACAAGAGCCTTCTTCTCTAAGTACTGAAGGGTGTTTCTCCGATTGTCAGTTCGGGTGGCGTCCCGAAAGAGACGCTGTATCGAGAACCCATTGCCTTTGCTCAGCGTAGACTCTTTTGGCCTGAATGCTTCTCGATACATTTTCAACTTCACTACCGTTCTTTTGAAAACACTCGAAGTGACAAATGGTTTATATGAATTTTTTCTTGGCAAGGTTCGGTAGGTTTTCAAACGCACCAAGGATTAAAGCCTTCTTTTTGGCTTTGGACCATTTTTTAATCTGTTTTTCCGTCTGAATGGCCATTGTGGCTTCCGTAAATTCACAAAAATAAGCTAGATTGACAGGTAGTCTTGAAGATGTGTAACTATCCTTGTGTTTTCCACTTTGGTGTGATTCCAAACGTTTTTCTAAATCGGATGTAATTCCCGTATAATAAGTCCCATCGGAACACTCAAGAATGTAAACAAAGTATATTTTCACTTAAACAAAATACGAAATAATACAAGGAAATCTGCCATTAAAAAAGCAAATGTCAGTTCGAGTGGCGTCCTGAAAGAGACGTTGTATCGAGAACCCATCGCCTTCGCTCAGGGCAGACTCTTTTTGGGTCCGAGAGCTTCTCGATACGAATTTTCTCGTACCTCAAAAATTCACTTGAAGTGACGGAAAAGAGGTACAAATTAATAGGAGGAAATCTGCCATTAAAAAATCAAATGTCAGTTCGAGTGGCGTCCTGTAAGAGACGTTGTATCGAGAACCCTTGTTTACCCGAATGCTTCTCAATACAAATTTTCTCGTACCTCGAAAATTCACTCGAAGTGACGAATAGACCGTAGTATTACAAAACAAAAACCTGCCACTCATGGTGACAGGTTTAGATTAAAATTATTGATTTTATCGCTGCGCCAGCTCCAGATTAAGATTGTTCCAAACCAGTATTTTGCTCTCTTTGCTAGTCTTTTTCCAATGGGATTCTTCATCCAGGTTTTCGCCCATTTCCTTTTTATAACGGATTTTTCCGGGCACACCATATTGGTCATCGGGGAAGATGAACTCCTCCCAAAAATAATATACTCCTGCATCGGAAACTTGCGAAAGTCGGGCAACTTGGTGCAGAGCGCCTTCTTGTTGAAAAAGGTAAATGCCGCCTCCCTCGACCCCGCAGGCTTCGGCCAGATAATCCACAAAAAGGATTCCCTCAATATTCGGTAGCCCCTTGCTTCCCAAAGCACTTAAATAGAACTGGCCATTGGCCAACCGGGTCGATTTTTCGGTAAAACTGCCATCGTCCTTCAGGGAACGTATCAAGAGATAATCCTCATCACCCGTTCTGCTGTAGCCAAAGAGATGCACTATAGTATTGATTGTCTTTTTTTCCAGGGCAATGAGTCCGCCTAGCACATAACCTTCCATGTTATTATAGGCTACTTTGTAAAAGTGGTGTTCCACCCCTTTATAGGGCCAAGAATTTTCATGTTTTTCCCGGACTACCAATCGCGTACCGATAGGCAACCGTTTCAAAACCTTGGACTTTAGTGTGGGGGCTTCCCTGAGCTGTACCTGGTCGCCAAAAAGGTACACGTTTTGCCCGGGTTCAAAACCACATTCATCATAAATGCAAAGTGGTTTTTCTTGGGCGTTGGTAAACAAACAGATGGTTAGTATGGTAAGGATGGACAATATCTGTTTTGCTTTCATCTTAAAAAGAATTATGAATTATAAAAAGAACGTTGACCTAGCTAATGGCCTTTATGAACCCGGTTCTTAATAGTTACGTCCTCTTAGTCCAATGAAGCTATCGCCATCGGTAAAAAGGGTTGTTTATTGGTTGAAATACGCTATTTATAAAATCCTTAACAAGAATTGGGCAGTATATTTTATCTATATCCAAGTATTGGCCGGGTCTTTTCCGCAGCGATATTATCGGGTACCCAACAAGCCCTTCTCAATCAAGGGAATTCGAAAGCGTTCGGTTTCCGCATCCATATGCTCAGCCGCAAAAATAGCAGCGGCCTTTTCCAAAATTTCCGGATGTTGAGAAGCAACATTTTGGGTTTCTGCGGAGTCGGTTGCTAGGTTATAAAGTTCCAAGGTAGGTTCTTCGTCATCCTTTAAATGTTGACGGACCACTTTCCAATCACCCATACGTATGGCGACCTGTCCACCGTATTCCGGAAATTCCCAAAACAGAAATTCGTGTTCCTTTTGATTTTCTTGCTGCAATAGGGTAGGCAAAAAGCTGATACCATCTGAGTCCACGGGCTTTTCAAAGCCGATTAAATCTGACAAGGTGGCCATCACATCATACTGAGCAGATATATGGTCGGTTTTTGAGCCGGGCGCAATATGGCCGGGCCAACTGGCAATCATCGGCACACGAATTCCGCCTTCATATACAAACCCCTTGCCTTTACCACGTTCCTCCCCAAAAGGTCCGGAGCTATTGAAAAATTCACCATCGGTACCTCCGGTAAAGGTCACCCCGTTATCGGAGCTAAATAGTATTAAGGTGTTTTCATAGAGTCCTTCCTTTTTAAGGTGGGCAATTAATTTGCCCACGTTCTCATCCAAATAGGAAATCATGGCAGCATAGCCTGCGTGCGGATTTTGGTGTGGAAAGTAGCCCTTGTCTCCCAAATAGGGTTCTTCCGGTCCAAACTTTTCTGTATAATAGTCTACCCAACGCTGAGGGGCCTGGATTGCATTGTGGGGTATGGGCGTGGCCCAATAGAAAAAGAACGGGTCCTTTTGCTGCTCGGAAATAAAATTGATCATTTGTGCGAACATCAAATCCGGGGCGTAGTCCTTTAGGGTATAATCTGCATAGCTTGCGGGGTCATTGGGGTTTGTTCCCTCCGGAAATCTGGTGGATGGTGCAATGGTATCGTTCTGTAAATGTACCCTGTTTTCATTGTGGTAGAGATGGAGAGGATAATAAGTGTGGGCCTGACGCTGACAGTTGTAACCATAGAAAAAATCGAACCCCATCTTGGTAGGAATGGATTCCGTATGTGGAGCGCCCAGCCCCCACTTCCCTATCATTCCTGTGGAATATCCCTGCTCCTTGAGTTTTTGGGGAAGTAAAACGGTATTGGAGGGAATTGGCCGTTGCCCTTCCAAGGTAGAATCATGGGCCATCGCTCTGTAGTTCCAAACATCGCCACGGTCGCTCCATTCATCGTTACCTCGAATATAGGCATGCCCAGCATGCTTTCCGGTCAATAACATGTACCGGGCCGGGGCACATACGGGGGCACTGGTATAGTGCTGTGTAAAAAGCATTCCGTTATGGGCCAAGGCATCGATATTCGGGGTTTCTATTTTTTCCTGTCCATAGACGCCTAGCTCGCCATAGCCCAAATCATCGGCTAGGATATAGATGATATTGGGCCTTGTTTTAGTAGTGGTTTCTTCCGGTTTTTGATGGTTGCAACCTTGCACCAAGAAGACAAGAAATAAAACCAAATAAATGGAGGGTTTCATAAAAAAGTTTTTAGGTATTACAAGCTACTAAAAATTAAAATGGGTTGTAAAAATTTGGATGATACTTAGTTTCAAAACCTTATTTAAGGACCTTCTTTTTGTTGTTTATGTTCTCATACGCTTTATTCGAAAATTGAAAAACTCTTTTAAACAGAGAATTAGAAACCAAAACGATTCACTTACAATATTGTCAATAACCATTTTACATCGGGTTTCTGTAATTACACAACATAGATTGGCGTATGCCAACGTTCGTGGATACTTTTAAAGCTTAAATTCTAATGCATTTGGGGTGACTTTTAAGAACCAGCTAATTTTATTGGTGATTTTTAGTTTTTTAATATGTTCCTCGTCCTATTCACAAGATACGGATGGAGATGGTATTGGAGACGAGGTTGATTTGGATAATGACAATGATGGAATTTTAGATTGGGAAGAATGTCCATTTATACCTTTAGTAACACAAGCTTTTACTTCAACAAACGGCACTACGGTAACGAACACAGCGACAAATGGCAGAGGGAAATTGTATATTGATTTTATTTCTATTGACAATTCCTTTAACCTTACAATTAATGGTGCCGATATAGCTACAGAATTTCAATTTCAACCTGGTGCACCTGGAAATTTTGCACGTTTTGATACGGGCTTTACCTATGGACAAGGTGGTGTGCCGCAATTGTGGTCAATGACCGGTTCAATTGAAACCCCCGTATTACGGGTAACCATAGATTCTGATGGTCATCTTGAATTGTACGGCGTACAATCTTCCGGCGGGCCTTTAGTAAATCTGACCTTGGATACGCCACCATCAACCGTTCCCTGGAATCCTTCCGGAGCCAATACGATAAGTATTGGACAGTTCATAACCGGACCTACCAATATGAACGGCATATTAAGGTTTAGTGAAGAATGTGATACGGATGGTGATGGTATTTTAAACCGATTTGACTTAGATAGTGATAATGATGGCATTTATGATGCTGTTGAAGCAAACCATACGCAAACACATACAAATGGGGTTGTTAATGGAGCTGTTGGAACCGATGGTGTACCTAATACGGTACAGGCTAACCCTAATGATGGTACTGTAAACTATACGGTAGGGGATTCTGATAATGATGGAAATATAGATTCGGTAGAATTGGATGCTGATGCCGATGGTTGTAACGATTCTGATGAGGCTTATAATGATATAAATGCCGATAGTGATGATAATGGCATGTACGGTTCAGGAACCCCAAGCGTAAATACTGACGGAACCGTAGTGGCCGCAACATATCCAACGCCAGCTGACGGAGATTCAAATACCATTTATGATTACAAGGAAGCTAATGTGGCACCTGCAATTACAGTTCAGCCCACGGATACAAATACTTGCTTAAATGGAGATACCTCTTTTTCGGTCACGGCATCAGATACGGATACCTACCAATGGCAACTTTTCAATGGTTCTACCTGGGATGACCTTACCGATACGGGAATTCATAGTGGTACATCCACGGCAACGCTTACCATCACCAATGCCCAATTAACGGACAATGGAAATCAATATCGCGTACAGGTATTGCATACCGCTTACGTTTGTGGGGGAAAGACCTCGAACACCGTCACTTTAACCGTTGATCAACCGGTTGCAAATGCAGGTGTCAACCAACAAATCTGTGACGGGGAGGCCGCTACGCTTACGGCTACAGCCACAGGAGGAGCTCCGGGCTATACTTATCTATGGAGTACCGGTGAAACCACTCCCAGTATTACCGTAACACCTCCAGGAAACCCAAATATGGATGTTAATGTAGATTACACGGTAACGGTTACAGATCAAAACGGATGTCAAGATACTGACACTGTTAGGGTAAAGGTAGAGTCCAATCCAACGGCAACCGTTAGTACTACCGATACGACCTGTGACCTGGACAATGGCGAAATTACGTTTACCTTCCCTGACCACCCGAACCGAACAGGAATTTCGTTTAGTATAGATGATCAAGGTAGATACGGTACTGGTGCCTTTTTAAATGACAATAGTGGTTCAACAACCTATTCAGGACTAGCCGCGGGCACCTATATTCTCTGGGTAAGATGGGGTAACGGCGAATGCCCGACCTATCTAGGTACTTATACCATTGGGGGCGACCCTCTCGTTACCATAAACAGCCAACCATTGGACCAGACGGTGCTGGAAGGAGCGAATGCTGTTTTTGAAGTAGATGCTAGCAATGCGGATACCTTTCAATGGCAGGTAAGTACCGATGGGGGTTCTACATATGGAGATATTTTTGACGGAACTGATTACTCTGGAACCCAGACGGCTACTCTTACTGTCAACAATACCGAACACCCTCAAAACGGCTATTTGTATCGGGCGATTTTGTCCAACTCAACCACAAGCTGTGCTCCCGTTACTTCCAATGCGGCCTTACTAACCATAAATGTTAGAACTGTAATCACCAATCGTAGAATCACCTATAGGGTCCAAAAGAATTAAAAGGTATCAGGGACTAAAAAGGTTTGCCAATTAATTATGGCGGCTTTGGTGAGCGACGCATAAAGACTTCATAAAAAAGAGAGGGGTTTCAAGAATTTTCTTCTAGATGTTTATAAGGAACTATTTTTTTAAACATCAAGTATTAAGTATCGGGTCAAGATTCAATTTTAAAAAGCATTATATTTTAAGGCATTGGAAGTATTATGGTATGATACCATACTGCGAAAATCGGAGAAAAACTATATGTCAAATCGAGATAAAAAAACATCCAAACCCCAAAAGAGTAAACTGCCCTTGGTCATCTCCCTATTTCTAGTAGGGGCAATTCTTGTTTCTTATTTCATTTTTCCAGAGGTACAATCCTTTATGAATGAAGCTTGGAACGTACTAACAAGCGACGATGAGAAACGCATAGAATCGTGGGTCAGTGGATTTGGATGGATGGGCCCCGTAGTCCTTGTGTTGGCCATGATCGCACAAATGTTCTTGCTCATCATTCCTTCGGTGTTATTAATGGTTGTTGCCATTTTGGCCTATGGTCCCATTTGGGGAAGTGTAATTGTTTTTGCCTCGGTGTTCGCCGCATCCTCCGTGGGATATGTGATAGGGGATTATTTTGGCGATTCTATTGTGAAGAAAATTATAGGGGAAAAGTCTGAAAAGAGAGTAGAGGACTTTTTGGACGATTATGGGTTTTGGGCGGTGATCGTAACCCGACTCAATCCTTTCTTGTCCAATGACGCCATAAGTTTCGTTGGGGGACTGCTCCAAATGGGGTATTGGAAGTTTATTGGGGCTACTTTGGTGGGCATTGCACCTTTGACCCTGTTCATTGCCTATTTTGGGGGTTCCACGGAGGGATTAAAAACAGGCTTGCTTTGGGGCTCTTTGGTGAGTTTGGTTGCTTTTGGGGCATATGTTTGGTGGGACAAAAAATTAAGAAATAAAAAATAGTGCTATTTTAAAACTAAGAATTTCAGGAATAGGATGTTATTCTTTATCCCTTTTGGAACCAACCTAAATTCATCTCAGGTATTTGATAAAAAAAGTGCCCCAGAATTATCAACCTAGAAAAAGAAGCGGTACCAAGGCCAATACTTTTTGTTCCAATTTTATTTACTCCTTAGGAATGCTTAAATTCCTGACTCAAAATCAAACTAATTCAAAAATGACTTCAAAAATTAACGGATACGTGGTCAAGTTACTGACCGTAGTATTAACGATGTCATGCGTTTTTCAGACCATGGCACAGCAAGTTCCCTCTCCCAAGGATGTCTACGGTTTCCGGGTTGGGGATGATTACAAACTAGCCGATTATGCACAAATTGAGGATTATCTGGGTAAGTTGGCCGCTGCTTCCAACCGTGTCCAGATCAAGGAGATAGGAACGACCGTTCTTGGACGCAAGATGTATGTCCTCTTTATTTCAAGCGAAGAAAACTTGGCGAATCTGGATAAGTGGAAAGATATAAGTACCAAATTGGCCCGTGTTCAGGTTTCGGACGAGGAGGCCTTACAACTTTCGGAAGAAGGAAAAGCAATTGTATGGGTGGATGGAGGCATGCACTCTACGGAGTTGGCCCACGGACAAATGACTTCCGAGCTTGCCTATACCTTGGCTACTTCGGAAACCACCGAAATGAAAAGAATTCGCGATAATGTCATTACTATTTTGATGCCTGTAATGAATCCGGACGGATTGGACATTGTTGTGGATTGGTATAAAAAGAATATGGGTACTGCGTATGAGACCTCTCGTCCGCCTATTTTATATCATTATTACATGGGGCACGACAATAATCGGGATTGGTTCATGAACACCATGCCCGAAACCTATAACGTGACCAAAATACTTTATAATGAATGGTATCCACAGATTGTGTACAACCACCATCAATCTTCCCCGGCATGGACCAAGATTTCGATTCCGCCCTATGCGGACCCGGTTAACCCAAAGATTCATCCAGCAGTAACCGCTGGGGTAAGTGAGGTAGGTTCGGCCATGTCCAAAAGATTCTCATTGGAGAACATGCCAGGCGCCATAGCCGATAATTTCTATACCATGTTCTGGAACGGTGGGGGGCGAACCGTCCCCTATTACCATAATATGATAGGTATCCTTACGGAAACAGGACATACAACACCAACCCCTAGGTTTTATGACCCAGAAAAATTACCAAAAACCGTTGCAGGGGGAACTCCAACGGATGGTACGGATATTATGTACGCAGATCCTTGGAAAGGTGGGGAGTCGCACTTTAGGGATGCTGTGGATTATATGCTGACGGCTACTTGGGCGACCTTGGATCTTGCCGCTGACCGTAAGAGCAACTATTTGTACAATATTTACAAAATGGGAGCTTCGGCCATTGAAAAGGCCAAAACCGAAGGACCCTTTGCCTATGTGATAGGAAAGGATCAATGGGACACTTTTGAGGCGGTCAACCTTGTCAACGTGTTACTTAAAGGCGGTATTGAAATTGAAAAAGCAACGAAAAGCTTTACTATCGGCGACAAGAAATATGAAAAGGGGTCATATATCATTTATGGAGGGCAAGCTTTTAGACCCTATTTGATGGACCTTTTGGAAAAACAAAACTACCCAACACGTTTTCAATATCCAGGAGGACCACCGGATACTCCGTACGATTTAGCGGGTTGGACCTTGCCCATGCAGATGGGAGTTGCCGTAGACAAAATAAAAGAGTCGTTTGATGTTTCCACTGAGAAGGTGGCAATAGCTGCAGAATATTACGATGGAGATGTAATGGGTAAAGCATCCTTCGGATATGCTTTAAGTGCTAATAGCAACGCATCCGTACTTGCCACTAACAAGGTTTTGAAGGCTGGAGGCACCGCGTACAAAACCAAGGAGTCGCTAAAAGTTGGAAAAACCACGTTACCTGCAGGGTCCTATATTGTTTCCGGAGGTACGGTCTCTGTGGAGGATTTGGCGGATAAGTATGGATTGGAATTCTTTGGACTTTCTGATAAACCAGAAATTGAATTGACCAAAGTACACCTGCCAAAAGTAGGCCTTTATAAATCTTGGGTTTCCAATATGGATGAAGGTTGGACACGTTTTGTAATGGACGAATATGAATTTGCCATGGACACGTTACACGATAGAGATATCCAAACCAAGGATTTATCGGAGTACGATGCCTTGATCATTCCAGCACAACGGCCTAGTTCTATTTTACACGGACATTCCAATTTGGATATGCCAGAAAAATTTACTGGCGGTATTGGATTGGAAGGTACCGTGGCCCTTAGTAAATACGTGAAAAATGGAGGAACTTTATTGACCTTTGATGACGCAAGTAATTACATAATCGAACAATTTGGATTACCCCTTAGGGATGCAACTCAGGGTGCCGATAGTAAGGATTTCTTCATTCCCGGTTCCTTAATTAAAACGGGTATAGATACCACCAATCCATTAGCGTTTGGAATGCAGGATACGGTAGCGGTATCCTTTAATAGGAGTCGCGCATTTACAATCGACAAGCAGAGTAAAAAAGGAGAAGGCGGTGTTGAGGATATAAAGGATGCCCCAACTCCAGAAGTGGAGGTTATTGCCACCTACGCCCCTAAAAATTTATTGATGAGCGGATGGGCCATGGGCGAGGATAAATACATTGCTAAAAAACCGGCTATGGTCAAAGCAGGTTATGGGAAAGGATCCGTAATCCTCTTTGCTTTTAGACCTCAGTTTAGGGCGCAACCCCGGGGTACCTACAAGCTCATATTCAATGCTCTATATGAAGGTGCTTCTGAATAACGGAATAAAAGATTAAGAAGAATAAATGGACCCACCTGTTGTAAGGTGGGTCTTTTTTTTATTATCCCATCATGATCAACAATGCACCTAAGGCCGTAAGAACCAAAATCATCTTCCTAAAAAACTCCTCATTAATTAATTTAATGATACGAATGCCGACGAAGAAGCCCAAGAAAATGCCGGGCAACAATTTTAAGTTGAGCACTAAGGATTCCCAAGTAATGGTCTCCCAAACAAAGAAGTGAAAAGGAAGCTTTAAAACATTTATTATTAGAAATAACCAAGCTGCAGTTCCAATAAAATGATTCTTGGGTAATCGCATGGCTAAAAAGTAAATATTGGAAAAGGCCCCCGCTAAATTTCCCACCATGGTTGTAATCCCTGCAAGTGTACCTATGGAGCTGGAAAATGCCCAATGTGTGGGTACGGTCTTTTCCTTTTTTCGGTCCCACCAATACATCATAAGAACGGTGATGATGATGATAATGGCCATTCCTATCCTAAAAAGTGACTCTGGAAGATCTTTTCCTATGAAAACCCCAATGACCAGTCCAAGGACCATCCAAGGCAATACCTTAAAAACATAATTCCACTGCGTATGTCGGTTGTAGTAGATAACGGCAAAAATATCTGCCAAAATGAGGAGTGGAACTACCATGCCCGTGGATTCCTTGGCCCCAAAGGCCAAAGCCATGAATGTCACGTTGATAACCGCAATCCCCTTTATTCCTGCCTTGGACATTCCGATCACAAATGCGGCCAACGTGGCCAAAATCCAAGACGTTAAAGAAATTTCCATGGCTCAAAGGTAAGAAGCCCAAGGTTTTGGACAAATGACAAAAGTATTTTAAAATATTATATCTTTAGAAGCTAACTAACAACCAAATTATGGAATTAAGCACCCTCGACTACAGTTTTATAGTGGTCTTTTTCTCAATCGTTTTAGGAATAGGAATTTATGTTTCAAAGAAATCAGGAAAAGATTCTTCGGAGTTTTTCCTTTCGGGAAGAACCATGCCTTGGTGGTTATTGGGCCTTTCCATGGTGGCGACCACTTTTTCCACCGACACTCCCAATTTGGTTACCGACATCGTCCGGACCAATGGTGTTTCGGGAAACTGGGTGTGGTGGTGTTTTTTGATTACAGGAATGCTAACGGTTTTTGTCTATGCAAAGCTATGGCGTAAATCCAATGTAAATACCGATTTGGAATTTTATGAAATGCGATATGGAGGCAAACCAGCGAGCTTTTTACGAAAGTTTAGGGCCATTTACCTGGGGGCCTTGTTCAATATCATTACCATGGCTTCGGTGACTCTGGCTGCTATTAAAATAGGAGGGATTATGTTGGGCCTAGAACCTTGGGAAACCGTTGTTGGCGCAGGTCTTATCACCGTAATTTTCAGCGCCCTTGGAGGTTTTAAGGGTGTGGTCTATACCGATTTTCTCCTGTTCTTTGTGGCCATGTCCGGCGCTATAGGAGCGGCCTACTATCTGGTCAATATTCCAGAGGTTGGAGGAATTGCAGCCTTAATGGAAAATGAAAATGTTACCAGCAAGCTTAATATCCTGCCGGATTTTGACAATACCGAAGTATTGATCACCCTTTTCATCATTCCAATTGCGGTACAATGGTGGAGCTCTTGGTATCCTGGGGCGGAACCTGGCGGAGGTGGTTATATCGCACAGCGTATGTTGGCGGCCAAGGACGAAAATCATGCCATAGGGGCCACCTTCTTTTTCAATATCATGCATTATGCCTTGCGCCCATGGCCATGGATTTTGGTGGCGTTGGCCTCCTTGGTCGTATACCCTGATATTGCAAGCATCGCTGAGGCTTTTCCCAACGTCGCGGAGAACAAACTGGGACATGATCTTGCATACTCCGCAATGCTCACCAAACTTCCTAGTGGTCTTCTAGGAGTAGTCTTGGCTTCTTTGATTGCTGCTTACATGAGTACGATATCTACACAATTGAACTGGGGTTCATCCTATATTGTTTTTGACTTTTATAAAAGGCAGATTAATCCGGATGCTACAGAAAAGCAAATGGTAGCCGTTGGGCGTATTTCTACGGTTGTACTAATGGTTGTAAGTGCACTTTTTGCCTTAACGCTTCAGAACGCTTTTGAGGTATTTGACCTTTTGATTCAGTTTGGTGCCGGTACCGGACTCGTATTTATCCTTCGTTGGTTTTGGTGGCGTATCAATGCGTGGAGCGAGATTACCGCCATGTTCGCATCAGGAATTTTGGTCATTTTGTTGGCCAAGACAGAGTTGGGTACGATGTTATTCGCACCAGAAACGGGAATATTCCCGGAGTGGGCCAATTATCCATTTATTGTGGTAGTAACTACCGCCATTTGGCTTTTGGCAACGTTTATGACGTCTCCGGAATCGGATGAGACCCTACGTTCCTTTTATAAGAAGATACAACCGGGAGGTCCAGGTTGGAAGAAAGTGGTTGATCAATCCGAAGCGGATAACGAACAAATTGTAAAAGCAGGTGAAAGATGGAGCGTGCCGCAAGGGGTGACGGCCATGTTGTTGGGCATCGCCTTAATATATTCCATTATGTTCGCTACCGGATATTGGATCTATGGCAGAACGACCAATGCCCTAATATTATCTGGTGTTGCGTTGGTTACTGGATTCCTTTTGATAAAGGCATGGAATAGAATGAAAGACAATATCCTTTAAACCGGAAAAAATGAAAAATAGAATTCTTTCGGTAGATATTTTTAGGGGAGCAACTATTTTATTGATGGTATTGGTGAATACTCCTGGAACGTGGTCCAATGTATATGCTCCATTTCTACATGCCCAATGGCACGGCTATACCCCAACCGATTTAGTATTTCCCTTCTTTCTGTTTATCGTAGGAACCTCCATTGTTTTTTCCTACCGGAACAAGGAAGTCAATACCGATACCTATAAGAAAATCATCGTCCGGACCTTAAAGCTCATTGGCCTGGGATTGTTTCTTGGGGCCTTCATAATCAAATTTCCATTTTTTAAGGCCTGGGAGAACATCCGTTTTCCTGGTGTACTACAGCGTATCGGGGTGGTTTTTTTCTTCGCCTCCATACTGTTCATCAATTTTAAGTGGAAGACTTTATTGGGTATTGCAATTGCTTTATTGATCGGCTATTGGTTAATGATGACCTTGATACCCGTTGAGGGTATTGCATCCACATTGGAAAGGGCGCCCAATAATTTTGCCAATTGGTTGGACGTAAAGGTTTTTGGTTCGCATAATTATAAACCGGATTATGATCCAGAGGGACTTTTGAGCACTATTCCCTCCATTGTAAGTTCATTATTGGGAATCTTTACGGGGCTGATCCTCGTTTCCAAGCAGGAGAAAAAGGCCACAATATTGATGGGGATAGGCGGGAGCTTTCTGATTATTGGCCATTTATGGGATTTGGTTTTCCCAATCAACAAAGCCTTATGGACAAGTAGTTTTGTATTGGTGACCGCTGGATGGGCCAATTTGATTTTGGCCTTGATCTATTACCTAACCGACGTGAAGCAAATCAAGTTCGGGAGTATTTTCAGATATGCCGGGGCCAATGCCATTATCATTTATTTTTTATCGAGTTTTATTTCTAAGCTCATGGGCCAAATACGGGTAGGCGAAACCTCCCTTCATGGATATCTGTTTCAAAAAATTTACGTCCATGATGCTATTTCCCTAGAAATGTCATCGCTGCTATACGGACTTACCGTTGTAGCCTTTTATGCCTTTTTGGGATATGTCCTGTACCAAAGGAAGATTTTTATTAAGGTATAGCCCTATTGGGTTTTTGGGTTTACTTGCTAATATGAATGCGGAATTTTTAGCCTCAATCTTTCCGTCATACTGAGCCCTAATAGCGGAATCACATCACTGTTGAAAGTCAAGGATTGGTTTTAATAAATTGTGAAAAGGATATAAACGATTAAAGATTATTCCCCCCTTGAGGGGGGTAAGGGGGGTGTAAATAATAGAGGAAAGATTACATGACACCTCTAAGGTGGCCTCAATGGGACAAAATTAAATGCGTGCAAAACAAAATAATTCCATATAACCCAAAATTAAAGGAACTGGCAAGGCAGTTGAGAAAAAACAGCACCTTGTCAGAGGTATTGTTGTGGCAAAAGATAAAGAATAGGGCGTTTGGGGTACAGTTTCACAGGCAAGTACCCTTATTGGAATATATCGTGGATTTTTATTGTCACGAACTAATGCTAGCCATTGAAGTTGATGGTAATAGCCATGAAAATAAATTTATAGAAGACCAAAAGCGACAGTTAAAACTAGAAGAGCAAGGAGTTCGTTTTTTGAGAGTAACGGATATAGAAATAAAAAAGGAAATGTTCAGTGTATTGTTAAAGATTGAAGAAACCGTTTATGAAATAAAAAAAGTTAAACGCGAACACCCCTGAAGTCCCCTCAAGGGGACAGTGCCACTCATTTTTTAAGGGCTTATTGACAGTATTCAAAGTGTATAAAAAACTAATTTTATCCTTTAACGCTGCATCAACTTGGCCACATACTTGCCAATCACATCAAATTCTAGGTTCACAACTGTACCTGCTTTGTAAGTATTAAAACGGGTGTGTTCGTAGGTGTAGGGAATAATCGCTACATCGAAAGTATTTTTTCCTGAAGTAACTACGGTAAGACTAGTGCCATCAATGGTGATAGAACCTTTTTCAATGGTCGGGTTTCCGGTAGCATGGTCATATTCAAAAGAAAAAATCCAACTTCCGTTTTCCTCTTTAACACTCGTGCAGATACCGGTTTGGTCCACATGCCCTTGAACAATATGGCCGTCCAACCGGGACCCCATAATCATAGCGCGCTCCAAATTAACCGAATCGCCCACTTTTAAGGTACCCAAATTCGTTTTTTTCAAGGTTTCGGAAATGGCAGTGACCGTATAGGCATCCCCGGAGATGCCCACCACCGTTAAACAGACCCCGTTATGGGCAACACTTTGATCTATTTGGAGTTCAGAGGTAATGCTGCTCTGTATCGTTAAATCCAGGTTGCCACCCTTGGTTTCCAATTGCGTAACGGTGCCTAATGTTTCGATGATTCCCGTGAACATGTGTCGTTTTATTTAAGTAATTTTGAAGTTTAAAATTGGCTTACAAAGATACAGATATAATGGAGGAAAAGGGGAATATTAAGTTGGGTATATCCATTGGCGATTTAAATGGTATTGGTTGCGAAGTGGCACTGAAGACTTTTGAGGACGTTCGTATGTTCGACTTTTGTACGCCGGTCATTTTTGCGTCCAACAAAACCATTTCCGGGCAGCAAAAGGCGTTGGGAATTTCCATTCCGTTCAACGGTGTCCACGAGGCATCGAAGGCGGTAGATGGAAAATTGAACATCGTGAATGTATGGAAGCAGGTGCCCAACATACAATTTGGTGAAGCGACCAGGGAAGCGGGAGATTTTGCCCTACAATCCCTAAAGGCAGCGGTGGCGGCCTTAAAAAATGGGGATATCGATGTGCTGGTGACGGCGCCCATCAATAAAAACAATATACAGTCCGATGACTTTAAGTTTCCCGGCCATACCGATTATCTAGCTCAGGAACTGGAAGGGGAAAGCCTTATGTTTATGGTTACTGATGGATTAAAGGTAGGGCTCTTGACCGACCATGTCGCCGTTAAGGATGTATCTTCGGCCATTATTCCAAGATTGGTGCGGGATAAGGTGAACACCATTGAAAAATCCCTCAAAATGGATTTTGGTATCCGTAAACCTAAAATTGCCTTATTGGGAATAAACCCCCACAGTGGCGACAATGGGGTTATTGGTAAGGAGGACGATGAGGTGCTGAAACCGGTCATCCAGGAAATGACCAACAACGGGCATTTGGTTTTTGGGCCCTATTCCGCGGACAGTTTTTTTGGCTCGGACAATTATAAAAATTTTGATGCCGTTTTGGCCGCCTATCATGACCAGGGGTTGATTCCGTTCAAGACCTTGTCCTTTGGGCAGGGAGTCAATTTTACGGCAGGCCTGGACAAGGTAAGGACCTCACCGGATCACGGTACCGCCTACGAGATTGCGGGTAAGGGCCAAGCAGACCACAGCTCCTTTAAAGAGGCCGTATTTATGGCGATAAAGATATTCAGGAACAGAACGGAGTATTTGGAGCTTACGGAAAACGTGCTAAAGAAGCAGCGTGTAAAGCGCTAATGCCCATTTTTTAAGGCGAAAAAAGATATCAAGATAAATAGTTGATAACTATTGCCGATTATCAAAATAATAGTATCTTTGCACCCGCCTTTTAAGGTAATGATTTAATATTAAGAGTTGTACGTGATGAAGCAAAAGGAGTTTAATATTCCTTTTTCAGGATTGAAACAGGGAAAGCACGACTTTAAGTATGAAATCGATAACAAGTTCTTTGAATCTTTTGGTTACGACGAATTTAACGAGGTAGATGCAACATTATCCATAGTGTTGACCAAGACAAGTACCATGTTGGAGCTTGACTTTGAGGCATCGGGTAGTGTAAACGTGGATTGCGATATTACCAGTGAACCCTACGATCAACCCATTGAGGGCGATTTGCATTTGGTGGTAAAGTTTGGGGATGAGTACAATGACGATGACGATGAAATTCTCATTTTGCCCCACGGGGAACATCAGATCAATGTGGCACAGTATATCTACGAAATGATTATTTTGGCGGTACCCCAAAAAAGGGTGCATCCAGGTATCGAGGACGGGACGTTAAAATCAGAGGCCTTGGAAAGACTTCAAGCGCTTCAACCAAAGGACAAGAAAAACAATAATGACGAAAGTGACCCCAGGTGGGACGAATTAAAAAAACTATTAACGGATAAATAAGGTTACAAATGGCACATCCTAAAAGAAAAATTTCCAAAACTAGGAGAGACAAAAGAAGAACACATTACAAAGCGGTTGCACCTACATTGGCTACAGATTCTACCACTGGAGAAATGCATTTGTACCACAGAGCTCACTGGCACGAAGGTAAACTATATTACAGAGGTCAGGTTTTGGTTGATAAGACTGAAGACGTAGAAGCTTAATCTGTTTCTAAAAGACATATATGACTCCCACTTCGAAAGAAGCGGGAGTTTTTTTTAGCTAAAAAACTACATCATTCTTTATGCGACAGATAAAGAGGGTATTAAGAAACGATTCCGTTTAAAAAGACTATTTTTTTCAAAAACAGGTTGTTTTGACACAAAAAGTCGACGAAAATCACTAATTTTCACAACTTTTGACGTGTTTTTGAAAGTTTTTCACACGAAAGCAATTAAAATATGACCAAAATTACGGCAGCAATAACCGCTGTGGGAGGCTATGTTCCCCAATTTGTCCTCACCAATAAAATGTTGGAAGAAATGGTAGATACCAATGACGAGTGGATTACTACCAGAACAGGAATCAAGGAACGTAGGGTATTAAAAAAAGAAGAAGGGGAAGGATCTTCCTATTTGGCGATACAGGCCGCCAAGCAATTGATGGAAAAAAGAAATCTAGATCCTTTGGAAATAGATTTGGTTATTGTAGCAACGGCAACGCCTGACAGTATGGTGGCATCAACGGCTGCCTTTGTGGCTTCGCAAATAGGTGCGGTAAACGCTTTTGCCTATGACCTGTTGGCAGCATGTTCCAGCTTTTTGTTCGGGATGTCCACGGCAGCCAGTTATATTGAATCGGGACGATATAAAAAGGTCTTGTTGATCGGTGCGGATAAAATGTCATCCATTATAGATTATACAGATCGTACCACGTGTATTATCTTTGGGGATGGTGCCGGTGCCGTTTTGTTCGAACCCAATACCGAAGGTTTGGGTTTGCAGGATGAATATCTAAGGGCAGATGGCGGAGGCCGTCAGTTTTTAGGGATGGAAGGGGGAGGTTCCCTAATGCCCGCAACGGAGCAGACCGTAAAGGACAAAAAACATTTTATATTTCAGGATGGGAAGACCGTGTTCAAGTTTGCGGTCTCCAATATGGCCGATGTTGCGGAACGCATCATGAAGAGAAACAACCTTAGCGATACCGATGTATCCTGGTTGGTACCGCATCAGGCCAATAAACGTATCATCGACGCAACCGCAAATAGAATGGGCCTGGATCAATCCAAGGTGCTCATGAACATTCAACGGTACGGGAATACCACTTCGGCTACCCTGCCCTTGTTGCTAAGCGATTACGAGGACAAATTGAAAAAAGGAGATAATCTAGTTTTTGCCGCCTTTGGAGGCGGATTTACATGGGGGTCCATTTATTTAAAGTGGGCCTATTAATTAGGAAGACCAACTAATATTAATTTATTCTTATGGATATTAAAGAAATTCAAAGCCTTATTAAGTTCGTAGCCAAATCTGGAGCTAGTGAAGTAAAATTGGAGACGGATGATATCAAGATCACCATCCGTACAGGTAGCTCAGGTAGTGGCGAGACTACCTTTGTACAATCTATTCCCATGGCCCAAGCGCCCGTGACACCTGCGGCCGCTCCAGTACAGCAAGAGGCACCTGCTGCCCCTGCGGCACCGGCCAAGGAAGCGGACAATAAAGAGGACGATTCCAAATACATCACGATCAAGTCACCGATCATTGGAACCTTCTACAGAAAGCCATCTCCGGACAAGCCTGCTTTTGTAGAGGTGGGCGACAAAATCGCTGCCGGGGACGTACTTTGTGTGATCGAAGCCATGAAGTTGTTCAACGATATCGAATCTGAAGTATCAGGTACCATTGTAAAGGTATTGGTGGACGATTCCTCACCTGTGGAGTTCGATCAACCACTCTTCTTAGTAGACCCATCATAAGGTTAAACCGCAAGCACCAAATCCCAAACTCCAAGAATGCTTTTTGGAATTTGGAATTTGACGTTTGGAATTCGAAACTGTTATGTTTAAAAAAATATTGATTGCAAATAGGGGCGAGATTGCTTTGCGCGTTATCCGTACCTGCAAGGAAATGGGAATTAAAACGGTAGCGGTCTATAGTAAGGCCGATGAGGAAAGTCTTCACGTCCGTTTTGCCGACGAGGCCGTTTGTATAGGTCCCGCACCCAGTAGCGAGTCCTATTTAAAGATACCTAACATCATTGCGGCGGCCGAAATCACCAATGCGGACGCCATTCACCCGGGATATGGTTTCCTTTCGGAAAACTCCAAGTTCTCCAAGATATGTGCGGAGCACGATATTAAGTTCATTGGAGCATCCGCGGAGCAGATAGACCGAATGGGCGACAAGGCCACGGCCAAGGCGACCATGAAGGCAGCGGGGGTTCCCTGTGTGCCCGGATCTGAAGGCTTGTTGAAGGATTTGGCCGATGCCAAGAAGACCGCCAAGAAAATGGGCTATCCCGTTATGATCAAGGCTACTGCCGGTGGTGGTGGTAAAGGAATGCGGGCCGTTTGGAGCGAGGATGAAATGCAGGCCCACTTTGAAAGTGCGGTAAAAGAGGCCACGGCAGCCTTTGGCAATGGAGGTATGTATATGGAAAAACTCATCGAGGAGCCCAGGCATATTGAAATCCAAGTGGTGGGTGACCAATACGGAAAAGCCTGTCACCTGTCCGAGCGTGACTGTTCCGTACAGCGTCGCCATCAAAAATTAACGGAGGAAACCCCATCCCCTTTTATGACGGACAAACTCCGTGACGAGATGGGAAAAGCGGCCGTAAAGGCAGCGGAATACATAAAATACGAAGGTGCCGGTACGGTAGAGTTTTTGGTGGACAAACACAGAAAATTCTACTTCATGGAGATGAACACCCGTATCCAGGTAGAGCACCCCATAACGGAACAGGTAATCGATTACGATTTGATTCGTGAGCAGATTTTGGTAGCGGCCGGGGTACCTATTTCCGGTAAGAACTATATCCCAAAGTTACACTCCATTGAGTGTAGGATTAATGCGGAAGACCCCTATAACAATTTTAGGCCTTCCCCAGGGAAAATTACGACCTTGCATACCCCAGGTGGGCATGGTGTTCGTATGGATACTCACGTATATAGCGGCTACAGCATACCGCCCAACTATGATTCCATGATTGCCAAGCTGATTACCACGGCACAGACGCGGGAAGAAGCAATCAATAAGATGAAAAGGGCCTTGGACGAATTTGTGATCGAGGGCATAAAGACCACGATACCCTTCCACAGACAGTTGATGGACCATCCAGATTATTTGGCGGGGAACTATACCACCGCCTTTATGAACGATTTTAAGATGGATCCCCCAAAGGAAAATTAAAATAAGAAAAACTCCAACAGCAATGTTGGAGTTTTTTTTTGAACCTTTTGGACGTTGAGCGGAGTCGAAACGACAAAAAAGGTCTAATAGAAGCTTGCCTTGAGTACCCTGTCCCGAGAAGCTTGCCCGAGCGTGTTCCCTGAGTAGCTTGTCCCGAGCGCAGCCGAGGGAAAGTCGAAGGGGAGACGAGGGATAGCTGAAGGAAGCCGAAATGCCTTTGGCTTGGAAGCAACAACGATAAATAAATTTCCGCAAAGCAAAATCAAAAACTTACAAATAATAAACTTAATGAAATTATTTGCTTGCCGAAATTTGACAGATTATATTTGACACTTATTGTCAAGTTAAAATCTTCAAATGGAAACAATCGGACAAATTTTACGAAATAAAAGACAAGAGCTTGGACTGCTATTAAGACAAGTCTCTGCTTATGTCGATATTGACCAAGCCATTTTGAGCAAAATTGAGCGAAACGAACGAAAACCTACTAAAGAAATGTTAGAAAAACTAGCTGAAATTTTAAAACTCGATAAAGATGAGCTTTTAGTTCAATATATCAGTGACAAAATTGCATACGAAATAGCAGATGAAGACTGTGCCAGCAAAGCTCTAAAAGTTGCGGAAAAGAAAATCAAATATTTAAAATCACAACCAGTCCAGAACTAAATATGCGAACATTTACAAAAGATATAGAAAATACAAATGTGGTTGAGGAGCCTCAATTAGCTGTTAAATTTTATCCAAAAAAGAAAAATAAGGATGGAAAGGATAAATCCACTCTAAATATGTTATCACTTTTTTCGGGTTGTGGAGGAATGGATTTGGGATTTGAGGGACAATTTTCAGTATTAAAATCTTCCGTAAATGAAATTTTAAAACCAAACTTTATCGAAAAGGAACTTGATAATAACTTTGTCGAGCTTAAAAAAACACGGTTTAAAACCGTTTTTGCAAATGATATTCTCAAAGACGCAAGAAACGCTTGGGTGCATCACTTTGCTAAAAGAGGACACAACGCAGAGGATTTTCAAACGGACAGTATCGTGGATTTAGTGAAACTGCATCAAAGTGGTACAAATGTTTTTCCAAAAAATATAGACATTGTAACAGGTGGGTTTCCCTGCCAAGACTTTAGCGTAGCAGGAAAAAGAAAAGGTTTCAACTCTCACAAAAACCACAAAGGAGAACTTAACACAAAAACTTGTGCAACAGAAGAAACTCGTGGAAAACTCTATATGTGGATGAAACAAGTAATAGAAATCACACAACCTAAAATATTTGTTGCTGAAAACGTAAAGGGTTTAGTCAATCTTTCAAACGTTAAAGACATCATTCAAAGTGATTTTTCGAGTATTGGCGATAATGGATATTTAGTATTAAATCCTCGTGTTTTACATTCAGCTGATTATGGTGTGCCACAATCAAGAGAAAGGGTTTTCTTTATAGGTATTAAAAAATCTGCACTCAAGAAATCAGCTCTCGAACAATTACAGCAAGATGAGATTTCTGATAAATACAATCCGTATCCAAAACCAACTCACGCATATACAACAGATGGCGAAGATTTAAAAAGACACGTTGACTTAAAAGAACTTTTTGCAAATTTAGAAGAACCTGAAAAATCAAAAGATTTGTCTCAAATGTTCTACTCAAAGGCAAAATTTATGGGGAAACATTGCCAAGGACAAACCGAAATAAAACCAGATGGAATTGGACCAACCATAAGAGCAGAACATCACGGAAATATTGAGTTTAGAAGATTGTCTAAAAAAAATGGCGGAGTTATTTCCGAAGAACTTTCTAAAGGACTCAAAGAAAGACGATTGACACCAAGAGAATGTGCATTAATACAAACATTTCCTCCTGATTATGAATTTGTAATACCAAACAAGCAGGGAAGAAAAGGTTCTTATTTAGTTAGTCCATCAAAGGCTTACAAAGTAATTGGAAATGCAGTTCCGCCACTTCTCGCCTACAATTTGGCGACAAGGATTGAAGAAGTTTGGGATTTATATTTTAAGAAATAATGGTAGTATCTGTAAACCCTGAACCGCACAAAAGTGAATTCAATGTGTTGTTAAATTCTACAATCGATGAGTTAAACAAACACGCAAAGAAATCACCAGCTACAATAGAAAAACTAAAAGGCAACAAGCTTGAACCTTACGCAAGAGATGTAATGAGCGAGTTAGCAATTGGAACACCTTTTGAAAATTCAATCGAATTAATTGGTGGACAAAAGTTTCCAGATATTGTCGCTAAAAAATTCTATGGTATTGAGGTTAAAACCACAACTCAAAATCATTGGAAAACAACGGGAAATAGCGTAATGGAATCAACAAGAGTTGAAGATGTTGAGAGAATCTTTATGTTATTTGGCAAACTAGGCAAACCGATAGAATTTAAGTGTAGAGCATACGAAGAATGTTTGTCGGAAGTTGTGGTAACTCATTCACCACGATATTTAATCGATATGAACTTGGAAAAAGGCAAAACGATTTTTGACAAAATCAAAACACCTTATGATACGCTTCGTAAAAAGAAAAATCCGATTAAACCAATCACCGAATATTACAAAAGCAAACTAAAACCAGGACAAGATTTATGGTGGATTCAAGATACAGAAAAAGCGAGTAAACTTGTAATTGATATTTGGAACAACTTAAGCTCGAATGAAAAACAACATACTAAAAATAGAGCAATGGTTTACTTTCCAGAAGTTTTTAGTAATCGTAGTGACAAATTCGCTCGACTATCAATTTGGCTTGTAACAAGAGAATCTATTGTTTGTCCAAATGTAAGAGACCTGTTTACAGCAGGTGGTAAAGGTAACTATTTGATTAAAGACAAAACATATAGAGATATTCCAAGAGTTTTTATAAAGCTTTTTGATAACATAGATTCTGTATTGGAGGTTTTAATAAACACATCTGCTCTCGAATTGAAGGAATATTGGGATATGAGAACAACGGAAAAGAAAAAAATTATGGACTGGATTGATTTGGTTGAGTTTAACTCAAAGTCGGTTCAAGGAGCAACCCATTTGGATATAAAGAAAATTTTGACGGAATTAACATTAAGATAGGAATTGTCAACTAAAGGAACTCATTGACATTCGATCAGGAGGGTGTAAAATCAAAACTTTAAAAGAAATTACTAAATCAAATGTTTAAAAAGTATGGGACGCTAGCAAATGTATAGTTAATTGAAATAATAAAATCTTAACTAAATTACTCTAATCTAGTACCTTTAAATAAGAATCCCATTCACTTATGAAAAGCCGCCCTATAGTTCTAATCCTATTCCTTTTTGCTGTTACGCTTACCGCCCAAGACATCACCGGCGACTGGCACGGTATGCTAAAAGTTCAGAGCATGCAATTGCGGGTGGTGTTTCATATTCAGGAAGAAAGTGAAGGCTATACTGCTACTATGGATAGTCCGGATCAAGGAGCCAAGGGTATTCCGGCAACGTCCACTTCTTTTGAAAATTCGGTTTTAAAAATAGGGATGCCCAATTTGGGGATTGTGTATAAGGGCACTTTAAACGAAGCAGGTACCATCACAGGAGATTTTAACCAATATGGGCAGATCCTTCCCTTGGAATTGAGCCGGGAAGTCCCAGAAAAGGAAAGCGTACTACGGCCTCAAGAACCTGTAAAACCATATCCCTATTATACAGAGGAAGTCACCTTTACCAACAAAAAAGCCAATGTGGAGTTGGCAGGGACCTTAAGCCTGCCACAACAGGAAGGTGTTTTCCCCGTAGTGGTCCTGATCAGTGGGAGCGGACCCCAGAACCGGGACGAGGAATTGTTTGGGCATAGGCCTTTTTTGGTCTTGGCGGATCACCTGACCCGAAACGGCATTGCCGTACTTCGCTATGACGATCGCGGCACGGCCCTGTCCAAAGGAAATTTTGAATCGGCCACCAGTGAGGATTTTGCGGAAGATGTGGAAGCCGCCGTGGCTTATTTACAAACCAGAAAAGAAATAGATGCCAATCACATCGGCCTCATCGGTCACAGCGAAGGAGGAATCATAGCCCCCATGGTGGCGAGCCGGGATAAGGATATCGCCTTTATCGTGTTGATGGCCGGCTCGGGAATTCCCGGGGACGAACTGCTGTTGCTGCAGCAACGGGCAGTGGGCAAAGTTTCGGGCCTCAGCGAGAACCTATTGATGGATATTGAACTGGCCAACAAGGCCGTTTTTTCCATGATCAAGGAATCCACGAACATCGCGCAACTGAGTTCGGACCTTACCCAATACCTTAAAGAACATCCGGACACAACCAAGCCGCCTGGGGTGGATGCGGACACCTATGCCCAGTTAAAAGTAGATCAGTTATTGAACCCTTGGTGGTTGCATCTGATCCGGTATGACCCGGCGATAGCCCTAGAAGAGGTAGCATGTCCGGTATTGGCCATCAACGGTGAAAAGGACCTGCAGGTGCCTCCTAAAGAAAACCTGACCGCCATCCAAGAAGCTTTGGAGCGTGGCGGGAACACCCAAGTTACCATCAAGGAACTTCCAAAGTTGAACCACCTCTTTCAGGAAAGTACCACAGGTTCCCCAGTCGAATACGGGCAGATATCCCAAACCTTTGCCCCAGAAGCACTGGACACCATTTTAACTTGGATCCAAAAACAGTTACACCAATAATCCTAAGCGATTTTATATACTTTTGAATGTCTGGTCGAGCTGTCATATCGAGCGCAGTCGAGATGCGAGACCTTATCTTAAATATACTATGACTATTGACCTCTCGACTTTTGTTTATCTTGAGCGAAGCCGAAAGACAAGAGGTGACACTTAATAATTATTAGCCGAGTTTTATAAATACGAAATAACTAAATGAACCTAAGCTATTGGGAACGAAAATCTTGGTTTACCGATGTGGATTTCACCATCATCGGAAGCGGGATCGTGGGACTCACCTGTGCGTTACGACTTCGGGAAAAACATCCCAAGGCGAATATCCTGATTGCGGAGCGGGGGGTGTTGCCCCAAGGCGCTAGCACCAAAAATGCCGGTTTTGCCTGTTTTGGAAGTATCTCCGAAATTTTATCAGATTTAAAAACCCATACCGAGGCCGAATTGCTAGGTTTGGTGGAACAGCGCTATTTGGGTATCCAGTCCCTTCGGGAACTCTTGGGCGATGACAATATTGGGTATTACAACTATGGAGGGCATGAGGTGTTTTTGGAGAAGGACAGGGCCCTTTATGAAACCTGTGTGGATGGAATCGATGCTGCCAATCAATTGCTGAAACCTGTGTTTAAGGAGGCTCCTTTTCAGTTGACTGAGAATAAATTTGGGTTTAAGGGCATACAGGACAGCTACATCACCCATCGTTTTGAGGGGCAAATCGATACCGGAAAGATGATGCGGTCGCTGCTGCAGAAAGCACAAAAATCGGGGATTCAAATCTTGAATGCCACAGAGGTCACCCAAATGGAGGATTTTGGCACTTCGGTTTTGGTGAAGTGTACCGATTTTGAGTTTAAAACCAAGAAACTTTTAGTCGCCACGAATGGCTTTACGCAACAATTATTGAACGAGGAGGTAAAACCTGCCCGTGCCCAGGTCATCATCACAAAACCCATTCCCGGACTAAAAATAAAGGGAACCTTTCATTTGGATGAAGGGTATTATTACTTCCGAAATATCGATGACCGAATCCTCTTTGGTGGGGGTAGAAATTTGGATTTTAACACGGAGGAAACCACGGAATTCGGTTCTACTGCCATAGTGCAACACAAATTAAAGGAGCTATTGCAAACCGTCATTTTACCCGATCAAGATGTTGAAATCGATAACGGATGGAGTGGTATCATGGGCGTTGGACGCCAAAAGCGGCCTATTATCAAACACCTTTCGGAAAACGTAGCCTGCGGCGTCCGTCTGGGCGGTATGGGCATCGCCATTGGAACCTCTGTAGGAAGGCAATTAGGGGGGCTGTTTTAGAAGAAATATGCCGTACAACTATTTTTAATCCCTCTTATCCCTCACCCTATTGCAGATGCTATTTTCTTCCTATATTGCATGTTCCCGTTTCCGGGAATAAAGTGCCCCAAGCCTTTATAATGTCTTCCTACCTTTTTGCTTTTTTATGTTTAAAAGAGAACTCCGTTATATGGGAAGAAGCTTCCTTATTGCATTAATTTTTGCTTGTCTGTTTTCGTCCTGTGCGGTGAACCAGACCAAATATCAGCGTAGGTATAATGAAATTTGGCGGGAGATGATACAATCCCAAGCCTGGATGGAATCGCTAAAAGGCAAGGATGTTGAGGTGCCCGTGGGGCTATATGCCAGTTTGGATGACGAGGAAGTCTTGGACGAATCTACCACAAATTACGAAATGGCTTTCGAGAGCCAATACCAATCCCTCGTTTCAAGGGCCTACTTTAAAATCATTACCGAAGCAGAGAAATTGGACACCCGTATTACTGCCGAATATAAACAGATACAGAACAACCCCGAAAATTTTTCAAAGAAGCAACGGGAGGAGGTTGAACGTAAGTTTCAGGCACACAGGGCCATGCTGAGCGGGTTGCGGTCCTGGAATATCTTCAGTGACGACCGATCCGGTGACCTGGATTATTTTAAAAGGGAGAATAGGGAGGCTGTCCAAGAAATGATGCAGGAAGGCAAAGGTTCGGACCAAATGATTAACTTCCTGATCTACAAATTAGCCGATTTATATCACGTTGAAGAAGCATCAGGAAATTAAAAAACGGGCCTACGAACACTGCAAGGAATTTGTATCCAATCGCCTGTCCAGAATATCCAAGCAAATTCAGGAAGTTCAGGAATCCTTGACTTCGGAGACCAAAAGCAGTGCCGGGGACAAGCATGAAACGGGTAGGGCCATGGTTCAGTTGGAACGGGAAAAACTGGGCAATCAATTGGCCGAATGTGAAAAAATGCAGGAACTGCTCCATAGGGTACAGCCAGATTCCCAGAATGCTATCGGGGGTATGGGGGCCTTGATCGAAACGGCAAATCAATACTACTATATAGCTATTTCGGCAGGGGCAATTACATACGAAGGCATTCCTATTTACTGTATTTCCCCGGCGACACCCATCGGCAAATTGTTATTGGGAAAAACTGTTGGGGAGACGTTTTTATTTAACGGAAACACTTTTTCCGTTTTATCGATATCCTAAAAAAATCGTGGATTTTTTGACTATCTTGACGCCAAATTAATGTTTGTTGCTACTTTCCTATGGATAAAAAGAAAAAGCTACGGAGTTCAGAATGGTTCGGGGATGATGGTAAAATGGGTTTTGTACACCGTTCTTGGTTGAGAAACCAAGGATATCCCGATGATTATTTTGAGGGTAGGCCCGTCATCGGTATTTGCAATACCTGGTCGGAATTAACTCCATGTAATGGACACCTTCGGGATTTCGCCGAAGTGGTCAAAAAAGGCATTTTAGAAGCGGGAGGAGTTCCTATGGAGTTTCCCGTTATGTCCTTGGGGGAAACCATTATGAAGCCCACGACCATGTTGTTTCGAAACCTGGCGAGCATGGATACCGAAGAATCCATCAGGGCCAATCCGTTGGACGGTATTGTGTTGCTTACGGGTTGTGACAAAACCACCCCGTCCACCATTATGGGCGCCTGTAGTGTGGACCTTCCCACGCTTGTAGTGCCTGGCGGACCGATGTTGAGCGGGCGTTTCAGGGGAGAAAAGGTAGGTTCCGGATCCATGAACTGGATGATCAAGGAACGGCAGGAAAACCAAGGATATTCCGCTGCCGATATTCGCGAAGCCGAAGTCTGTGTGGCACGGAGTATAGGTCACTGTAACACGATGGGAACGGCATCGACGATGGCCACCATGACCGAAGCCTTGGGCTTGACCCTTCCGGGGTATTCCTCTATTCCAGCGGCGGATTCCAGAAAGAAAATGTATGCCCAACTTTCCGGGCGTAGGATTGTGGAGATGGTGAAAGAGGATTTGACCATGTCAAAAGTCTTGACCCGCAATGCCTTTGAAAACGCCATCATCGTCAATGCGGCTGTGGGAGGTTCTACCAACCTAATTATTCACCTCACCGCCATAGCTCGTAGAATCGGGGTCGATTTAAAATTGGAGGATTTTGATACCATTGGAAGTAAGATTCCTTTATTGGTAAATATGAAACCTTCAGGGAAATATTTGATGGAGGATTTCTATTATGCGGGAGGTCTTCCCGTGGTGATGAAGGAATTGACGCCACTGTTACATAAGGAAACCATAACTATCAACGGAAAGGCTTTGACAGCTAATTATACCGATGCAGTTTGTTATGATACGGATGTCATTGCGAAGCTTGAAAAACCTTTTCAGGACAAATCGGGTATCGCTGTCCTCAAGGGCAATTTGTGTGAAAACGGGGCGGTAATCAAACCTTCGGCAGCTTCGCCTAAACTGATGAAACATCGGGGTAAGGCTGTTGTTTTTGAAACAATGGAAGATTATCACGAACGGATAGACGACCCCAATTTGGATATCGACGAGAACAGCGTCATTGTTTTAAAAGGGGTAGGGCCCAAAGGTTATCCCGGCATGCCGGAAGTTGGTAATGTGGATTTACCGAAAAAATTGCTGGCGAAAGGCATTACGGATATGGTCCGTATTTCCGATGGCCGTATGAGCGGTACCGCAGCCGGAACCGTTGTACTTCACGTTTCCCCGGAATCAACGGTGGGAGGAACGCTGGCCCTAGTGCAAAACGGGGATTGGATAGAACTGGACGTAAACCAAAGAACCTTGCATTTGGATATTGATCCGGCCGAGCTGGACAAACGAAAGAAAGCCTGGATTCCGCCAAAACCTGTTGCAGATAGGGGATATGTAAAAATGTATATTGACCACGTAGAACAGGCCGATCAAGGGGCCGATCTGGACTTTTTGGTCGGAGGCTCAGGGTCCAAGGTAGAACGCGATTTACACTGATATGGTACTAATTTACTTGCTTCTGGCCATTGTGGCTATCATTTTTCTCACCACCCGTTTGAAGGTCCATGCCTTTATGGCCCTGTTAATCGTTTCCTTGGCCTACGGTCTATTTTCCGGAATGTCCTATGGAGATATTATTACATCTATAAACGACGGTTTTGGTGGTACGTTGGGAAAAATCGGACTGATTATCGTTCTGGGTGTGATTATTGGTGCCTTTTTGGAAAATACCGGAGGGGCCTTTGCCATTGCGGAAAAGGTCTTGAAGTTTATCGGCAAGAAACGGATCATTACCGCTATGGGAGTGTTGGGCTATATTGTTTCCATTCCCGTTTTTGCAGATAGTGGATTTCTCTTATTGCATCCATTGTCCAAAAGCTTGTCCAAAAAAGCAAAGATTTCCATTGCAGGTCCTGCCATTGCCTTGGGATTGGGTCTTATGGCGTCCCACACTATGGTGCCCCCAACTCCGGGACCTATAGCTGCGGCAGGTATTCTTGGGGCCGATTTGGGCTTGGTCATTGCCTTTGGCTTTCCGGTAAGTATAATTGCCTTGATTGCGGGGCTCGTTTTTGCCTCGAAGTATGCCTCCAAAACGTATATTGAACCCGAGTTGATCGGTGGTTCGGATTCCGAGAGAATTTACAAGGAACAGCCAAGTGCCCTAAAATCTTCCATTCCCATCATTATTCCTATTTTGCTCATTGTCTTACGTTCTATACTCAACCCGGAGCGGACAGGTATTGACAATGGATTCGTGGATTTCCTGAATTTTGTCGGAGAGCCGGTTATTGCTTTATTGATTGGTGTGTTTTTATGTCTGTTGTTGCCTAAAAAGCTGGAGTATGATATGGTTTCTTCCTCCGGATGGATCGGAAAAGCCATTATGGACGCGGCTTCCATCATCCTGATTACCGGTGCTGGCGGTATTTTTGGTAAAATTCTTCAAAATTCGGGTATTGCAGAAACCTTGGGTGATTTACTCAGCGGTTATAATTTGGGTATTTTTCTTCCTTTTGTCATTGCCGCTGCCATAAAATCGGCACAAGGATCCTCTACCGTAGCGTTGGTGACTTCCGCTTCCATCATTTTTCCCATGATGACGTCCCTGGGATTTGAAACGGAAATACAAAAAGCATTGGTGGTAATCGTTATTGGAGCGGGATCTGCCGTGGTCTCCCATGCGAACGACAGCTTTTTTTGGGTGGTTACCCAGATGAGCGGTATGAACGTGAAAAATGGCTATCGATTATTCAGCTTGGGAAGCGGGATACTTGGTTTTACCGGGGCGTTGGCTGTTTTTGTGTTGTATACGCTGTTTGCTTAACATCCAAAGAAATCGCTCCTTATAAGGGAGAAAACCGCTTTTCTAGAATTCCGGTTTGGACCGATTAGCTTTTTTGAGCGATGCAATCTTCTTGCCTTTCAATCGTTTTTCAGTAGCCGATTTAGAAGGCTTGGTGGCCTTTCTTTTCTTTCGCACGGTCAAGGCGACTTCCAACAATCCGAAGAATCGCTCTATGACCAAATCCTTGTTCTTGTGCTGACTTCGGGATTCATCACATTGCAAGAGAATGTTCCCTTCCTTGGAAAGTTTGGAATCCAGCCTTCTTAAAAGGCGTTCTTTTTCGGTATCTGAAAGCCCTTCCGAATCGTTCAAATCAAAAGTCAATTCTACCTTAGAGGAAACCTTATTGGCATGCTGCCCGCCGGGGCCACTACTTCGTATGGCCTTGAATTGAAGTTCCCTTAAAATTACCTCTTTGTTCAAAAATTGCTTTTGAACAAAGGTAAGATATCCAAGGCTATTCGATTATTTGATAAAAACAGGAATCAACAATAGGGAAAAAACAACAATGGTCAGGATAAGGTGAAATCTTTTCATGGGTATAAAAATTAAAATTTAACCCTTAACGTAAGGAACTAGGGTTTAGTTCATTAACGCCCACACTTTTTTTGAATATTAGATGAAGTGTTCTAATTTTCGGCTATACTGAAGGCCCCTGCTGCAATCTCTGATTGATGGTTTCCAACGACACATTTAGGAAGACCTTTTTATCGAGTTTTAGTTCTTTTGGGGAATGAAAGAACAAAGTTTCGCCCTCATCCGTATCTCCCTGTATCAAATAATAGGCTCCCATGGGATAGGTCTCTTTCACGTTTACTGGAATACCAGAGTTTTCCGAAACCCTAAATTCATGGGCATAAACGATGATTTTTCGTTTGGTGTTGGCGTAGGATTTTAGAATATCAATGGAGATGGAATTGGCCTCCCCAAAGAGCGAGGCGACATAGAGGCTTTTCGGATTTTTATAAATCTCCATGGGACTTCCCTTGGCCAGAACCTTTTTGTCCTTGAGCACCACAAGCCTATCGGCAAAGGGCAGGACATCCTGATAGTCATGCGTGGCAACAATGCAGGTGATACCGTTTTCCTTGAGGTATTTAAAGATGTTTCGTCTTAACCTGTTTTTTAAAAAATTGTCGATGTGGCTAAAAGGTTCATCCAACAGAAGAATTTCCGGCTTTTGGGCCAATACCCTTGCCAGAGCCACACGTTGTTGTTGGCCTCCACTAAGGGTATTTACCTTTCTATTGGCAAATTCCGTAAGCCCGATCATGTCCAAAAGTTCTGAGGTACGCTCCTTAAGCTCTTGGGGATAAAAAACGGACAGGTATTGGCTGATGTTCTCTGCCACGGTGATAAATGGCATCAAATCAAAATCTTGGGAAAGGTATTTCATAAACGGAGGCCCGGGAACCAAATTGTAGGCAGGACCCAAAACGGGTTCGTCTTCCCAGAAAATTTCCCCTTGCTTCAAATCCATCAAACCGTATATTATCTTCAGTAAGGTACTTTTGCCACAACCGCTTTCCCCAATAATGGCTACATGTTCCCTACGTTGAATACGAAGGTTGATGTCCTCCAAAACGGAAGCCTTATGGTAGCCAAAGGAAACATTTTCTATTCTAAGCATAAAAAAGTGCTCTACAACGGAATTATAAAAAATCCGTCCCTTATGAAGAACGGATTTTCTGAAATTTTATTGATGATACAAATCGTTTAATCCTTAAATTCCTTAAGTACGGATTGATTGGGTAGCTCTTCAAAGCCCATATTATAGAGAGTGAACCCAAAAATATCCGCATATTGTTCAATGGTCTTGCTCACGGGCGTTCCGGCACCGTGACCTGCATTGGTCTCGATTCGGATTAGGGTCGGATTATCTCCAGCTTGTTTCTCCTGCAACTCCGCCGCGAACTTAAAGCTGTGTGCAGGGACTACACGGTCATCATGGTCACCCGTTGTGACCAAAGTAGCGGGATAGGCTGTTCCTTCCTTTACATTATGTACTGGGGAATATCCCTTTAGATAGTTGAACATTTCCTCGTCGTCCTCAGCCGTACCATAATCGTAGGCCCACCCTGCACCGGCCGTAAAGGTATGGTAGCGTAGCATATCCATTACTCCGACCGCAGGCAAGGCTACCTGCATCAAATCGGGTCTTTGGGTCATGGTGGCCCCTACCAACAATCCTCCGTTGGAACCGCCACGAATGGCCAAGTATTCCTTGGAAGTATATTTATTCTCAATTAAATATTCCGCTGCGGCGATAAAGTCGTCAAACACATTTTGTTTTTTGGTCTTGATGCCCGAATCGTGCCACTTTTTTCCATATTCGCCACCACCCCTAAGGTTGGGAACGGCATAGACACCCCCTTGTTCCATCCAAACAGCGTTTACGATACTGAAGGAAGGGGTAAGGCTGATGTTAAAACCGCCATAACCGTATAAGATGGTAGGATTTTTTCCATTTAGTTCAACCCCTTTTTTATAGGTAATGATCATAGGGATTTTGGTGCCGTCCTTTGAAGGATAGAAGACCTGTTTGGATTCATAATCATCGGGATTAAAATCGATGTCCGGTTTCCAATACAGCTCATATTCCCCGGTTTCCACATTGTATTTGTAGGAAGACCCGGGAGTGTTATAATTGGTAAAGGAAAAATAGAATTCCTTTTCATCTTTTTTACCTCCAAACCCACTAGCACTTCCCACTCCGGGAAGTTTTACCTCCCGCACGAGGTTTCCATCATAATCGTACTGCAAAACCTTGGAGATGGCATCTACCATATATTCGGCAAAGAAGTAACCGCCTCCGGTATTTGGGCTTAGAACATTTTCCGTTTCCGGTATAAAATCCACCCAATTCTCTATGGACGGGTTTTTGGCATCTACCGTAACTATCTTTTGGTTTGGTGCATCCCTATTGGTGACGATGTAGAGTTTGGAACCCACGTTTTCAATAATGGAATTATCCGATTCCGTATCTTCCACAATCGGAATTAATAGTCCATTAGGGTCTTCCAAGTCCTTGATAAATAGCTTGTTGCCTGAGGTGGAAACCGATGCGGAAATAATGAGATACTTTTCATCCTCCGTAACACCGGCACCCACATATCTATGTTTTTCCAAAGGAATGTCACCAAAAATCAATTCGTCCTGTGATTGGGGCGTTCCCAATTTGTGATAATAAACTTTATGTTGGTCCGTTTTGGCAGAAAGTTCACTGCCTTCAGGTTTATCATAGCTGGAATAATAGAATCCTTCGTTGCCCTTCCAAGAAATTCCACTGAACTTAATATCGACTAAAGTATCCTCAACAATTTCCCTATTTTCCGTATTCATTACGATGGCCTTGCGCCAATCGCTACCCCCTTCGGAAATGAGGTAGGCGGCCATGGATCCGTCCTTGGTAAATTCCAAACCCGCCAAAGAGGTTGTGCCGTCTTCCGAGAATGTATTGGGGTCCAAGAAGACTTCTGCGTCCCCATCATTTTTTTTCCTATAGACCACATATTGGTTCTGGAGACCATTATTTTTATAAAAATAGGTATAGTTACCCTCTTTGAAAGGGGCACTTACTTTTTCGTAATTCCATAATTTTTCCAAACGATTCTTGATGTCGTTTCTGTACGGTATATTTTCCAAATAACCGAAAGTGGTCTCGTTCTGCTTTTTAACCCAAGCCTCGGTCTCCAGACTACGGTCATCTTCCAACCAGCGATATGGGTCTTTCACTTCGGTTCCAAAATAGATGTCTACGGTATCAACTTTAGCGGTCTCTGGATAGTTCACAACAATAGGTTCTTTTTTCGTTTCTGTTTTACACGCAATCAGCGCTATAGTAGCACAGGAAAGGTAAATTAGTTTTTTCATGGTTTTTTGAATTAGTCGGCCTAAAAATACCATAAAAAAACCTCCAAAACATGGTCGTTTTGAAGGTTTTAACATTATCATGTTGTGGTTTAAACAAGGCCTTTCTCTACCAAATATTCTGCAATTTGGACCGCATTGGTAGCCGCTCCTTTTCTAAGGTTATCCGCTACGATCCACATATTTAAGGTATTGCGATTGGTCTCGTCCCTTCGTATTCTTCCAACAAAGACTTCATCCTTGTCATGGGCGTATATGGGCATCGGGTAAGTATTGGTATCAGGATTGTCCTGAACGGTTACCCCAGGGGTGTCATTTAGAATTTGTCGTACCTCATTAAGGTCAAAATCATTATGGAACTCTACATTAACAGATTCCGAATGTCCGCCAGCCGTTGGAATTCGTACTGCAGTCGCACTCACAGAAAAGGTACGGTCATCCAATATCTTTTGAGGCTCTCGGGCCAGTTTCATTTCCTCTTTCGTGTATCCATTTTCTAGAAATACATCACAATGAGGTAGGGCGTTCCGACCGATGGGATAAGGATAGGCCATTTCACCAGTAACCCCCGCTATTTCATTTTCCAATTGCTGAACTGCTTTCACCCCTGTGCCCGAAACAGATTGATAAGTGGAAACAATCACCCTTTTCATTTGATATTTTTTGTGAAGCGGGGCAAGGGCCATAACCAATTGAATGGTAGAGCAATTGGGGTTAGCTATAATTTTGTCCTTTGAGGTTATGGAATCTGCATTGATTTCCGGCACCACAAGCTTTTTATCGGGGTCCATACGCCAAGCAGATGAATTGTCGATTACGGTGGTCCCGGTTTCCGCAAATTTCGGGGCCCATTCCAATGAAGTATCTCCACCAGCAGAGAAAATAGCTATGTCCGGTTTTGCGGCAACGGCTTCCGCTAATCCAATTACAGTATGTTCCTCACCTTTATAAGTGATTTTTTTACCTACGGAACGTTCTGATGCGACCAACAATAGTTCACTAATAGGAAAATTGCGTTCTGCCAATACTTTCAACATTACCTCACCTACCATTCCTGTGGCACCAACTACAGCTACTTTCATATGTTTTGTATTAATTTATATTGAGGGCACAAAAATAGATATAAGTGGGAAGTCAACCATAGAAAAAAACATAAATAATCAAAATATAACAAAAAGTTTCAAATATCACATTCTATATATTGTTCAAGAGTCAAAAAAAAGACCGCCAACCTTGATAGCGATACAAGATTGGCGGTTAAAGATTAAACTGCGGTGCAGCGGTCTATCCTAAAAAGGATAGTTATTTTTTCAAGGCATCCCTTATTTCCATAAGAAGTTCCTCTGTAGTTGGACCTTTTGGTGCTTCTGGCGCGGGTTCTTCCTTCTTTTTCGTTTTGTTGTAGGCCTTAACGATCATGAACAATACAAAACCAACGGTAATCAGGTTAATGATGGCATTGACCCATTTACCATACATGATGGCGTTTTCTGGTTTGGTCACTTCTCCATCTGCACCAACAACGGCTTCATCCAATACAATTTTCATATCGGCAAAGTCCAGACCACCGGCAAAATGACCTACGATAGGCATCATAATGTCAGATACAAATCCATTGACTACCAGGCCAACTGCTCCGGCAAGGATTACCGCAACTGCCAGGTCAATGACATTTCCGGTCATAATAAAGTTCTTAAATTCCTTAAGCATGATTTAGTGTTTTAAAAATGGTTAATATACCCGCAATGTAAGAAAAAAATGTTTTCTTAAGAATATGTTAATGACAGGATTCTAAGGAAGGTATATTCTTTTAACGCGCTGTGAGATTCCTGTAATCAACTCATAGGATATGGTGTTCGCTGTTTTGGCGACTTTGTGTGCGGACAGCTGCGGTCCAAATAGTATCACTTCATCGCCTTCCTTACAGGGAATTTCAGTTACGTCTACCATAATCATATCCATACAGACATTCCCAATGATAGGTGCCAATTGACCGTTAATCATAACAAACGTCTTTCCTTTTCCGTATTGCCTTCCAATACCATCGGCGTGACCTACGGGAAGGGTAGCAGTGACCCTGTTTTTTTGTGTGATAAAGGCTCTATTATAGCCAACACTTTCATTTTCGGATAGTTGATGTAATTGGGATATGACGGTCTTCAAGGTGGCTATGGGCTTTAGTTGTTCATCTACTCGAGAGTCGTTTCCATACCCGTACAACCCAATACCGCTACGAACCATATCGTACTGGGCATCGGCATAATTTAGAATACCGGAAGTGTTCAATATATGTCTAAGGGGGTTTAGGTTTAAGCTAGTGCAGAATGCCGAACTTAATTTTTCAAAAAGGGTAATTTGATTTCGGGTGAATTTTTCTTCGTTTTTATCTTCGGTCGCGGCCAGATGGGAAAATACCGAAACCACAGATAAAGAACTTTCCCCTTGTATTATTGAAATTATTTCGGTCAAGTCTTTTTCTCCAAAACCTATTCTATTTAGACCTGTATTAAACTTAATGTGTATGGGGTAATCATCTATTGCTTTTTCCTGAAGAACAGCCAAGAATTGATTTAAGATACGAAAAGAATAAATACTTGGTTCTAAATAATGTTCTATGAGTGTTTCAAAATTAACGGCCTGCGGGTGCAGAACCAATATGGGTTTGGTGATACCGGCATGTCTAAGTGCCACTCCTTCCTTTACATAGGCCACCGCAAAATAGTCGGTTCCCAATTCCTGCAATTTCAGTGCTACTATATCTGGCGCGCTACCATAGGCAGCGGCTTTTACCACTGAAAGAAATTTAGTTTCCCCCTTAAGTTTAGAACGTAAGTACTTGTAATTGTGCTCTAACGACTTCAAGTCTATTTCCAGTACGGTTTCCTGCGCCTCAGGCATTGGATTTCTTATTAGGATATTTGATTTCCTCCACATCTACCTCCATGCCCTTTACCTTTTGTTTTAACAGAGCCTTGTAAAAGGCACCTCTACTTAGGGGTTCATATTCGTTGGTTTCGCCTAGCATTACCAATTTATCATTGTTGGATTTTCTAAAACTATAATTGGCCAGATTTCCCGTTCGGGTACAAATGGCGTGTACCTTGGTTACATATTCCGCTGTAGCCATTAGTGCGGGCATGGGACCAAAAGGATTTCCCTTAAAGTCCATGTCCAACCCTGCTACAATTACCCGAACTCCTTTATTGGCCAGATCATTACAAACAGTAACGATTTCGTCATCGAAAAATTGTGCTTCGTCTATACCAATGACATCGCAGGTGTCCGCTAAGATTCGAATGTTAGCTGCGGCAGGTACAGGAGTAGAACGGATTTCGTTGGCGTCATGGGAAACCACCATGTCATCATCATACCGGGTATCTACCATGGGTTTAAATATCTCTACCTTAAGTTTGGCGAACTGGGCCCTTTTCAATCTACGTATCAATTCCTCGGTTTTTCCCGAAAACATGGAGCCGGCTATGACTTCGATCCAGCCGAACTGTTCCTTGTGGTTAACGGTATTTTCGAGAAACATTTTGTATTTTTAAACGAAAATAATAGGTTTTTCCGTTCTTATCCATAGAATCTTAAAGTTATTAAAAAAAGGTGCGGAATTAGAGCAGAATAAACTAATTTGATGTTATGAAGGAAAAACTAAAGGCGGAATTAATAAAAATGTCCACGGATATCATTACTTCCAGGAAGATTAATGACATTACGGACCTGTACGAGGCTGCTAAAAAGTTATATGAAAAAATCGCGGTGCTCAAGTTTATAGATGAGGAGTTGAACGACATTCAGGTAGATGTTTCCAAAAACGTGATTGCGGAAAAATTCGAAAAGATGGCCAAGGCCGTAATGAGTGCCAATACATCGGTTCCGGAAAGTAATCCACATGAGGAGGATATCATGACTCCAGGAATGGATACCATAAAGGACATGGTTTCAGAAATGCCCAATTCAGATAATTTAGAAGAGGTTCTTACAGAATTTATGTCCAATCCTGAATTAATGAAAAATGACAAGGATTTGTTCATGCCTCCAATCGGCGTTAAAAAACCTGAAACTCCTAAATCACTTAACGATAGACTTGTAACAAAAGAATTAAAGGTAGATTTAAACAATAAGCTAGGGTTTATAAAACATTTGTTCAATGGAAGTGCCGAGGATTATAATAGAGTTTTATCCCAATTGAGTACAATTGATACTCATGAACGATCGGTTTCCTTCATAAAGAATATGGTAAAACCCGATTATAATAACTGGGAAGGAAAGGAAGAGTATGAAATGCGTTTCATGGAACTGTTGGAACGTAGATTTTCTTAAATACTGAAAATATTTATTGAAAGGGCCCAACACTTGGTGTTGGGTCTTTAATTTTGGGTCTATGGGGAAACTTTACATTGTGCCAACTCCCATTGGCAACTTGGAGGATATTACGTTAAGGGCCATTCGTCTGCTAAAGGAGGTCGATTTAATATTGGTCGAGGATACACGTACCAGTGGAAAGCTTTTACAACATCTTGGGGTTTCTACTCCCATGCAGAGTCACCACATGCACAATGAACACAAAACGGTGACAGCGATCGTTAACCGATTACAGGGCGATGCGTCCATCGCCTTGATTTCCGATGCGGGTACGCCCGCCATTTCCGATCCCGGATTTTTGTTGACCCGCGCCTGCGTGGAAGCAGGTGTTGAAGTAGAATGTCTTCCGGGTGCAACGGCTTTTGTCCCTGCATTGGTGAATAGTGGCCTGCCCAATGATAAATTCGTTTTTGAAGGTTTTTTACCGGTTAAAAAAGGAAGGCAGACCCGCTTGACCCTTTTGGCGGAAGAAACAAGAACCCTGATTTTTTACGAATCCCCGCACAAGTTATTAAAGACCCTTGCCCATTTTGTAGAATATTTTGGAGGGGATAGGCCTGTTTCAGTATCTCGGGAACTTACCAAAATGTACGAGGAAACTGTTCGCGGAACCGCCGAGGAAGTTTTAAGGCATTATTCTGAAAAACCTCCCAAAGGAGAAATTGTTATTGTCGTAGGGGGTAAAAAATAAATTTCTACTTGAACCTTAGAAAAGAACTCCTTTTTAAATAGTTAATTGTACATATTATTTATGATAAATTCATGAAGCTACATATCTTAGCGGCGAATTTTGGAAATGAGAAAAAGCCTATCATTACTTTTTACCTTCCTATACCTTATGGCTATGGTAAAACCTGTAATGCCTGTATTGGAATATCTCTACAACCAAGATTATATAGCTGAAGTCCTTTGTATAAACAAGGATAAACCTATGCTCAATTGTGACGGAAAATGTTACTTGGCCAAAATGATCAAGGAACAGCAGAAGGAAAAGCAACACCAAGATGTTCCTTCGGTAGACTTAAGGGAGTATCCAATCGGTTTCGTTGATATTCTTGAGTACGGCTTCGTTACAAATATAAATTCCAAAAAAACTATTATTTCCTGGAAGAACCTTTATCAAGGTAAACACAACGCTTCCATTTTCCACCCACCAAATACTATAGTTTAAATAAGAATTAGCTACAACGTACATTTTCATTTAATAGTGAAAGTGTAATGTTATGTACGTCTATCCCTGTCGATTATACGATTTGGGGATTAATAAATGTATTCAATTCACAAGGGTATCAACACTAAAAGAATAGTGTATGCCCATTATTTAAACTATTATGAAATTTTTATATAAACTTTTACCTGCAGTTTTTTCATTATGCCTATTCATGGCTTGTAACGATGACGATAATATGGAAGAACTGAGTGGAGAAGGAACCGTTAAACTAACATTCGACAACAGCTTTGGGTCTGATGATTTGTTGTTGGGGGCTTCCTCCTATACGAATTCACAAAATGAAGTTTTGACTATTTCAAGACTCAATTACATTGTAAGCAATTTCACCTTGACCAATGATATGGGGGAAACATTTACGTACCCCAAGGACGACAGTTATTTTATTACAAGCGAGGAAACGGGAGAGACCGAAATCTCTTTGACCAATGTACCCGCCGGCAGATATGTCTCCGTAACGTTTGGGATAGGTGTGGACCAAGAGAAATACCTCCAAGGTGCCGATGGTCAAGGGACATTCCTGGCCAAAGCCGAGGAGACCAACATGATGTGGTCTTGGCAGGCGGGCTATAAGTTCTTAAACTTTGAAGGAACTTTTACCTCACCAACGGTAACCGAACCTACAAATTTCAAGATACATATGGGAAGCCATGGTTCCAGTTTGGACAATTACAAGGAAGTAACCCTAAACTTAGGTACTGAAGCTTTGGTCAGTGACGAAATGAACCCAATAATCCACATGGTTGCCGATGCAAACGCAATTTTGGACGGGGCCAATAAAATTTCCCTTTCCGAACAAGCCGTTATTATGGTCAGTGAGGAGAAATCTCCAAAAATAGCTGTAAATACGGCCGGTATGTTTACCGTAGATCATGTTCACAACGGTTCTGGAGATACACACTAATATGAAATTGGGCTGTTTCGGCAGCCCAATTTTCTTTACTAAAAAAAGTAAGAATGAAATTTTTATATAGCATTTTGATGCTGGGCGTTTTAATGTCCTGCTCAAATGATGATGAATATGACAGCTTTGAGGAAAACGAACCATTGGAACTGGTTGTTCCCGAGAATTTTCCGGAAATAGCCTATAATATGGAAAGCAATCCACCGACAAAATTCGGCTTTGAATTGGGAAAGAAACTGTTCTATGATGGCAAACTTTCGGCTAATGGATTTATTTCCTGCGGCTTTTGCCATGAACAGCGTTTTGCCTTTACCCACCATGGACACCAGTTTAGCCACGGAATAGATGACTTAACGGGAACAAGAAATACGCCATCGATTTCCAATATGGCCTTTATGAACGAATTTACTTGGGACGGTGCCACGTCAAACTTGGACCTTTTTCCCATCATACCGATAACCAACGAGGTAGAAATGGGAGAAACTATGACCAATGTTATAAGCAAAATACAGGCCGATGAAGCATATCAAAAAGCATTTAATGCGGCCTTTGAGGAAGGCGGGGTAAACACCGAGAATTTTTTAAAGGCATTGTCCCAATTTATGGTCATGATGGTTTCTTCCAACTCCAAATATGATAAATACGTAAGAGGGGAAGATGGTGTACAGTTTACCGAAAAAGAGGTGTTAGGTCTAAATGTCTTTAAAGCGAAATGTGCTTCTTGCCATGCTACCGATTTGTTTACGGACGGAAGTTTCAGGAACAACGGACTACCGCCGAACCCGTCGTTAAACGATATAGGAAGGGCAGAGGTCAGTGGTGGCGTTGCGGACAATTATAAATTTAAGGTGCCAAGTCTCAGGAATGTTTCCCTTACCGCTCCCTATATGCATGACGGTAGGTTCGGCAGTCTGGAATCGGTGTTGAATTTTTACACCAATGGTATGATTGATTCCCCCACTTTGGACGATAGTCTAAGGTCTGAGGATAAAATTGGAATTCCTTTGGACGACACCGAAAAGGAAGGGCTGTTGGCTTTTTTGGAAACCTTGACAGACGACACTTTTATCAACGATAAACGATTTTCAGAGTATTGATTATGAAGAAGAGACTACTATTGGTTTTGTCCCTGGCAACCACTGTATTTGTAAATGCCAATGATGATAAGCTGCTCCCGGAATCCTGTATTTGGACGGGCACAATGTTTGAGGATTTTTGTGATACTTGCGGCTGCGGTGGCAATGGCGGCAGCATGGGTTTTGGAACGGGATTGAACAACAACTTTATAGGACTTAGGTATATTGGCCAAAAATATCGTTCGCGTGATGGGATTTTTGATAATTCACCGTGGATTAACGAAAACTTCAATACCGTTCAGGTTTGGGGCAAATTTCCAATAGGGAATAGGTTTTTGGTCAATGCCTTGGTTCCCTACCATGCCCACAATAGAAGATTTTCGGACAATACCGAGCAAGAAATCAAGGGAATTGGGGATGCTACCTTACTGGCCTTTTATCAAGTTATAGCCCCTACTCCGGACAGCATCATTTCCATAAAACCAAAACATATTTTGCAGTTGGGGGGTGGAGTGAAGCTTCCAACAGGTAGCTTTAACGAAGAAAACCTGGAAGGCAGCATCAATCCCAGTTTTCAGTTGGGAACAGGTAGCTGGGATTATATTTTAGCCGCTAACTATGGGCTTACCCACAGAAATTGTGGGATTTCCGCACTTGTAAACTATACCATAAAAACCGAAAATAGTGTTTCATACCTATTTGGGAATCAGTGGAACTTGGCCGTCAATAGTTTTAAGACCTATTACCTATCGGATACTTGGTCGTTTACCCCGCAACTGGGTCTTGGAGCGGAGTATTTTGATAAGAACAAGGAGTTTGGTTTGGTGGTTAACGATACGGGCGGGGAAGTTTACTTTGGCCGACTGGGGCTCGAGGCCAATTACAATAGGTTTGCCTTGGGAGTTTCCGGTATGTTGCCTATTGCCCAAGATTTAAATAATGGTAAAGTGGAGGTGAAAAACAGGGTGATGTTGTATTTGAATATCAATATATAAACCTATAAATAACTTAAATTGGGACCATGTTAACGCCATGGTTCATTTCTGGGTTTACCGTGATTGTGGTCTATTTTTTGGACCGATGGGAAAATAGGCATATAAAATCCTTGTTCGATTGGGTTCCTGCCATTTTACTCGCTTACATTATTCCTGCCGTTATTTCGTATGTCTTCAAGGTAGACTATTCACAGGCCGATATTCACGACTTTAGTAGGAATTACTTTATTCCCTTGGCCATCATCGCCGTGATGAGCAGTTTATCCCTGGGTCAGTTGAAGCCCATAGGCTATAAGCCGATATTAGTTTTTCTGGCAGGCTCCTTTTTTATTGCTCTTTTTCCTATAGTCCTTATGCTACTTTTTTCTGACACCGATTTGATTTCAAAAACCTTGGTAACGGAAAACTATTGGATGGGCATACCGCCAATTGTCGGCAGTTGGATTGGGGGAAGTACGAGTCAGCTCGTATTGAAGGAATTAGTGGAATGCCCGGAGAATATCTTTTTGACCGTTTTGGTGATGGATAATATTTTGGTGAACGTTTGGACGATTCTCATGTTCCAAACCATTAAAAAAAGTGATTGGTTAAATAGAAGGTTTCGGGTATCGGATGTTGCCATTCCAGAGGATATCCGTTTGGAAAAAGGAAGCAAATGGAAACCATGGCTGTGTGCCTTGGTGCTACTTATCATTGTGGTTGTAAGCAATTACCTTATTGACAGCTTCATTGTAAAAGTGGTGCTACTTTCCTTTATAGGGTTGGGGTTGAGCAATTTTATACCGAAATGGAACTTTGGATTCGCCCTAAAGGCTGGGGGAATCTTGATTATCGTGGTGATGGCGGTATTGGGATTGAAATTGCAAATCGCCACACTAGGTTTTAATCTTCCTTTTTTCGGGTTTTTATGTGTGTGGCTTTTGGGCCATTTTATTTTTATGGTCTTGGTGGCCAAATTGTTGAACGTAAACATGGCCTGGGTGCCTATCGCCAGTATGGCCAACGTGGGAGGTATTGCCACGGCACCTGCGGTTACGGCGGCTTATAATCTCAAATGGATGCCCCATGCCATAGTATTGGCCATTTTAAGCATGGCTACCAGTACCTTTTGGGGAATGTTGACGATATGGTTGTTTAGGGCTTTTGTGGTGAATGGGTAAAATTCATACAAAATATCTAGTTACGGCTCACTTTTTCGGTCTTTCACTTAAAAATTTGAAAGAAAGTGGTTTAAAGATAATCTTGTTCCTTTTTATTTCCATTCTTCCTTTCGATGTATTTTACAATCCCGTGCCGTACGGCGATTAGAGCGGATAAGGGTATTGATACAGGTTTTATGATCTTCTCAAAGAAGTCTCCTATGGTATCGATTTTCATGTTCGGCATTGCCCAGAAGCAAACTACCAGAACCAGTACAAAGATTAAGACCGCTAATAGATTTTTGTTCATGATTATTTTAATATAAATAGTGTCGTTTTTGCTCAAGCGTTATAAATTTTCAGTTAGGCGGTTTCAAGCTATAATTTTTGTCTACCATTTAAAAGGACACATCCTTTTGAACCATTTCCGAGCAAGTTATTTATTAGTCTTGGCCAAAAAAAGAACAAAAAAAACCACCCTACATTTTTCAATGAGCTTTAAATCCTTTAACATTTTTTAATTTGTGAAATACATTTCTCCACTAGTTTGAGTTTTGAAACAATCTTTGTTAGAATATTTCTTCAAAAACAAACTTATGTTTTAAAGTCTTAAAAAAATTTATAGACTTTTCGCTGTAAAGCAAATGATATCGGGTTTCAAAAAAAAAGAACAAAAAAAACCACCCTATTCATATTATGATATAATAGCTGCAAAGTCATTTTCCAGAAAAGAAAAAACCTCACTAAAAAGCAAGGTTATTTTTTCTTTAAACAACTACATTAGTTTTATCTGAGTAATAATATGATTAAGACTTCTCGACTGCGCTCGAAGTGACGGAAAAATCATTTTTTTACCAACAACCAACAACCAACAACCAACAACCAACAACCAACAACCAACAACCAACAACCAACAACCAACAACCAACAACCAACAACCAACAACCAACAACCAACAACCAACAACCAACAACCAACAACCAACAACCAACAACCAACAACCAACAACCAACAACTAATACCGAGAGCCGTCATGCTTACCCTTCTCCCAACCATGTTTGCCCAAATATTGGTCGGCACTTTCCACGGCTCCATTTTCTATCGAAGTCCCCATAGAGTCATTCCAACGGTTGAGGTAGCCAAAAAGTGAAATCACACCCAGCATTTCCACAATTTCACCTTCGTCCCAATATTTGTAAAGCCGTTCCTTTATTTCGGCATCCACGGTATTGGGCACTTGGGAAGCCTGTAGGGAAAAATCCAATGCGGCCCGTTCTGCATCGGAGAAAGCGGGATGGGTACGGTATTCCCATATATTGTCCAGTTGTTCCTGTTCTGCGCCATAACGTTCGGCAGCCCTAATGGCATGGGCCTGGCAATAACGGCATCCTGTTGCATTACTACTTACCCAGGCAATCATTCTTTTTAATGCCGAAGTGACCCTGCCCTCATTGGCCATGACGGCTTTATTGAGATTGATGAACGCTTTGGATATGGCAGGCCGGTGCTGCATAGTCAAAACGGAATTAGGGCAAAATCCTAGGGTTTCATTGAAAAACTCCGCTAGTTTTTTGGTTTCCGGGTCATGGTTGGGATCAAGGGGATTTACAAGTGCCATAGGATACGTTTTAGACCATAATTATGGTATTTTTGTATTCCACAAGAAACAAAATATTATGGGTACTACAAATCATATTACCACCAAGTGGTTGGGAAACATGGCCTTTGAGAGCAATAATCCCTCAGGGCAAACTATACGGATAGATATCGCCAAGGAAGACGGTGGCGACGGTAGTGGGGTAAGACCCAAAGCTCTTATGCTATCCGGATTGGCGGGGTGTTCGGGCTTGGATGTTGCCGCACTTATCAAAAAAATGAAACTGGAGGTAATCGATTTTCACATCGAAACCATCGCCAATCTTACGGACGAACATCCCAAATACTATGACAAGGTCCTAATTGAATACCATTTTCATGGACCCAATCTGGATGAGAAAAAGTTACAACGCGCGGTAGATCTTTCTGTAGAAAAATATTGCGGAGTGATGGAGATGTTCCGGAGGTTTGCTGTATTGGATATTAAAACTATATTTCACCATAGTTAAATATCAAGTGCAAAATTCAAGTTCAAGCCCAACTGAATTTACATGAATTCCGATAAAAAGTTTGATTTGGAGGATAGACTCGTATGTTTTGCGGCGGATATCGTTTTCTTCTGCAAAGATATGCCCTCAGATATGACAGGTCAATATTATGGTAACCAACTGTTGAGACCTGGTGGTAGTTCTGCATTGAATTTTGGCGAAGCACAGGGAACAAACTCAGATAAAGATTATATCAACAAGGTCTCGATTACTCTAAAAGAATTGAAGGAATCCCGAGTTAATTTAAGAATCTTGGACAGGGTGAAATATGTAGGCAACTCCATGAGAAGTAAATTGTTGAACGAAGTAGAGCAACTTGTAAGAATTATTGCTACTATTATCAAGAACAAAAAACAATGACAAGACCCGATTGAATTTGAGTTTGAACTTGAACTTTAGAAAATGCGCTGGACAATAAAACCAAAACCCGAACAATCTAAAATCGACTCTTTAGCCGATGCCTTGGGTGTGGATGATATTGTCGCACATTTATTGCTTCAGCGCGGAATTTCCACGTTTGAGGAGGCCAAAAAATTTTTTCGCCCGCAATTGGAGGATTTACACGATTCTTTTTTGATGAAGGATATGGATTTGGCCGTTTCAAGAATAGAAAAGGCCATTTCCGAAAGCGAGAATATTTTAATTTATGGGGATTATGATGTGGACGGTACTACGGCCGTGGCGCTTGTCTCGTCTTATCTACTTTCCTATTATCCCAATGTGGCCACCTATATTCCTGACAGATACGACGAGGGTTATGGGGTTTCCTATAAGGGTATCGACTTCGCCGAGGATAATGGGTTTAGCTTGATCATTGCCTTGGATTGTGGCATCAAGGCTATTGAAAAGGTTGAATATGCCTCCAAAAAAGGAATCGATTTTATCATCTGTGACCACCATAGACCGGATTCGGTTTTACCCCCGGCGGTTGCGGTATTAGACCCCAAAAGAGAGGACTGTACCTATCCTTATGATGAACTTTGTGGCTGCGGGGTAGGATTTAAACTTGTACAGGCCTTAGGTTCCCGACGAGGGGAAACTATAGATGATTTAGTGTTTTATCTTGATTTAGTGGCTACTGCCATAGGCGCGGATATCGTTCCGATAACTGGAGAGAATCGAATACTGGCATTTTACGGCTTGCAGGTTATCAACCAAAGTCCGCGAGCCGGCTTTAAAGCGATAATTCAACAGGTAAAAAAGACAACGCTTACCATTACCGATGTTGTTTTTATCATTGCCCCTAGGATTAATGCCGCCGGGCGTATGGAACATGGTCAATATGCGGTAAATCTACTTATGGAAAAAGATGTGTCAATTGCCATGGGATTTGCCGCAGAGATTGAAAAATTTAATACGGATAGAAGAGGATTGGATCAGGAAATAACCGAGGAGGCGTTATTGCAAATTCAGGAAAATAAGGAAGAGGATTGTTTTACTTCTGTAGTATTTCGGGAAGATTGGCATAAAGGGGTTATTGGAATTGTAGCTTCGCGATTGACCGAAACCTATTATAGGCCAACCTTGGTTTTTACAAAAAGCGGTGATAAATTGGCGGCCTCGGCCCGATCCGTAAAAGGGTTTGATGTGTACAATGCCTTGGAACGTTGTTCGGATTGTATCGAGCAATTCGGGGGGCATAAATATGCTGCGGGGCTTACCCTCTTGGAGGGACAGTATGAAGTTTTTAAGGAACAATTTGAACAAGTGGTCAAGGATACCATAGACCCGACCTTATTAACTCCGGAGATTACGGTGGACGCCAAAATTGAATTAAAGGACATCACTCCTAAACTCATGCGCATTTTGAAACAGTTTGCACCTTTTGGTCCCGGCAACATGGCTCCTGTATTTATGGCTGAAAAATTAACGGACACAGGATATGCGAGAACAGTAGGACAAGAAGGGGCACATTTAAAGGTTTCGGTTACGCAAGAGGGTAGCCATAAGATTGATGGGATCGGGTTTAATTTAGGGGATAAACTTTCAAAAGTTACCAGTAGAAGACCTTTTAATGCGGTATTTTCCATCGATGAGAACGAGTGGCAGGGAAACATTAGTTTACAACTTAAACTTCGTGATATTCAATGAGGATAGAACATTTGGCCATTTGGGTAAGGGATCTTGAGCGTATGCGAAATTTTTATAAGGATTTTTTCGGAGCTACTTCTGGGAACAAATATGTTAATGAAAGAAAAGGTTTTTCATCCTATTTTTTGAGTTTTCATGACGGTCCAAGATTGGAGTTAATGCATCGACCTGATGTATCTGAGAAAATATTGAAACACGATGTGATAGAGGAATCCTTAGGGTTGATACACTTTGCGATTTCCGTTGGTTCCAAGGAAAAAGTGGATTTCCTGACCGATAAATTAAAACGGTCGGGAATACGGGTCCTTGGAGAGCCACGAACTACCGGTGATGGATATTACGAAAGTTTGGTACTTGACCCAGAAGGGAATAAAATAGAAATTACGGTTTAGGGTATGAGCAAAAACATTGACCCTTACGCAGCCTTACGGTTTAAGGAATTCAATATTTTCTTACTAGTGCGTTTTGCCATGGTCTTTGCATGGTCCATGCAATTTATCGTCATCGAATGGCAAGTCTATTCCTTGACCAAAGACCCTTTATCCTTGGGTATTATTGGTTTAATGGAGGTAATTCCCGCTGTGGGAATGGCATTGTTTGCAGGGCATATCGTAGATCAGAAAGAAAAACGGAACCTTTTGGTGAAGTGTATTTTGGGCTTTTCGGTAATCAGTTTTGGATTATTCGTATTGAGTTGGCCCAGTTTGGAAGATACGTGGGAAACCAAGACCATTTTGTATGGAATCTATGCCCTTGTTTTTATGGGCGGTTTGGTGCGGGCTTTTTTGGGACCTACGATTTTCTCACTTATCGCGCTTATCGTGCCCAAGAAAATCTATCCAAATGCGGCCACATGGAGTAGTTCCACTTGGCAACTGGCATCCGTTTTAGGACCCGCATTGGCCGGTTTTTCCATTAGTTTTATAGGGGTGCATTGGTCTATGTGCGTCATTTTCGGTTTTTCCGTGCTGGCTTTGATAACCTTGTTGCAAATTTCCAGAAAACCCATAATGAATCCGAAGATTGGAGAGCCGATATTTCAAAGTCTAAAGGAAGGTCTAAAGTTTGTTTTCAATACAAAGGCCATTTTAGGAGCTTTGACCTTGGATATGATAGCGGTACTCTTTGGAGGTGCGGTGGCCTTGTTACCTATTTTTGCCCAGGATATTTTACATGTGGGATCGGAGGGGTTTGGAATTCTAAGGGCTGCACCAGCGGTTGGGGCCTCCATAACTATGTTGGGATCCACAAGATTTCCGTTGCATAAAAATGCGGGTAAAAAGTTGTTGTGGGCCGTCTTCGGATTTGGAATATGTATTATTGTCTTTGGAATGTCTACCTATTTTTGGCTTTCCGTGATTGCCCTTTTTGTGAGTGGCGCCGTAGATGGTATCTCCATGATTATCCGCCAAACGATATTACAATTAAAAACACCTGATAATATGCGTGGCAGGGTAGCCTCCGTAAACTCAATGTTCGTAGGCTCTTCCAACGAACTTGGAGCTTTTGAAAGCGGAGTTACCGCCAAGCTCATGGGAACGGTCACTGCTGTAATTTTTGGTGGTAGTATGACCTTATTGACCGTTGGGTTAACGGCATTGGCCTCTCCTTCATTTAGGAAATTGGATCTTTCCAAGGATATTGAGGAGCATGAAAAGGAATAAAATTCATCAAAGTAGGAGCGTAATCTATCTTTTGAAGGTAGCTAAAAGGCCAACGTGAGAGTAAAGTAATTCACTTTCGTTGATATATAGTATTCCTTGTACAGAATCATTGAAGTATAGAATTTGGTCATTATCGTTTCTTCTAAGCTCATACGGATATATACCTGCATTAGGTCCAAAATAGTTCCTTTTGTTTTTGATATAAACTTTGTGGTTAATGGTGTCAAAAGTCCAAGTGATAACTTCCCTATCGTAGTTACTAAATTGACCAGTGAAACCCCCGCCATAACTAATTAAATGCCATTTTCCATATAAGGAATAGTTATTATAGATTTCTTTTTCTTCCTCCTTCGTGCAACCCACCCATAGTAAAAGAAGAACGAATAAGAGCATTGTAATGGGCACTGTTTTTTTCACCATCTCACTTTCCTCCTAAGATGCCATTACGGGTAAAGGTTGCGCCCTTGGAGCGAAAACAGTACGACTTTAATACTTCTCTAAGACTAGGTGCTGCCCATCAAAAACGGCATACGTAAAGTAGTTGATCCAGTCCCCGATATTGGTATATTTTGAAGATTCCGAAAGTGTAATTTCCAAGGGTAAATGCCGATGTCCAAAAATAAAGTGGTCGTAATGTTGGGTTTCCAATTTCCGTTTGGCGTATTGTACTAACCACTCTTTGTCCTCCCCTAAAAATTTAGCGTCATCATCACCGGAAATCAATTTGTTTTTTACCGAGAAGTACTGCGCTACCTTAACCCCGAGGTCCGGATGTAGCCACCTAAAGAACCATTTGGCCACTGGATTGGTAAACAACTTTTTCATCCGCTTGTATCCTTTGTCATCAGGGCCAAGACCATCACCATGACCAACAAAAAAGGAAATGTTGTTAATGAGATACTGTTGCGGTTTGTGGAAAACGGGAATATTCAATTCTTCCTCAAAATAACCGTCCATCCATAGATCATGGTTTCCGACAAAATAGTAGATGGGGATGCCAGAATCTGACAGTTCTGCCAATTTACCCAAGGTTCTGGTAAATCCTTTGGGAACCACCGTCCTGTATTCAAACCAAAAATCAAAAAGGTCACCCAACAAAAAAATGGCTCCGGCATCGTCTTTTACCTTGTCCAACCATGCTACAAACTTTTTTTCGCGCGGTAGACTCGATTCGGCATCCGGTGCACCTAAATGATTGTCGCTTGCGAAATAAACCTTTTTGCCTTCAGGAAGTTCTATGTTGGTCATCAGGGATAAAGATAGGAAATGTTTAAACCTTAGTTGTCACTGGCATACCATTCCGCAAAGGAGGTATCCGTTTCCTGCAGTTTTAGCGAGAAAAGTGCAATGTTATCCGGAAGTCTCGATTTTATTTTTTTGGCAAAGTCAATGACCATGTTTTCGCTGGTGGGTTGGTACTCGGCCAATATCACATTATGCCCTCTTTCCGTCAGCTCTTTGGCAAGATCAACATGGGGCGTGTTTTTATTGAATACAGTGGCATGGTCAAATTTATCCACGATTTCCTCTTTTACGATTTTTTTCAGGTCACCAAAGTCAATGACCATACCCAGTTTCACGTGGGAGGTATCCGTAATGGGCTTACCGATAACGGTTACCGAAAGCTTATAGCTATGTCCATGGACATTGCGGCATTTGCCATCGTAACCATAGAGGGCATGGCCGGTTTCAAAATTGAACTGTTTGGTAATCCTAATATTGCTCATAAGCTCCTGTTGAAGCTACAAAGGTATTCAATTTGTAAAACCGATCTCTTTTAGAATTACATTTGTCGGCTTTTTATACATATCGATATGGCCGGATTGGCAGAGCAACTGGAGTTTGAGGAAAATCCAGTCTATGAACAGCTTATAGAGGACATCCTAAGGGACGGCTATAGTGTTATGGATAATTTTTTCGTCGCGGAAACCGTTGTTGGGCTTCGTGCCGACCTGCTTAATAAATACGAGGAAGATCAGTTTAAAAAGGCAGCCATTGGTAACCGAACCAATGAAATCATTAAATCCGAGATTCGAGGTGATTTTATTCTTTGGATGGATGAAGCCAAGATTAATGAGGTACAAGGACAATTTTTTAAGAGTATCAATGATTTTTCCGTCTATCTGAACAAAACCTGTTTCTTGGGAATCTTGAGGAAGGAATTTCATTATGCCGTTTATCCGGAAGGCAAGTTTTACAAAAGACATTTGGATACTTTTCAAAATGATGACTGCCGAAGGCTTTCCGTGGTTTGTTATCTAAACGAGGATGACTGGTTGCCCGAGCATGGAGGGGAGCTGGTACTGTACCTACAGGATGAAAACGGAAAGGAATTTGCCAAATCCATTTATCCCATGCCGGGAAGGACGGTCATATTCGAAAGCCAAAAAATAGAACATGAAGTAAAGCCTGCCAACCGACAGAGACTTAGCATTACAGGTTGGCTAAAAACCCGGTAATGTCCTAGCGCTTAAATTTGCGCCTAGTACGTATCCTGTTCACAAAATATACGACTACAAGCACAAGGACTAAAAGTGGAAAAATAAGATTTCCGTTCAAAAACTGTAACATATCTATTTAAATCAATTTAGAGCTAACAACGGGATAGGATTTGTCTTATTGCCTATTTTCTAAATTTAGAAAGGGCATTTTTGGTAAAGTCAGACAAAACAAGACCTCCTGTAATGGCGGCTCGTTCAACCAACAACTGTTCCCAGTGATCCGTGTTTTTCCAAAGTACTTTTTTCCATTCGGCTAAACCGTCTGGATTATAGGATGCCAATTGATTCGTGAAAAAATCGAGCTCTTTATCCATTTCAGAAATGGAATCGAAAACCTTGGCGTATAGCCCTTTTTCTTGGGCCCAATAGGCAGTTTTCCATTCTGCAGGAGCCAGCGATAATTCGGACAAGCCACCTGTGCCAATTTTTCGTTCCACGGCAGGTTCTATCACCAAAGGGGCAATCCCAATACTCAATTCGGATAGTTTTATCGAGGCATTTTCATGTGCATAGACATAATCGCATGCAGCCGCTAAACCAACCCCTCCTCCTACGGTCTTTCCCTGAACACGGCCTACAATAACTTTTTTACAGGTCCTCATGGCATTGATGACATGGGCAAAACCACTAAAAAATACCTTGCCTTCTTCCAAATTGGAAACGGACATTAGTTCATTAAAGGAGGCTCCTGCACAAAATGCTTTATTACCTTCGGACTTCAACAGAATAACATGTACATCCTTATTTTCGGATAGTTTGTTGAATTCCTTGGCTAGCCGGTCCAACAATTCAGAAACAAAAGAATTACTTGCCGGATGCCCAAACTCTACGGTAGCCACGTACCCATTAATACTGGTATAAAGACTTCCGTTTTCCCTATCGGTTCCCATCATCTGTTATTTATGTCAAAATTAAGCGTTTTGTAAAAGTGGCCGAAACTTTAACCTGAATTTAAGTACTAGAGCGGCTCCACGGATAAACATCCAAACGGTAAAGGCAATCCAAACTCCTGTAAGTCCCCAATCAAAGTATCGGCTTAAAAACAAAATGGGTACAAATCCCAAGAAAGTGGCCACAAGAAGCGTGTTGCGCAAATACTTCATTTCCCCCAATCCTTTAAAAACACCATCCAAAACAAAGGCGACGGTATTAATGGGAAGGCCCAATATGATAATGTAAAATACACCATAGAAAGTATTCAGCACTAAATCCTCATTGGAAAATAATCGGCCAATGGGTTTATAAAAGAAGAAGGAGACCGCCATGAGGGTTATGCTCACGTAAAATCCGTATGTTACTATTTTTTTCGCCAGCAACCATAGATCATCATAGTTTTTTTCACCCAGAAGCCTGCCCCCCATAATGTTTCCAGCGGCCCCATATCCGTCGATAAAGAAGGCGGAGAAAAGCCATAGGTTTATCGCTATGGTATGGGCCCCAATGTATTTGTCCCCTAATGCAGTGGCTTCCCTAACTGCTAGAATTAAAGCCGTGTTTAGTGCCAAGGCCCTAACAAAGAGATTCAGGCTCATAACCACCAAACGCCCAAGTTCATGGTGGATAGGGAATTTTAGTACCAAGCTGATTTCCGTTTTTTTCCATAATAACCACAAGGCCATAATCGCCATAACAGTCTGTGAAATTAGGCTTGCCCAAGCTGCACCTTCTAAATACATAGGTGCTATAATGCCTTCTATTCCATAGACCAAAATGAAATCCAAAACTACATTAAGTACGGCTCCAGTTATCGCAATGACCATGGGCCAATAGGTGTTTTGAAGCCCCCTAAAGATGCCCATGACCGCAAACACGAACAGGGTAAGGGGAAAGCCCCATACCCTAATGGAGTAATAGCTGATACAATACTCCAAAATTTTCCCGGAGGCATTTAAAAGTTCAAAAATCTCTCGGATAACGAAAACCGTGGACAATAAAATCAAAAGACTCAGGGCTATATTTAGAAAGATAGCTTGCGCAGGCAATGTCTTGACCTCTTCCAATCTCCCAGCTCCCAAATATTGTGAGATTATTGCCGATATGGCACTTCTTGTCTGTCCCAAGACCCAAATGAGCATCGATAAAAAAGAGCCCACGATTCCGGCTGCAGCTAAGGATTCGAGTCCGTCCACCGGTATATTGCCTACGATGGCCGTATCCGTTATGGAAAGTAAGGGCTCTGCGATTCCCGCAACGGTGGCGGGTATGGCCAGGCTATTGATTCGTTTTAAGGTAACTGTAGATTTCAAAATGGTGTTATACTATAAGTTCATAACAATGAAAGGAATAGCTGCTCTGATTTGGAAAGTAAATATCCTCCAATTTTCTATATCCTCTTGCCTCGTAAAACCTTTGGTTTCGGCTGTTTTGGCTAAATGTGTCCAAACGTATCGAAATGAAATCATTTTGTTTGGCAAAATTTTCTGCAAAATCCATTAGTTGTTGGGCATATCCTTTCCCTTGATAATCCGGATGAATGGCCAACCTATGGATATAAAGGTTTTTGGCGTTCGATGTTAGCCAAGCAACGTTTTTATACTCATCATCCATAAGGGTAGAAATGACTATAGATCCAATAAGAGTATGCTCCCTTTTAAGTACATATAATTCTTTTCTTTTAATATCCATCAGAAATTCTTCCTTAGAAGGATACTCTTCCGTCCATTGAAAAATATTTTTGGACTCCATGTTTATTCTACATGCGTTTGTCATTGAAAGAATCTCAGGAATTTCGGATATCTTTGCACGTTGAATCATAAAACGATTTATTAAAATTGTAAATTTAGAGGAATAAACAATAAAACAACCATGAAGAATATCCTTGTTCCCATAGGCACATCACCGGACGCTACAGAAACCTTACAATATGCCGTAGACTTTGCAACCGATTTTGGTGCGCAGGTCTATGTGATGGAAGTTTTTAATATCACCTCAAAAGCGGGAACGTTGGCCAATGTTACCGAAAAGGTAGCGGAAAGCGGAAAAGAACGATTAAAGGGTGTAATCGGTCAAATCGACTCCAAGAATATTGAGATTAAAATAGCTTCCTACAAGGGTGAGTTGGTGGATGGTCTTAAAGAAATAGACAAGGAATTGGGCATAGACTTGATTATACTGGCCCCTAGAAGTAACGATATTCAAGAGGAAGTGTATCTAGGGTATACTTCCGGAAAAATTGTAAAACAGACCAATATACCAACTCTTGTAGTTCCTAAGGGCACTTCATATAAACCTTTTCATAATATTTTAGTTGCCTTTAAATCAGGGATACTTAAGCGTAAGAGAATTTTAAATCCATTGATAACTATTGCTGAAAAGCATAGGACAGAGGTTAACTTATTGCTGGTTAAAACTCCCGGCTACTCTGATGATGATCTAAAAATAAACACGGCATTATTGGACATTAGCTCACAGCTGACCATAACAGAAAATGCAACAACGTATTTAGGGGTATTGGAGCATTTTCAATCCAAACACCCAGAACTACTGTGTGTCTTTAGAAGAAAACGGGGCTTCTTTAAAAAGCTTTGGGAGAAAAGCACAATTTTAAAATCGGAGTTCTCTGTTCCCATTCCGGTATTGATCTTGAGCACAAAGAAAGATTAAGATGGATTTTGATAGGTTGTGAAAAAGTATTTCCTTTGCCTCGCCTAAAAAAGGGGGATTAGCTCAGTTGGCTAGAGCGCTTGCCTGGCAGGCAAGAGGTCACCGGTTCGAATCCGGTATTCTCCACAAAAGCTACACAATCGTGTGGCTTTTTTTGTTTTAAATAAAAATGAATCAATTCAAATCCACCGCAAAGGTTTCGTCAATTCTACCAACGTCTATGGATATTCCCGATTCATCCCTTTTTGCTAGATAAGCGAACTTCTCTCCCCACTTAATTTCTTCAGCCTTATAGGAGGAACGGGAGTAGACCGATTGGGAAAAGGACTCATCGAATGCTTTTATAACCACAATAAATTCAGCATCTTTTTCAAGAAGATTCTCCTTTTTCAGCCCATATATGGGACTATTTTGCGAAATAGGATGCACAATCGTCCACATGGTCGGAAAGAAAACAACCTTAGAACGTTCTAGCTCCAAAGAGTAGAAATCACGTAAATCCGAATTTTCTCTTTTTATGGAAAGGTTTACGTTCACTTCAACCTCCAATAATTGATTGCTCTTTGGATTGACTACCCTAAACATGAATCCGTTGATCTCGTTATATGGGGCAATAACAGCTACGGTACTATATTTAATGGTAGCAAAGGGTTTGGAAAATCTACCATACATAAGACCTGTTGCCAGAGCAAACAAAAGCAGGCCCAAAAGCGATTCTGTAGCTGCGACAATATTGGCGGCCAAGTTCAATGGGGCTATTTGACCATAACCTAAGGTGGTAATGGTCTGGGCACTAAAAAAGAAGGCCTCTATGAACTGGTCTATTTTGGTGGTCCCATATATCCCGGTGAGATGCTCTGTACCAATAATTAGGTAAAGGGAAGCAAATACAATATTAATGATGAAATACCCTAGTCCAAGAATCAGGAAGAATTGAAGCCATGGCATGGAAACCACGGAATGGAAAATATTCATCCTCTCAAAAAAGGATACATTCTCTTTTCTAACGTTAAACGTACCGTCTTTGTTAAGAGCCCTATACCCATTGGAAGGAGATTTGGTATCAAGACCAAGATCATCGTATTTTTCTTTCTTAAAACGTTTCAAACTGTGCTTAAATAACCTTTTCTCCTAGATTTTCAGAAATTCTGACCTCATTTTTTTGCGATAATGATCTTGCTTAATTCCTCCAAGGAAATGCCTTTTGTTTCCGGCATCATGAATCGTACGAAAAGGAGCTGTAAAACCATCATAAAAGCGAAAAAGGCAAATACCGTTCCTGCACCTATACTGGAGAAAAGGAATGGTACTGCCGCCGGAATTGATGCCGCCAAAATCCAATGTACGGAAGATCCAAAGGACTGACCACTTCCCCTCAAATGATTGGGAAAAATCTCCGAAATGAAAACCCAGATGATGGTTCCTTGGCCAATGGCATGGGAAGCTATAAAAATGAAAAGGAACATGGGAACCGCCATGCCTTCCCATTTAAAGAAAAAGGCACAGGCCACTAATGAAAGGGAAATTATATAGCCAATGGAACCAATGTACATCAATTGCCTTCGTCCCAAACGATCAATAAGGTTAATGCCTATCAATGTAAATATCATATTGGTCACTCCTATCCCAACACTGCTGAGAAGCGCCGTGCTTTCACCAAGGCCGGCTTCCTCGAATATTCTAGGGGCGTAATATAAAAATGCATTAATTCCAGAGGTTTGATTAAAAAAGGCAATAAGAAAAGCTAGAATTAGCGGGAATCGATATTTTTTCATGAAAATATGTTCATGACTTTCGGGCCTCACATTATTTTTTTGAATTTCCTCAATCATATCGGCTACGCTTCTGTTGGGGTTTATAATTTGAAGTATTTTCCCTGCTTCCTCCGTTTTGCCCTTCATCAATAACCATCTTGGACTCTTGGGGACGGACAATATAAATATTGTGTATATAATAGCAGGGAATGCCTCTACGCCTACCATCCATCGCCAATCGTTCTCACCGATTCCACTTAATAAGAAGTTTGACAAAAATGCAATTAGTATTCCGAAGACAAGACTAAACTGATAAAAGCCGACGAGCTTGCCTCTTTTGTTTGCCGGTGAGATTTCTGAAATATAGGCAGGGGCCGCAATCGTGGAAACCCCAACACCAATTCCTCCTATGAACCTAAAAAAGGCAAAGGTTATAGGATCATTGGACAATGCGGATCCAATTGCCGATATACTGTACAATAACCCTATGGCTATAAGGGTATTTTTTCTTCCCCATTTATCCGTTGGAATCCCTGCAAAGATTGCCCCTAGGACCGTACCCCAAAGGGCACTTGAAATTACCACCCAACCGTGGAAAGAGTCCGAGCTATCCCAAAGTAGTTGTAATTTTTTGTCAGCACCAGAAATTACAACAGTATCAAAACCAAATAAAAACCCTGCAAGGGCAGCCGTTATGGACCAAAGTACAATTTTGTTCATTTCTTTTTTATTTAAAACTTTTAAATATAGTAAATCAAAACCGTTAAATCTTTAAGCATATCCGCTACTTTATTGGACATGGATTAATAATTTTGTAAAAAATTAAAAATGGAGAACTTAAAAGATAAAGTGGCCTACATAACCGGTGGAACGAAGGGAATAGGGTTAGGGGTTGCCAAAACCCTGTTGGACAATGGAATGAAAGTGGTTATCAGCGGAAGGTCGGATGCCAGTATACAAGAAGGACTTAAGAGTTTGAACGATGAGAACGCCATGGGTGTAGTATCCGATGTTAGTAAAATCGAGGATGAAATGAACGCTGTTAACCAAATCGCTGCTAAATGGGGACAACTGGATGTAGTTTTGGCTAACGCCGGAGTGGGTAATTTTGCGCCAATTGATGAAATGACCGAGGTTCAGTGGCATCAAATGATAGATACCAACTTAAACGGCGTGTTCCATACTTTAAAGGCTTCCATTGAAGAACTTAAAAAATCGAAAGGATACTACATGACCTTGGCCAGTTTGGCGGGTACCAATTTTTTCCCATCGGGGGCGGGTTACAATGCCTCTAAATTTGGGGTAGTTGGTTTTACCCAAGCCGCTATGCTGGATTTGCGCAAGTATGATGTGAAGGTAACCACCATTATGCCCGGATCTGTTGCAACCCATTTCAATAATCATGTTCCCGATGATTCTGATGCATGGAAGATACAGCCAGAGGATATCGGGCAACTTGTATTGGATCTTCTAAAAATGCACTCAAGAACACTGCCCAGTAAAATTGAGGTGAGACCAACTAGACCGGATAAAAAGTAATTCACACTTCTTTTTCTATAAAGGGTATTTTTGGGTTTAGAATTTCTTCAATTAATTTATGGAGTAATTTTTCAAATTCCAGAACAACCTCTTTATTAATAATCGGGTTCTTTTTTGTATCCCTGGGGGATGATTTTTTAGAAAATAATATTAATCCCTCTTTCAAATTTTTTATACTGAATATTCCGGCGTTTATATTTTCAATAGTGTTATCACTGAGGAACATATAGGAATAACAGAGTAATTGAAAAGCCTTGCTGTAATCTTGGGATGCTATGAGATTTTCCCAGTCAACTATTTCCAGGTGCCTTTTCTCCACTTTACCGGTTTTGTAGTCTATAATTCTGATGATTCCATCAAATACATCGATACGGTCAAGTTTTCCTTTAAGAACCACGTTTCTGTTGACGTTGGGAAGAGATACCTGTACATTAAGCTTTTTCTCCAATCCAATTATTTTGACATTGTGATGTAGTAACTCCATAATTTCCTTATCCAAAAAATCATGGATATATCTAATGACTACGTTAAAAACAATTAGGTTTTTACCGCTGTCATAGGCACCATCAAGATATGTTTTTTGAAAGTTTTTATGGACTAAAGATTCAACGGATTCCTTTGCCTTTATAAGTTGGTTTCTATCAATTTCCTTATCCATAAAGGGAGTATAGAGTTCTTCAAGCGTATCGTGGATAATGGTTCCCATAGTGTTGGCCGCTATATTTTCCTCCACTTCCTCTGTATCCTGAATACCTAAAAGGTTTTGTTTGTAAAAATCTATGGGGTTTCTAATATAATTACTTAAGGAGCTAGGAGAAAAACCGTTGTGGGCATAGCTGTATAACAGTTCCATAAGACTGGGACTCTTATCCACAATTTTTTGGGAAATGGTTATGTCTTGAATTTTAGGAGTCGCAATTTTCTCAATAACATCGGTCCTATTTTCATCTGTTAGAATTTGGGTAATAAGTCTACTTTTTTCCCCACCTTCAAGTACATCGGGTTCGGTATTATAAATGAGATATATATTTTTGGCACGTTGCATCAACCTGTAAAAATGATAGGTATAAACAGCATCTTTCTCCTTATAAGTAGGTAATCCGAATTCTATCTTCAAATCGAAGGGAATAAAGGAGTTGTTGGATTTACCTGAGGGTAAAATTCCTTCGTTAACGGAAGTGAGGATTACCGTTTCAAAATCAAGGTTCCTACTTTCCAACATCCCCATAATTTGGAGACCTTCCAAGGGATCTCCTTGAAAATCCATTGTCTCCGATGCAATCAACTGACGAAATAAAACCTTTAGGCCCTTAAGGGAATTTAAATATTCAAATTCATGGGTCAATTCCTTTATCTGATTAAAAAGCGTATGAATTTTATAAAGCTGTTCAAGAGCCAAATAATTATTTTCTTTTTCCAAGATTATTTTTAAAATCTGTATCAATGTCGAACACTTTTCAACAAATTGAGTAGGTGTTTCGTAGTTGAAAAACAGCCTTGAGATTGCTTCCTGGTTGGCTTCAGGGAATCTTGATAGCTCCTTGTTTGATATATAGACCCAATTCTTTAAAAATATGTGGGAAATCAATTCACCAGCATTAATATTGTATTGTTTCAACAGCATTGCGGTAAATGGGTTATGTACAAATGCTGTGAAATCCTTATAAAACCAACCTCTATTGCTTTTGGCAATGTGTAATTCAATAAAGCCCAAGAAAAATGTGGCTATCCCAGATAGTTCCAATTTTTGCCCCATGGTTATGTTTACCGAGGTAATGGTATTTGGAAGGCTATTCAATAATGGATTCAACAAACTTTCATCACCCAGTATAATAGCCGTATCTTTCAATTGACCTGGATTTTCTTTTTGGATATTTTCTATTAGGTCGCCCACAAATTTGGTTTGTGCGATGTTTTTTGGAGTACCTATAACCCTAAGATCCTTATTTTGGTTGTAATGTTGGCTAATACCTTTGATTGGATTTGCTTCGAAATGTTTCCAAGAAGTTTTGTGTTTCCTTATGAAAAGTCCGGCATCGTGAAGCTGGTCCTTGAGAAAGTATTCGTCAAGGTCCCAATATATTTTTGAAATAGAATCATTCAGAATGGCTTGTATAATGGTACTTTCTGAGGTGTTTAGAGCATTGAATCCAATAAATACATGTACTCTTTTTTCTAAATCAATATACTCTTGAATCTTTTCGGAGGCTTTTCTGTATACCAAACCTTGATGCCCAAGATTATTTTTTAAAAGATTAGAATTAAACGCAATGTAAATATGGTACAATTGATTCCAGAAGTGAAGATAATTCTTCATTAAGGAGGTTTTTTTATCTCCGTGGGACCAATGGTTAACTTCTTGTATGGCCGCTAACCCTGATAATAGGGAAGAGGCATCTACAAGATACCTATCTATTTCATTAATGTCCTGAATTAGGGTTTGCCCCCAACTTAAAAAGGATTCAAATGATTCTTTTTCATAAGTACCAACTTGCAGATAGGATTTATATAATTCAAATAATTGTTGTGTTTGGGTAGCATAGGATAAACCGGATATTTTTTCAACGAACTCCTCTATGCTGTATATGTCCGGTGAGATCATTGTTTTACCTACTTTTTTTGAGAGTACTTTTTTTAGAAAGGTTCCAGCTCTCTTACTTGGAAGCACGTATATACTTTTTCCTATATCAACTTGATCGTTGTATAGCTCTTTAATGACATCTTCCAAAAAACTTACCATATATGTAAAAATAAAAAAGCTCCGCATTATGCGGAGCTTTTTGAATATTAAAACACTTAATGTTTATATAAGGTAAACTTATTTTACTAAGTTAATTTCTACCCTTCTGTTTTGTGCTCTACCAGCTCTTGTGTTGTTTGTAGCGATAGGCTTGTCTTTACCATATCCAATAGCTGACAATCTGAACTCTTCGATTCCTTTATCAACCAAGAATTCTTTTACTGAAAGAGCTCTTGACTCGGAAAGACTTTGGTTCAATTTAGCACTACCAACACTATCAGTGTGTCCTTCAACAGTAAATTTAGCATTAGGATATTCATTCAAGATTTGGATGATATCAACCATTACGGAAGTAGACTCAGCTTTGATAGTAGACTTACCTGTGTCGAACAAAATAGTTCTAGCGTAGTCGTTCAATTGCTTTTGAACTTCTTCAGTAACCTCTGGACATCCAGCGTTAGCAACTGTACCAGCAACATCTGGACATTGATCGTCTTTGTCAAGAACACCATCACCGTCAGTATCAGGCCATGGACAACCATTGTTTTCAGATGGACCAGCTTCGTTTGGACACTCGTCATCTTTATCGGCAACACCATCGCTATCTGCATCTGGACAACCAGCTAAAGCAGCTAGACCAGCTTCGTTTGGACAAGCATCATCTTTATCGGCAACGCCATCACCGTCAGCATCTGGACATCCGTTCATTTCTTTAGAACCAGCTTCGTTAGGACAGCTATCCTTGCTATCTTCGATACCATCACCGTCAGCATCTGGACATCCGTTGAACGCCTCTAGACCAGCAACTTCTGGACAAGCATCATCTTTGTCATAAATACCGTCACCGTCAGTATCGGTACCACCAAATTTAACCGAGATACCAGCTAAGTGTTGAAAATGTTTTACACCATAATCTTCGAAAGCGTGCTTGTAAGTAGATTGTAGAGTAAGTCCAAGGTTTTCAGTAAACCAGAGGTTAATACCCAAACCACCGTTTACGGTACCTGCACCAATTTCATCAACCCAAGTATAACCACCACCTACTTCAATGAAAGGTTGGATTACGGTTTCTTTAGTTAGGTTATATTTTATTGTACCATCTATAGCATAATGAGATAGATCATCAACGCTAACGTCGCCCAATTTGCTGATTTTGTTTAAGGAACCTCTAGCCCCTATGGAAAAACCATCGCCAACACTTTTAGATACCCCTACATAAGAAATAGAAGGAAGAATGTTCCAGTGATCGTTTACATTGAAGAATTCATTCCCAAAAGAACTAACGTCCCCAGTAGGGTATACATCGATGGCGTTAGCACCGAACTGCACTTGCCAAGGATTATTCTCGTCTTGCGCTTGTACGTTGTTAAAACCTACAACAAGTAGGACAACAACCAATAATTTGCTAAGATGTTTCATGTTCAAAATTTTAAGTTTTAAGTGTTTATTAGCTGCAAATGTAAGTTGTTAAATATTATTAACAAAATCAATTTCCTGTTTTTTTAACTCATTTAATAGTATAAAATGCGCATTTAAACGATATTCAACTCCTTTCCAACTTTAATAAAGGCATTAATTGCAGCATCTAAATGCCTTTTCTCATGAGCAGCGGATAGCTGTACTCTTATTCTTGCCTTTCCTTTTGGAACAACGGGGTAAAAGAAACCTATTACATAAATACCCTCTTCCAATAGTTTTTCTGCCATTTCTTGAGAGAGCTTCGCATCATAGAGCATTACCGGAACAATAGCCGAATCCCCATCAATAATATCAAACCCGGCTTTTTTCATTCCGGCCTTGAAATACTCGGTGTTTGATTGCAACTTGTCGCGCAGGGAAGTATCGTTGGCCAACATGTCAAATACCTTAATAGAGGCCCCAACAATTGCCGGTGCCAAGGAATTTGAAAACAAGTAAGGTCTTGAACGTTGTCTTAAGATTTCGATAATTTCCTTTTTACCTGTGGTGTACCCGCCCATGGCACCGCCCAATGCCTTTCCTAAGGTGCCCGTTATGATATCGATTCTTCCCAAGACATTTTTTTCCTCTAAAGTCCCGATACCTTTTGGACCTATAAAGCCGGTAGCGTGGCACTCATCAATCATAACCATTGCATCATATGCTTCGGCCAAATCACATATCTTGTCCAATGGTGCTACCAGACCGTCCATGGAGAAAACACCATCCGTGACAATTATTTTAAATCGAGCTTCATTCTCGTTGGCTTTTTTTAGCTGTTTTTCAAGGTCATCCATATCACTATTGGCGTATCGGTACCTTTGAGCTTTACACAGTCTCACCCCGTCAATTATGGACGCATGGTTTAATGAATCGGATATTATGGCATCTTCTGGGCCCAGTAGCGGTTCAAATACTCCACCGTTAGCATCAAAGGCCGCTGCATATAATATGGTATCTTCTGTACCATAGAATTGCGCAATTTTTCGCTCCAGTTCTTTATGAATGTCCTGGGTGCCACAGATAAACCTTACGGAGGACATTCCAAATCCATGTGTGTCCATGGTATCCTTGGCCGCCTGTATGACGTCTGGATGCGAGGATAGCCCTAAGTAATTATTGGCACAAAAGTTAATCACTTCTTCGCCGGTCGAAATTTTTATAACGGCGTCCTGGGGAGAAACGATAATGCGTTCTTTTTTGTAAAGACCGTCTTCCTTTATCTGTTCCAACTCCTGTTGTAAATGTTCTTTTATTTTTCCGTACATACTAAATATATTCTACAGTTATAGTTTCGTTAATATAAGCAATGATTTTGTTTTGAACTTTATATCCCATTTCTTCATAGGCGTTTGCATAGGACTCTAATTGTTCTTTGTACTTAGTGTTTTTTCTCCCTGTTTTATAGTCAATAATATTGACGGTATCTTCCATAAGTACAACGCGGTCCGGTATTAATATTGACCCGTCCGACACCAATAGTTCTTTCTCGTTATAAACGGTGTTGCCTTCCGCGTAGAATCCAATTAAATCTGGGTGCTTTATCAATTCAAAAAGGGTTTTATGTACTTTATCTAACGATGATTCGTTCAAAAGCCCCTTTTTAAAAGCCTTTTCAATGGCCGACTCCAGATCATTTCCGGAGATTACACTTTCTAGGATATAATGATAAACATTTCCTTTTTCCAAGGCGATTTCCCTTCCGGTATCCCAAAGCATTCCCGCTTTGGTGTGAATTTTAAAAGTGTCCCTGTCTTTATAAGAGTACAGGTAGGGAACCGTAATACTTGACTCTTTTTGAGTTTCCCCTTTAGGAGACACGACTACTTTCCCAAAATCATACTCCAAAATTTCCTCATTCCAGACACCTATATCCTTTAAATATTTTATAAATAGCCCTGATAGGTAATCGGTCTTATAACCACCGTCTTTATTTAAATCTTGATAGCTTATAATATATAGGGAATTTACTGCTCTTGTAAGGGCTACGTACAATAGGTTATATGCATCCAATTGTAGTCTTTGATGCTCCATTTCAAAAAGCTTTGAGCCAACCTCACCATAATTTTTAACCTCTTGTTTTTTGCTGATAAGCAACTCATCAAAACCCATAAATACATTTGGATCAACGGGCATCCAAAGCTTAGGGTCTATTTCTTCGTATATTTTGGTATTCGCATAAGGAAGAATAACTACAGGGAATTCCAATCCCTTGGATTTGTGAATGGTCATTACCTGAACTGCGGGAGTATTCTCCGGAGTACTTATACTTAACACATTGGCCTTTAGTTCCCAATTGTTAAGCAGGGACTGAACATCGGTACCATGGCGCTGCTCCATTTCGAAAACAAAATCCATAAAGGACAGAAGGTGCGCGTCAGATTCTGGTGCTAGGTCAAAAACCTTTATGGCATGCTCCATGGTGTCCAAAAGTGATCGGCCTTGAACCCCATACACGTCAAAATTATATTCACCCTTTAAAAATGACTTGAGGTGGTCCAAATGCTGATATATGAATTCATGCTTGTCTTCTTTAGTTTGTGATAAGTAGTCCAGTATGCTGTAATTGGTTTCCCTGTCATCCGTAATCTGCACAAATTTGATTAAGGAAATTAAAAACCGAACCTTTGGACTACTGGAAAGCAAGAGGGAATCCGAGGATATCACCGGAACGTCCTTGGACATCAAAAAATCCGTGAGTAGTACCGCTTGTTTCTTTTTACGTACGATGATGCATATATCGCCATATTCAAAACCCGCCTTTAAGGATTGTTCAATGGCATCCATGACTTGAGAAGCATAAGCGTCATCCTCTTCTTCCTTAAGAAAACTTAGTTTGACATATCCACCGACCTTGTTGTTCGTTTCCTGTTGGTTTCCCGCTTTAAAAAAATCCTTGTAGAATGGATTTTCTAAAAGGGAACTAATGTTTTGAAAAAAAGCGTTGTTGAAACGGATGATCTCGTCATAGCTCCTAAAGTTCTTGGGAAGTTGATAGGTCTCAGCCGTAATGGTAAACGGACTATTTTTTTTAGTGGCAAGATCTAAAAACTGTTCCGCCTTACCACCGCGCCAGCGATAAATTGCTTGTTTGGCATCCCCCACCAAGAAGAGTGACCCAGACCTGCCCTGCTCATCCGTGCCCTCCAATGCATTTGCAATTAAAGGGACCAGGTTATTCCATTGCATTTCTGAAGTGTCCTGGAACTCGTCTATAAAATAATGTCGATACTTTTCCCCCAGTCGCTCATATATGAAAGGTGCAGGCTGATTTTTTATTTCTTTGGAAATAATTCGATTAAACTCTGAAATCGAAAGTTGATCCTTCTCTACCTGTATTTGTTTTAGTTCATTCTCAATGGTATTGAGAAGCGTTAAAGGAACAAGATTACCGTAAATATTGACAAGAAAACCTCTCTGATAAATACGTTCCTTTATGGCCAAGTATTTTTTTAGTATGCTTTGGGCAAAGTCTTCTGATGGATTTTCCAAACCGGCTTTGAGAATTTTGCCTTCTATCAAATTGTCTTCTAATTTATTACTGTAAAGTACGGACGGACTAAGAACTCCCTCAAGAATTTTCTTAAAATGGTTGGGCAGTGTCTGTCTAGGAAAATCAGATTCGTTAATTCCTGAGGAACGTATATAGGAAAGCGCCTCTTCGGCAATTGCATGTATGTTCTTTTCAGTTAATACTATCAGCGACTGTATATGTTTTTGAAGTTTCAGAAAATCGGAAATTTGCTTTTCCCTGAAACGGTGAAGATGGAACGTGTTTGTTTCGTCCAAGAGAAGTTTTCCTATTTTAAGAAGGTCATAACCAATATCCCAACTTTTATCATCGTCTATTTTCTCCATGGCAAAATCCATAAGGATTTTGGTAAGTTCCTTGTCCTCTCCTGCTTTTGATAAAACCCTGGATACGGCCTCAGAGAGTAATAGGTCCATGTCAAGGATCACTTCAAAGTTTTGGGGCAACTTTAAATCTCTGGCAAAAGTTCTAATAAGCCTATGTGTAAATTTATCTATGGTAGAAATATCAAAAAAGGCATAGTTGTGCAGTATTTCCTTTAAACGCAATTTGCATAAATTACTAAGGGATTCCACGCTTAACTGTAAATCATCCATTAACTCTATGAAGAGCGGGGGGGCGGTTTCCAAGGAACGAACTTTGCCAAAAGAGAAAAGGCTTTCAAGAATTCTGAATTTCATTTCATTTACCGCCTTATTGGTAAACGTAATGGCCAAAATTCTTTTGAAACTATAAGGGGCGGATAGTGCAATTTTAAGATATGCCTTGGATAAGGCATAGGTCTTTCCGGAACCAGCAGAAGCATTATATATCTTAAACGGACTTTCTTGCACCTATTTTTACCTGCAAAATAAGGATTATGCAACAGTTCTTAACAAATTATTGGGTTAATATAAATGTTAAAATCCGTAAATTTGAGGGACAATAAGTATTAATCTAAAAACAAATAAATTATGGCTTTTCAATTACCAAATTTGCCCTATGCATATGATGCTTTAGAACCACATATAGATGCTAGGACAATGGAAATACATCATACAAAACATCATAACGGGTATACCACAAAACTAAATGCGGCTATCGAGGGAACCGATATGGATGGTAAATCTATAGAGGACATTCTTTCCGGATTGGATATGGACAATACCGCGGTTAGAAACAATGGAGGTGGTTTTTATAATCATTCGTTGTTTTGGACTATCCTTTCTCCAAACGGTGGAGGAAAACCCTCCGGTGAACTGGCAGGAGCAATAGACGATGCTTTTGGTTCTTTTGATGGTTTCAAGGAAAAATTTTCAAATGCTGCAGGATCAAGATTTGGATCTGGTTGGGCTTGGTTATGTGTGCATAAGGGAGGTAAAGTAGAAATTTGCTCTACACCTAATCAAGATACACCCATTATGCCTGGTGTTGGCTGTGGGGGACATCCCATTTTAGGTCTTGATGTGTGGGAGCATGCTTATTACCTAAATTATCAAAACAAACGTCCAGAATATATCGATGCTTTTTTTAATCTTATCAATTGGGATGAAGTTTCAAAATTATATTCAGCCAATAAATAAAATAGGCTCATAAAAAAACTTAATAGGAATTAAGACAACCACTTATGGAGTAATCTGTAAGTGGTTTTTATTTTTTAGAATAGAAAAGGGCGGAGAAGTCTCCACCCTTTTCGTCCCAAATCTTACCATAAACTTAACCTACTTATGCTATGGCAATACTAAATTACTGGTATTGTGGGAAATAAAAAAAGAAATGTTAAAAAAAATTACATTCTCTTGTTTAAGGGGCTGTTAATCAAAAGGTATCCATCCTTATTGAATGTAAAATAAAAAAGGCGGAGCATTGCTCCACCTTTTTTCCCCAAATCTTACCATGAACTTAACCTACTTATGCTATGGTCCTTCAAAGATATGTTCAAAGAATACACTAGTAAAAGGAATTGGTTGAACAGCGTAAACCTTAGTTGAAATACCTAAGTTGTATTATTATCCTACAGTAGATGAAAGTTGAACTGATTGGAAATGTAGAAAATAAAAAAGGTGGAGAGTCCTCCACCTTTTTTGCCCCAAATCTTACCATGAACTTAACCTACTTATGCTATGGCAAGCTTAAAAGTAAGATTAGTCTTATCTGAAAAGCCATTACATCGACGAAATGCATTTTTCTCCGATGAAGTGCTTTATTGTTAAGTTGAAACGATATTTTATCAATTAGTAAGCTCTTTCATTTTTACCCTCATAAAAATTAATAAAGGCGCGATTTACTACCCTATTTCCACCTGGTGTAGGATAATTTCCAGTAAAATACCAATCGCCTAAATTCTTAGGGCATGCTTCATGCAGACTGGATATGCTTTGATAAATTATCTGTACTTCTGCCCGGATATCGGCAGGACTTAGAAGTTGTCCTATTTTATGTGAAATCGTTTTGGCACTAAATGGCGCATATATCTCTTTTACATAATTGACAATATCTATGTCTTTTGACTTTACTTGGTTAATACATTTTTCATAGACCTCTTGTATAATGTGCATGCTATCGTTTTCTTTATGTAAAGCCAAAGCAGCCCTAAATGCTATGAAATCCTCCAGTTTGGCCATATCAATACCGTAGCAGTCTGGGTACCTTATCTGGGGTGCGGAAGACACCACGATTATTTTTTTGGGGTTTAGCCTGTCAAGTATTCTTAAAATACTCTTTTTGAGTGTAGTTCCCCTAACGATGCTATCGTCGATAATAACCAGATTATCGCCCTCTTTTACAGAACCATAGGAAATGTCATAAACATGAGCAACTAAGTCGTCACGACTATCGTCTTGAGTAATAAACGTTCTAAGTTTGGCATCTTTAATGGCAACCTTTTCAATTCTGGGTCTTACCTCTAAAATTTCATGTAGTTCCTCCCTAGTAATTTTGGCACCGATGGATAATATTTGCTCTTCCTTTTTTTTATTCAGGTAATTTTGTGCCTCTTTGACCATTCCAAAGAACGAAGTCTCTGCCGTATTGGGAATATATGAGAAAACAGTATTCTTAATGTCATGGTCTATGGCGTTAAGAATTTGAGGGAACACCAGTTTTCCCAACATTTTACGCTCTTGGTAAATTTCCTTGTCGCTACCCCTGGAAAAATAGATGCGTTCAAAGGAACATGCTTTGCGCTCCCTAGGCTCCAGTATTTCTTTTATTTTGGTTGTACCGTTCTTTTTTATAATAATGGCATTTCCTGGTTCCAACTCTTGAACCTCTTCAAACGGAACATTGAAAACTGTTTGAATTGCGGGTCTTTCAGAAGCAACTACAACAATCTCATCATCTTTATAGTAATATGCAGGTCTAATTCCTGCTGGGTCACGCAGAACAAAGGCATCTCCATGCCCTAATAGACCAGCCATGGAAAAACCACCATCAAAATTCTTTGCCGCTCTTCTTAGGATTTTGGATACCTTTAACCTTTCGGCAATAATTGGCGAAGCTTCCTGTTTGCTATACCCTTCCTTTTTTATCTGCTTATAGAGCTTGGCCACGGCATCGTCCAAGAAATGACCTATTTTTTCCATAACGGTCACCGTATCCGCCATTTCCTTTGGATGTTGACCTAATTGAACCAAATTATCGAATAGCTCATGAACATTGGTCAGGTTAAAATTCCCAGCAACAATTAAGTTTCTGTGCATCCAGTTGTTCTGTCTTAAGAAAGGATGGACGCTTTCGATACTGTTTTTACCAAAGGTTCCATAGCGGACATGCCCTAACAGTAGTTCTCCAATGTATGGAATGTTCTTTTTTTGTAGCGCCACATCGTTTTCGTACTCAGGATGCTCTTTGAGTTCATTATTGATACGCTCGTTAATTTGCGCGAAAATATCCTGTATGGGCTGTTGTTGGCAAGATCTCACCCTGCTCATATAACGCTGTCCTGCGTCTACGTCCAATTTTATGCTCGCAAAGCCAGCACCATCCTGTCCACGGTTATGCTGCTTTTCCATCATCAGGTACATCTTGTTGACCCCATAAAAGGCCGACCCATACTTTTCCTTGTAATATTCAAGTGGTTTGAGCAATCGGATAACGGAGATTCCACACTCGTGCTTGATAGCGTCACTCATTGGTATATGTATTAAAAAAACCCCAAGGATGGGGCGCGGGGTTATTGTAATTCAATTTCAAATTGTGTTAATGCCTTGAACTGATGTAATCTTCGGTTTATCTCGTCCCGATCAAGGTTTAGCATGCGTTCGGTTCCAAATTTCTCGACAGAGAATGAAGCTAGATTAGATCCGTGGATGACGGCTTTTTTCAAATTTTCAAAAGAAACGTCATCCGATGCGGCCAAATAGCCCGCAAAACCTCCGGCAAACGTATCTCCGGCTCCTGTGGGGTCAAAGACATCCTCTAGCGGTAGGGCAGGGGCAAAAAATACTTGTTCCTCATGGAAAAGTAAAGCTCCGTGTTCCCCTTTTTTAATGACCACATAATCAGGACCCATTTCAAAAATATTCTGCGCGGCCTTTACCAGGGAATATTCCCCGGTTAACTGCCTGGCTTCCTCGTCGTTTATGGTTAAAACGTCTATATGCTTGATTACTTCCTTTAATTCTGGTAAGGTATGGTCCATCCAAAAATTCATCGTATCCAATATGATGACCTTTGGTCGTTTTTCCATTTGATTAATTACACTCATTTGGATATTTGGGTGCAAATTTCCAAGCATGACCACATCGGAATCTTTGTAGTCATTAGGAACGACAGGATTAAAGTCGGCCAAAACATTGAGTTCGGTGACCAAAGTATCCCTAGAATTCAGGTCGTTATGGTATTTTCCCATCCAGAAGAACGTTTTACCTCCGGGTACGATTTCCAAACCGGAGATATCTATGTCCCTATGGGATAGCAAGTCCAAATATTCTTGTGGAAAATCCTCCCCTACTACGGAAACGATTGCAGAGTCCACCTCAAATTGAGAGGCTGCCAAACCTATGAACGTAGCAGCACCACCAAGAATTTTATCCGTCTTTCCAAATGGAGTTTCTATAGCATCGAACGCAACAGTACCTACAATCAAAAGCTTACCCATAAAGTATATCAAAAATGAAGTTGCAAATATAAGGATTTGCCAAGGGAATTAAGATTGATAGGGCAGTACATTTTTAATAGTTATCAAGAATTACTTTCTCCCAAAATCCGCAGGAATTTCTCCCCAAGCCTTGGTCTCCCATTTTACAACGGGAGTTTGATATTGGTTTGTTTTTAACCATTTTTCAGCCCTTTTTATCAAATCGAACAACGCTTTATTTTTCTGGTTTTCCGTGAGTTTGGTATTACATTTTTTCTTTCTAACCCAGCTCATGGCCGTGCGGGAGTCGGTATAAATTATCCGGTCACTGTTCCTTTCTTTCAGAAATGCAAGACCATGCACGATGGCCAAAAATTCTCCAATGTTGTTGGTGCCCTGCTCAAAGGGTCCTTGTTTAAACAATTTTTTTTGGGTCTTGGTATCCACTCCTTGGTACTCCATAACTCCAGGGTTTCCGCTGGATGCTGCATCAACCGCAATGGAATGATAATTAGGTTGGCCGATTTTCAAAAGTTCCGAAGGTGAAAGCTCTGACTCTCCCTTCTTCTTGCCCTTATAGTCTTGGTAATTTCCATTATAGGCCTTTTTGGCCAATTCAAATGTGGTGAAAGATTTATATTCGGCACCTTTTACTCCTTTTATGGCGGCCTTGCAGTCGTCCCAAGTGTCATAGATCCCGGGTCTTTTGCCCTTCCAAACTACATAAAACTTGCTCTTTTTTCCCATTAGAACAACAATTCTTCAATCACCTTTGGAAAGAATTCGTACTCCAACTGATGGACTTTACTGGCAATGTCCTCTGGAGTATCCTTTTCAAATACTTTGGTTTTCACCTGTTTTATTACAGCACCCTCGTCATAATTGGCATTAACATAATGTATGGTAATACCGGTTTCGGTTTCTTTATTTTCTTTTATGGCATTGTGCACGTTCATTCCATACATGCCTTTGCCCCCGTATTTTGGCAATAAAGCGGGGTGGATGTTGATAATTTTGTTTGGAAAGGTTTCAATAATGTTTTCCGGTACTTTCAAAAGAAATCCCGCAAGCACTATGAGATCCGGATGAAGTGCCTTTAAAATATTCAAAACAAACTCGCTTTGAAAAAAGGCGTGTCTGTTAAAATAAATTGCATCAATACTTAACCGGTCGCAACGCTCCAAAACTTTAGCGTTCCGCTTGTTTGTAAATACGGCTTCAACATTAACTCTGTTATCATTGCTAAAGTAGTTGGCAATATTTTCTACATTAGACCCGGAGCCGGAAGCAAACAGCACAATTTTTTTTGTATCCAAAAGATGTAAGGGTTGTTTTGAGATGATATTTTCTTCAAAAGTTTAAAACAAAAGAAATCAGAAATATAGTAAGTGCCAAGTATATTTTGATAAATGAACCTTTTCAAGACTTCGGTTTGGTTTAAAAAATTATGGTATTATTTAAGGTTGTATGCTTTTTATTTTCTTAAATTACATTACATTTTAACGACAATTAGTGTAATTAATCCAAAGTTTTATATTTTTGCCTTCAATTTAAATTTTTAAAACCAATATTATTATGTCAGACATTGCATCAAGAGTTAAAGCTATCATTGTTGATAAATTAGGAGTTGACGAAAACGAAGTGGTATCAGAAGCTAGCTTTACCAACGATTTAGGGGCAGATTCATTGGATACTGTTGAGTTGATTATGGAGTTCGAAAAGGAATTCGATATTCAAATCCCTGATGATCAAGCTGAGAACATCGCAACAGTTGGCCAAGCCATTAGCTATATAGAAGAAGCAAAGTAATTTGATGATTTCTTAAATAGAATTCAAATTATCCATGCGGTAAATGCTCCGCATGGATAATTTTTTTTAATTTACCTTCAGTTTATTTATAAACTAAAAATAAGTTCAATGCAATTAAAGCGAGTTGTGGTTACCGGGTTGGGTGCTCTTACGCCAATTGGTAACAATATTGAGGAGTATTGGAACGGTCTTGTAAATGGAAAAAGTGGGTCCGCACCTATAACCTATTATGACACTGAAAAATTCAAGGTAAAATTCGCCTGCGAACTAAAAAATTACAATACAGAGGATTATTTTGACCGAAAGGAAGGACGTAAACTGGATAGGTTTGCACAATATGCCTTAATTTCCTCTGATGAAGCTATTAAAGATTCCAAGCTAGACTTGGATAAATTGGACAAGTTTAGGGTAGGAGTTATTTGGGGGGCAGGTATTGGTGGCCTTGAAACCTTCCAAAATGAGGTAATGAACTTTGCCCAAGGTGATGGTACCCCCAGATTCAATCCATTTTTTATACCTAAAATGATTGCAGATATAGCCCCAGGGCATATCTCTATAAAGCACGGTTTCATGGGACCAAATTACACCACGGTTTCAGCATGTGCTTCTTCCGCAAATGCACTGATAGACGCATTGAATTATATACGTTTGGGCCATTGTGATGTTATCGTATCCGGTGGTAGTGAAGCAGCGGTTACCATTGCGGGTATGGGAGGATTTGGTGCTATGCATGCACTTTCTACCCGAAATGAAAGTCCGGAAACGGCATCCAGGCCTTTTGACGCTACTAGGGACGGTTTCGTTCTTGGTGAAGGTGCAGGGGCTTTGATACTTGAGGAGTATGAACACGCCAAGGCTAGGGGCGCCAAAATCTATGCGGAGGTGGCAGGCGGAGGTCTTTCCAGTGATGCCTATCATATGACTGCGCCACATCCTGATGGAATAGGTGTTGTTAAGGTAATGGAAAACTGCTTGCGTGATGCAGGCATGAGTATAGAAGAGGTAGATGCCATCAATACACATGGTACTTCTACCCCTTTAGGTGATGTTGCAGAATTAAAGGCAATTTCAGAGGTATTCGGTGAGCATGCGAAAAATATAAACATTAATTCTACCAAGTCCATGACCGGACATTTATTAGGTGCCGCGGGAGCTATAGAGGCCATTGCTTCTATTTTGGCCATGGAACACGGAATCGTGCCTCCGACTATAAACCACACAACGGTAGATGAAAATATAGATCCGAGTCTGAACTTAACTCTTAACAAGGCCCAAAAGAGGGATGTTAAGGTCGCTATGAGCAATACCTTTGGCTTTGGGGGGCATAATGCATGTGTTGTCTTTAAAAAAATTGATTAAGACATTTATGACCTTCCCTAAAAATATATTTAATTCCCATTCTAAACAGGATGGGGATTTTTTTTTAGGAATAAAGAAAATATTAGGTTTTAAGCCCAAGCGTTTGGTATTCTACAAAAAGGCCTTTTTGCATAGGTCCATGAACCAAAAGGATGAAAATGGAAACCCTATGAATTATGAACGATTGGAATTTTTGGGTGATTCCATGCTGGGAACCATTATTTCCAAACATTTATATAATGAAGTTCCGGAAGGTGATGAGGGCTATCTGACTAAAATGAGGTCCAAGATTGTGAGCAGGGAACATCTTAACGAATTGGGTAAAGATCTAGATTTAATCAATTACGTAGAAAGTAGAATTCCAAAATCACATTTTGGGGAAAATATCCATGGGAATGTATTCGAAGCCCTTGTTGGTGCTATTTATTTGGATAGGGGATATAAATACTGTGAAAAATTTATCAACAAAAGGGTAATAGAACCTTATGTGGATATTGAGCAATTGGAGGGTAGGGTAATTAGTTATAAAAGTCTAATTATTGAATGGTGCCAAAAGCAAAAGAAATCCTTTAATTTTAATGTGTACGATGATACTGGAAACGATTCGCTAAAGCACTTTGCCGTAAAATTGTCCATAGACGATAATGTTGTAGCAAAGGCGAGGGCTACCTCCAAAAAAAAGGCAGAGGAAAGAGCCTCGAAGAGGGCGTTTTTTGCCTTACAGGATAAAATGAAATAGAAACGTTATAATTACAACAAAACGCTAACGTTTTCGTAACTATAACCACATCTTAAACTTAATTGCCCGTTAGGCTTTATACTTTAATAGTTCTATATTTACCGTTTTTCAGCGCATATGTCCGCAGTATATAAAATAAAGGATGATTTTTTTGATGACACCTTTTTTTTAATCGCATTGCATAGCACTTTGGAGGATTATGCCATTGCATATGGTTTAAATGGTGTCTTAAAGGCAAAATTCAAGAGGAGTAAGGCGGACTTTGATTTGTCGGAAATTCGTTCCTTTCCCTATTATGATTGGGAAGATGAATATAATTGTAGGTATTGGGTGTTGGTTTCCAATCAAAGCTCTAAAAAAGAATTGGTAAGCAACAATGATTTGTTTGAAAATGAAACTACCTATTCTACACCACGATTAATTCCCGAACTCAAGGAAGTGGATTATTTTCTTAAAATTGAGGATGATGACGATACATTGGACGGAGACACTATAATAAAAACCTTATTGGGCATTCCTAACGTAATGGCTGCTTATGAGGTAGATGTGAACAAACTAAAATCTAGAAATAATTTAATTTTTTAATAATGTCAAGCAACAAGAAGACAAAGATCGTAGCAACCTTAGGTCCAGCTACAAGTAAGAAAGAGGTGCTAAAAAGCATGATGCTGGCAGGAGTGGATGTCTTTAGGATTAATTTTTCCCACGCCGATTATGATGATGTAAGGGAACGTGTGAATCTTATTCGCGAGTTAAACGAGGAATTGGAAACCAATACGGCAATATTGGCAGATTTACAAGGTCCTAAACTAAGGGTCGGGGTAATGTCCGGTGATGTTGTGGTAAGTCCTGGAGACGAAATTACTTTTGTGACAGGAGAACCTTTTGAGGGCACGGCGGAAAGAGTGTACATGAATTATAAAGAATTCCCCAGAGATGTTAAACCTGGCGAGCGAATTCTACTTGATGATGGTAAATTAATTTTTGAAGTAGTCACGACAAATGGCGAATCTGAAGTAAAGGCAAAGGTTATACAGGGCGGACCATTAAAGTCCAAAAAGGGCGTAAACCTTCCAAACACCAATATTTCCTTACCTGCACTTACCAAAAAAGATATTAAGGATGCAGAATTTGCAATTTCGCTTGAAGTGGATTGGATGGCCCTTTCTTTCGTTAGGTTTAGTCAGGATTTGATTGATCTTCAAAACATCATTAAGGAGCATTCCCCTCATAAAATTCCCATTATTGCCAAAATAGAAAAACCGGAGGCTGTTGAGAATATAGATAAAATTGTCGCTTACTGTGACGGGCTAATGGTTGCCCGTGGGGATTTGGGTGTAGAAGTTCCTGCACAAGAAGTTCCCTTAATTCAAAAGAAATTGGTGCTTAGGGCCAAAAAAGCGAGAATACCCGTCATCATAGCAACCCAAATGATGGAAACTATGATTACAAGCCTTACCCCTACTAGGGCAGAGGTGAACGATGTCGCCAACTCTGTGATGGATGGAGCGGATGCAGTTATGTTATCGGGAGAAACTTCCGTTGGTAATTATCCAGTACAGGTCATAGAAAAAATGGCAAGTATTTTGGGAAGTGTCGAAGCATCTGAGTTAATAAAGGTACCCCATGACCCACCACATGTACGTACAAATAGATACATCACTAAATCCATTTGTTACCATGCCGCCCTAATGGCGAACGAAATAAAGGCAAAAGCTATTTCTACCTTGACCAATAGTGGATATACGGCTTTTCAAATTTCTGCATGGAGGCCTAGTGCCCACATTTTAGTGTTCACTTCAAATAAACGAATTCTCACCCAATTGAATTTATTATGGGGCGTGAAGGCGTTTTATTACGATAAATTTGTCTCTACAGACCAAACAATCGAGGATGTGAACGGCATTGCTTGCAAAAAAGGTTATTTAGAGGTGGGTGATATGTTGGTAAGCTTGGCGGCCATGCCCATAAAGGCTAAGGGTATGGTGAATACCTTAAGGGTTACTGAAATAGAGACCTGTAATTTTTAAAGAACAAAAAATAATACTGTTTCACAGACCTGATGAATTCATCAGGTCTTTTTTTTGCCTTATAGGTATTTCTTGTTCCGATAGAATAATCCTCCTCTTGGGCCAATCCTTGGAGAATTGTTGGATTAGTATTTACCCATAACTTTAGTTCTTTTTTATGAATTGATATAGGTGGCATAATCGAAGGGATGACTAGCTTCGTAGACTTAAAGTTAACTGTTTGTGATACTTGATTTTCTTTTGGCAATGTTGTGGAGTTTTTCCCCTTTTGGAGAGGCCAAGGTAGGGATACCTTACGGTATGCTCAATGGGTTGAACATCTACGCCGTATTTATTTTTTGCTTTTTGGCAAATGTCCTTGTCTTTCCCATGATGATGTTTTTCCTGGATAAAATCAATGTTTATTTTATACGTTGGCACTTCTATAAAAAATCCGCTTTATTCGTTGCGAGAAGGGCAAAAATGGGGTCTGGAAATAAGATTCAGAAATTTGGTTTTTTTGGGTTGATGTTCTTCGTAATGATACCGCTTCCCGGTACTGGTGTTTATGCAGGTAGCATAGCGGCCTATCTTTTCAAAATTGAACGGCAAAAGGCTTTTTGGGCCAATACCACTGGTATTTTCTTTTCTTCGGTCATTGTATGGTTGGCTACCCTCGCCTCCATGCAGGTAATTTAACTAGCCCCTTTAAATAAAGGACCTTTACCAAAAAAACTAAAAATCAAATTTTAGTTGCACGGAAACAGTTTCCTTTTCCTGTTTTGGCCCTACCTTTTTTTCCGTATTTAAATTGGCTAATGAAATCCCTAAAAGCCTTACAGAGTTCTGTAACTTTTCTTGGTACAACAATTCTTTTGCCGTTTCCAAGATTAGTTTTTGGTCTGATATGAAGTAAGGCAATGTCTTGCTTCGGGTGTTCAAGGTGAAGTCGCTGTATTTTATTTTTAGGGTCACCGTTTTACCAGCTATTCTGGATTTTTTAAGACGTTTTTCCAATTCGTTGGCAATATGCTCCAACCGTTCCAACATAAATATTTCACTACTCAAATTTTCGTTGAAAGTACGTTCTGCTCCCACAGACTTTGGTATCCTATGCGGTTTGACCGGGCTGTTATGAATGCCCCTGACTACTTGATAGTAGTAGCTTCCGCTCTTCCCAAATTGTTCCTCCAAAAACGCAAGGGATTTGGTTTTTAGATCTTTTCCCGTGAAAATTCCCAAACGGTACATCTTATCAGCTGTAACTTTCCCAACCCCGTAAAATTTGCGTATTTCCAGATTCTCCAAAAACGTTTGTACTTCTTCTGGGTTCACCGTCTTTTGGCCATTGGGTTTGTTTACATCACTGGCAACTTTGGCGATGAACTTGTTTATTGAAATACCTGCGGACGCATTTAGACCTGTTTCTTTTAAGATTCTGTCCCTAATTTCTTGTGCAATGAGTGTCGCTGAAGGATTTCCTTTCTTGTTTACGGTGACATCCAAATAGGCCTCGTCCAGCGATAAAGGCTCCACTAAATCCGTATAGTCATAAAAAATAGAACGGATCTGTTTGGAAATTTCCTTATAACGATCAAAACGGGCTTTTACAAAAATAAGTTCAGGGCAGTTCCGTTTGGCCAAAACACTGCTCATGGCACTTCTAACGCCAAATTTCCTTGCTTCATAGCTAGCTGCGGACACTACCCCCCTTTCGGAACTACCGCCTACGGCAATGGGTTTGCCTCTAAGTTCAGGGTTGTCCAACTGTTCTACGGAGGCATAGAAAGCATCCATATCTACATGGATAATTTTTCGTAATGGAAATTCATTGGACATCCTGTAAAATTAAGGTATATTTAATTTGATGGAACACCGCAAAAAAACGGCTATTATTCTTGGAGCTACAGGGCTCACCGGCAGTACTCTTTTACAATTACTTTTAGAAGATTCCCGGTATGAAACTATAAAATTGTTTTCAAGAAAACCTGTGAATATATCCTCGGATAGAATCGAGGAACATCTTGGGGATGTACTGGATTTGGAGCGTTTTAAACCTGTATTTAATGCGGACGAGGTATTCTGCTGTATTGGTACCACTAAGTCAAAAACACCCAATAGGGAACTATACCGAAAGATAGATTTTGGAATTCCTGTAGAGACAGCTCGAATGTGCAAAGCCAATGGCATTGATACCTTTATCGTTATTTCCGCAATGGGGGCCGACCCAAATAGTACTTTTTTCTACAATAAGGTAAAGGGAGAAATGGAGGAGGCCGTCCTGGATATAGATGTACCCAAAACCTATATCTTGCAGCCTTCATTAATTTCCGGGCAAAGGAAGGAAAAACGTGTAGGTGAATGGATGGCCAAGAAACTGTTCAAGGTATTTGAGGTACTGTTCGTTGGCTCATTAAGAAAATATAGGTCCGTTCATCCATCGGAAATAGCAAAATGCATGCTTCTGTTGGCCAATAGGGAACAGGAGAGTGGAAGGATAACTTCCGATGAAATTAAAAAGATGGCAAAAGGTGATTGAAATTGAAAGAAAGTTTCTTGTGAAGTCCATGAATTTTGTTGATGGGGCGGTTTCCAAGACTAAGATTGTACAGGGCTTTTTAAACACCCATCCAGAAAGGACCGTTAGAATTAGAATCAATGGGGAAAAAGGTTTTATGACGGTAAAAGGAAAATCCAACGATTCCGGAACTACACGTTTTGAGTGGGAAACGGAGATTGGACTAAAGGATGCCGAAAAGTTGCTTCAACTTTGTGAAAAAGGAATTATTGATAAGACGAGGTATATGGTTCCATTTCACGATCATAGTTTTGAGGTGGATGTATTCGAGGGGGAGAACGAGGGGCTGATTTTGGCCGAAATTGAACTGTCAAACGAAAACGAAATGTTCCAAAAGCCGAATTGGCTGGGAGAAGAAGTTACGGGAGACATTAAATACTATAATTCACAATTAAGTAAACAACCCTATACTACTTGGTAATATGAAAATGATTTTACCTTTATTTCTTACCATACTTGTCTCTTGTGGTAACCCAAAGTTGGACAGGAAAATGAATGGTACAAAGACAGAAAAGACCAAAACTGCTGCAGAATTGAAGAAGGAATTGATGGATAAAGGATATGAAATCTTTGATTATGTGGATGACAAGACAAAGGATACCGTTTTGATGCAACAATATTACATAGCATTTTTAAAGTCGGGTCCCAATAGAAGTCAGTCAAAGGAGCAGGCAGATAACCTCCAATCCCTTCATTTGGCCCATTTGGGTCGTATGTATGAACTGGGATATGCGGATATTTCCGGACCTTTTGGTGATGATGGGGAAATTAGGGGCATTACCATATATATAACACGCCAACTTTGGAAATGGCAGATAGCCTTGCCAACATGGACCTAATGGTCAAATCGGGTAGATTGGTTATAGAAATACACCCATGGTGGGCGGCCAAAGGATTTCCTTTAAGATAAAATCCTGGGTTTAGCTTAAACAATTCCTTTTATTACAATAAATCAAGTTGCTTCCGTTCTGGTGGTTTTGTAAATGATCCAACCAGATTTCCGTCTGTCTTCCTTTTTCCTTGTTTTGAAAATACGTTTAAGCAAATAAGGTAGTGTACCCACAATAGAAAATATCATACCTAAGACCAATACGGAATATCCATTGGAAAAAAGATTTCCGCTGGATAGAATCCCCAATATGAGAACCGTTGATAAGGGAAAGGATAAAGCAAGAATGTTCACTCCAAAAGTAGCATTGAAGGTCTTCTGTTTCTTTTTAATGTCCATTTCTTGGGAGCCCACGACCGCAATATGTGAAAATGGCCAGAAACTACAGGCACTTAACCCAAATGAAAGTAATAAAAGTATATCCTGTTGTACCGTAATATTTGCAACTAGGATGAATGCGCCTGAAAGGACACTTACAAAGCCAGCCCTTAAAAACAAAAGTGAGAAGATTTTATAAATCTGCTGTTTCTTTACTTTCATGGCCAGCCCGATGAACAATAAAACAAGTGGCGTCATAATAACACTAAGCCTCGTTAACGTATCACTTATGAAAAATGGCAATGACTCCATTTTAAAACCAAAAAATACCAAAATCAAGGCAATGACTATAAAGATATTTACGGGTTCGGAGATCATTGCCATTATCAAAGATTTTAATTTCGAAGCCCTGGATTGGTCGGTAATAGCTCGTTTGCTATAATACCAATTCATGGCCACTAGGTAGAGGATTATCAATACAAACACTTTATTGCCCAAATCTGCCATTGCCGCCTTTGCCAAGTATCCTTCACCCAAAAACTCCAAGACAAAAGGAAAACAGGATAGTCCGGGTGCCAAGGATGGAACCAGTAATCTTGCCGTCCGGTATTCAGGAGTATTTTTTTTAATACCCGTTATGGGCATTACAAATGGAAACAGAAGAAATAGGACAACGTTTAAGCCAAGTGCTAAAAATGGCAAGGAAAGCAGTTCCGCATCTATTTGAACACCTAACAAGGCAATAAAAATGGTTGCAGGTAATGAAAGGTTTAAAATTATTTTCTTGATTCCGGTCAATTCTTCCTTTGATCCAAATTTGAATTTAAGGAGTAGACCAATACCAATAAACAACAAAAAGGTAAATGTCTTTTGTAATGTATAATCCATCTTTTTTAGGCCAAAACGTCAGTAAGTGCAGCAGTAAATATTTTCATTTCATCCATGGTGCCCATACTCACCCTGCACCAATTCTTGCCCATAAATTCGAATGCCCTAACACCTACCTGTTTTGCGCGCATCTTATCCAAGAAAAGTTTCCCATCCATTTCTATAGGAAAAATAATGAAGCTAGTATGTGATGGAACATAATCATAGCCTAATTTGGATAGACTCTTATAAACGTATTCCCTTGCAGCCGCATTTTTTTCTCGTGAAGAATCCTGAAAATCCTTGTCATCCATACTAGCTAGGGCGGCAAAAATTGACGTATAGGAAATGCCCATACCTCCTCGGGTAATTTTTTGAATTTTTTCCAAAGTGGATTCCTGCGCTACAATATACCCTACGCGAAGTCCTGCCATACCATGGATTTTGGAAAAAGTCCTGGCAATGATTACGTCCTTACCTTCATTAATAAGGCTAACCATACTTTGTTTGGCACCATCTTCTAGGAATGCAAGGTAGGCCTCGTCCACAAAAACAGGTACTTTTTCCGAGACCCTTGAACAGAAATCCAACAATTCCTTACTGTCCGTTATACTACCGGTAGGATTGTTTGGGTTACAGATATACACAAGTTTAGTTTCCGAATCTACAGCTTCCTCCATGGCCTTTAAATCGTGTGACCAATCCTCCTTTAGAGGAACAGGTTTCCAACTGGCTCCAGTTGCTTGGGCTACCTGCATAAGCGACATATAGGATGGATCTGCAGAAACTACATTTCCTCCATCAAGAAAAAGGACCATACCGGTTTTTTCCAAAAGATCAGAAGATCCTGGTCCCATCATAATATTTTTTGGGCTTACGCCTTCCTCGACCGCAATTTTATCAATAAGACCGAATAACTCCTTCCATGCATATCGGTTACCTTTAGTGGCAACTTCTCTAAGAGCTTCTACCGCTTTTGGAGAAGGGCCATATGGATTTTCATTGGCATTCAACTTGGCCAATAGTTTGGATTCCTCAGGAAATTCCTTAGGCACAAACTCTTTAAAAAATGGGCTGTACAAAGCGTTTCCTTCCGTATCCAAAGGAATATATGTTTTAGGAACTTCCGAGATTCCCAAGTGTGGAAATAAAGTGATTCCTCCTGCTGTGAGCAATCCCGTTTTTAACCAGTTTCTACGATTTAATTTTCCTGTTTCCATTAGTTCTATATGGTTTAATTAGCTATAGAGACTAATTTAGAAATAGGCAAGTCCAAATCCTATCCTAATAATATAAAAATCAACTAGTTAAAATTTTTAATGAATAATAATAAGGGTATAAAATTATCGATTTGACAATGAAATTGTCAAAAACTGGGGCTATTTTGCGAATATTCCATCCTTTTCGATCAATGGGATAGGTATAAGGTTATGTTCGTTCACTGTTCCTTTTTCAAAAAGAAACCTCCTTTCATAAAGCTTGTGATCCGCATAGTAGGTAACAAAAAACTCATTGTTCAGTCTAAGGACATCTTCTTGAACCAATTCCACTTTTTCGAATGATTTGGCGCCTACTACGCCAATAGCATGTCTCATGGTTGAGGTTTTTACTTGTCCATCATAGCCCTTGGAGACAATAAGAGCCATTTCTATAGGCGTTTTTCGGTTGTTGATGATATAGGCATTCCAGTCCTTGGACAAAAATTCCTTGTTCCATTCGTAAATAAGGGCAATGTAAACGTCTTTTGCTATGGGTATTTCTATGTCTCTTTTCAAAAAGTATTTTTTAGGACTGATAATTTTCAAAAACCCAAAAGTTATAGGGCACTCTTGAATTGCTCTAGAAACCGTATATCGTTTTCGCTCAATAACCTGATATCGCTTATTTGATGTAATAAAAGTGCAATCCGGTCTATGCCCATGCCAAAAGCAAACCCGGAATATACCTCTGGGTCAATTTCACAATTTTTAAGTACGTTTGGGTCGACCATACCACAACCCATGATTTCCAACCATCCCGTTCCTTTGGTCATTTTATAATCTGTTTCGGTTTCAAGACCCCAGTACACATCCACTTCGGCACTAGGTTCCGTAAAGGGGAAATAGGATGGACGTAACCTAATTTTTGATTTCCCAAAAAGTTCAGTGGTAAAGTATTGTAAGGTCTGTTTTAAATCCGCAAAGGAAACGTCCTTATCAATATACAGTCCTTCTACTTGGTGAAAGAAACAGTGTGACCTTGCAGATATGGCTTCATTTCTATAGACCCTGCCAGGGGAGATGGTCCTAATGGGAGGTTTATTGTTTTCCATATAACGCACCTGTACGGAAGATGTATGGGTCCTCAATAATATATCTGGATTTGTTTGGATAAAAAAAGTATCCTGCATATCCCGCGCAGGATGATATTCCGGTAGATTGAGTGCAGTGAAGTTATGCCAATCATCTTCAATTTCGGGCCCTTCGGAAACATTGAATCCAATTCTGGAAAAGATGTCTATAATCTTGTTCTTAACAATAGATATAGGATGTCTGGCACCTAACTCTGTAGGGTTGCCAGGTCTGGTCAGGTCACCAAAGAGTTTTTCTTCGGATATATTACGTTCCAAAGATTGTTTCAGCTGCTCCACCTTGTCGGTGGCTACCTGCTTTAATTGATTTATAGTTTGGCCAAACTCCTTTTTCTGGTCGTTGGGAACATTTTTAAATTCTGCAAAGAAGTCGTTTAAAATTCCTTTTTTACCCAAATATTTAATTCTAAATGCTTCTATAGCATCCATGTTGTCTGCAGTAAACGAGGATACTTCTGCAATTTGCTCCTTTATTTTATCAATCATAGCGCTTGATTAAAGCAGCAAATTTAAAACTTTTAAAAAACGTAGGATCTGTTTTTCTAGATTAAGATGATCTAATAAATAGTATTATGAATAAGTTAATCCAAATGATATATCTCCATAATCTCCTTAAGTATTCTTTCAAAATCGATATTGAGATCGATCAATTTACCTGAATGGACGTCAAAAACCCATCCATGGACCGTTAGGTCTCGTTGCCGATAAGCTTTCTGCACGACTGCGGTTTTAATAAGGTTGACACATTGCTCTTGTACATTTAGTTCCACCAAGCGGTCATATTTTTTTTCTTCGTCCTCAATCGCATTCAACTCATCTTTGTGAAGCCTATAAACATCCCTAATACAACGTAGCCATGGGTTTAATAGGCCTAAATCCGCAGACTGCATAGCTGCTTTAACCCCTCCGCAGGCGTAATGACCGCATACTACCAAATGGCTCACCTTCAAATGTTCTACGGCGTATTCAACTACGGACATTGTATTCAGGTCAATATTAATGACCATATTGGCAATATTCCTATGAACGAAAACCTCACCGGGATTTAGCCCCATAAGTTCCTCCGCAGTAACACGGCTATCTGAACAACCAATATATAAGGACTCCGGCTTTTGGCCTTTGCCAAGTTCATTGAAGTAATTTCGCTGCAATGAGAGTTTGTCCTGAATCCATTTTTTATTGTTTTCAAATATCTTGTCTAAGAAATTGGATGCCATAGTATAGTATTAGTCGATAGAAAGATAGTCTATTCTGAAACAAAAAAGCCAATGCTTTTAACATGGGACTTTCCTTAGGGTTATATGTTTTTAGTAGAAATCAACTGCTCCAGAGGATATATCATACATAGCTCCAACAATCATAACTTCTCCATTTTCCTCCATTTCTGCCAAAACACGACTTCTGGCCCTTATGTTTTCTATGGTGATTTCTACATTTTTTGCAGAAACGTTATCTACGAACTCTAAGTTGGAAGAATTTCTTTTACTTTCATCTATTGGTTCCTTTACAGCGGCTACTGCAGGTTCTATTTTATTGATTAAAGCGGTAAGATTTCCCAACCTGGCATGGTCACAGGCTCCTTTGATAGCTCCACAGCTTGTATGCCCTAGGACTACAATTAGTTTGGTACCTGCCAATTTACAGGCAAACTCCATACTCCCCAAAATATCCTCGTTCACAAAATTCCCTGCAATCCGTATACTAAATATATCTCCTAGTCCTTGATCAAAAACCAGTTCAGCAGAAACCCGTGAATCAATACAGCTCAAAATAGTGGCAAAAGGGAATTGCCCCTCACTGGTATCGTTCACCTGCTCCAAAAGATTACGGTTAGCCTTTAGGTTGTTTTGAAATCTTTGGTTTCCCTCTTTTAAAAATCGCAATGACTTTTCAGGGGTCATTGTTGCTTGGGTTTCTTTTGTATGTGCTTTCATTTTTCTTTTTTTATTTACACTAGCTAAGGCTTAAATCTGATTTCGGTTTTTTCTGAAAAAACTCCACAAAACTGTCTGGGTTTTCTACTACCCCGCGCTTCGAAATTAATTTAATATCTATATTTCGTTCTTTGGCCTTAAATCTAAAATCTTCTAGAATTTCTATAATATCGTTATCCAGATATCTTGTGTTTAGAACATTAAGCTCTAAAAATGTATTCTCAGGAAGATTATGCAACTCTTTTAGAATGGCTCCTTTGTTGAAAAAGGTGACCTCCTCGGCTAAGGTCATCTTTATCCTCGGTGTACCGTCGCTTTTGTCTTCTATATGTAAAAAGTGGGAGTTTTGGTAACTTTTCAGTAGGATTACAATAATTCCAACGGCTAGGCCAAGACCTATACCTATTAAAAGGTCAGTAAATACGATACCTACTACTGTAACAAAAAAAGGTACTGATTGTTTCCATCCCAAATCGTACATTTTTTTGAAGAGCGCCGGTTTGGCCAATTTATAGCCCACAATAAATAATATGGCGGCAAGTACGGAGAGGGGTATTTTATTCAATAAAGTTGGAATAAGAATTACGGAAAACAGTAGTAAAAAACCATGCAAGATAGCGGACAATTTGGTTCTGCCCCCGGATTGTATATTTGCTGAACTTCTTACAATTACCTGGGTAATGGGTAAACCACCAATCAGACCTGAAAGAATGTTACCTGTTCCTTGTGCCAATAACTCCCTGTTTGTTGGTGTAACATTTTTGTGTGGGTCCAATTTATCGGTCGCTTCTACACAGAGTAAGGTTTCCAAACTTGCAACTAAAGCTATGGTGAAACCGGTTACCCAAATCTGAGGGTTTGTAATAGCTGAAAAATTAGGGAAGCTGAATTGGCCAATAAACGAATTCAGATCATCTGGAACAGGAACACTTACCAAGTGGGACTTGGCAATGGAAAAAGTATCGCTATCTTGTGTAAACGCATAAAAAAGAATACCCAAAACCACTGCCACCAAAGGTCCTTGAACCACTTGAAAGAACTTCGCTTTTTTAGCCAAAACATTGTCCCAAACTATAATTACCAATAGGCCCACGATTCCAATAACCATAGAACCTAAGATTAGATTGTCGAAAATATGATATATGGCGGAGAATGTATTCTCTCCTGTAGGCTCAAGAAAACTATCAGCTCCCTCCGGTTCGGCATCATAGCCAAAAAAATGGGGTATTTGTTTTAGTATGATAATAATTCCAATCCCCGTTAGCATACCCTTAATGACAGAGGAGGGGAAATAGTACCCAATGACACCTGCTTTCAAAACTCCGAACAAGATTTGTATTATTCCTCCTAAAACAACGGCAACCAGAAAGTTTTGATAACCACCTAGGGTTCCAATCGCAGTGAGAACAATGGCGGCTAATCCTGCTGCAGGACCACTAACTCCAATCTTAGATCCACTCAGCGCCCCTACAACAATACCACCAATAATACCGGCAATTAAACCGGAGAATAAAGGAGCGCCACTTGCCAATGCAATACCTAAACAAAGGGGTAAGGCTACAAAGAATACTACGATACTCGCGGGAATATCATTTTTAATATGTTTAAACATAAATATTGAGATTGTTAGGTCATCCAAATATGGAAGACTGGTTATTCATTAATACTAGACGTTAAAAGAAAAACCTAAGATTTTGGGGGAGGTAAAGATACTTCAATGTTACCCGAAGAATGATACTCTGTACGGTCATTAAAGGCTAAGGTCTTTTTGTCGATGGGACAAAAATCTATGTTAAGATTGAATACTAATGCTGTTCCTATAAATTCCTTGGTTTCTTGTTTTTCTTCCTCATCGTTTAAATCCATAACTATAGGATTTTTCACATCTAGATCCATCAAGGTTATTAATGATGGAGCCAAAATGGCTATCATCAATGAAATGGCTACTAATAAGTTTAAGATAGGTTTCAACAACAAAGGGTTTGCTTTCCACTAATATAAGCATTCTAACGAGAAAGCACAGGTTAGATGAGCAAATGGGCCTAAAACTGCTTTAGTATTTTAAGATCTTTTTCCGGCATCCAACCGGTTTTGCCATCAGAAAGTCTGATTCTCACGTAATTGTTCAAACTTTCAAGTACGTTGACCTTTGTACCGGAGTGCAAAACAAAAACTTCATCACTGGTTGTATTGGGTTCTGAGCTTATGGCAACTTCATCGGCAAAAATTATAGCGGGATTGTACGTATTGTACGAGTTGAGTTCAATAGAAGCGAATATGATAAAAACGACACAAAGGAAAAGTGCTATTAAACTACCAATAAATGCAAACCTTTTTTTTGTGGAATATCGATTGTAATAAAAGACAATGTACAGTAGAATAAAAAGTGCCATACATAATATACTGGCATACGCCCATTGGTCAAATGTCAATCTGGACGTAATACTTTTATAAATTCTGGAAAAACCCGTTTGGGGCAAGGTATCTATAGCGTCTAGCGTCATGTTTTGGGCATAGGCCAAGTTGGTCTTTACTTCTTGGTCGTCCGGATTCAACAAGAGCGATTTTTCATAATAATAAATGCTTTCCGGTATTTGATTCAATTTATAATAGGCATTTCCAAGGTTGTAATACAATGCGGCCGAGTGTTCTTTGCTCTGCAATATGCTATCATAAGCTTGAATGGCCTTTTCATATTCACCGTTGTTATAGGCCTCGGTAGCCTGATTGAACAGGGCCTCATTTTGAGCATTTCCCAATAACCCTAATAGAAGACCAAATAGTATGGATAATTTCTTGAACATACCTACAATTGTTTATCCATTAATGAAATAACCTCACTTGCCTTGTCATAGTCCCTTTGCATTTCTACCTCTGAAAATGGACTATACCTGGCCGCTTCGCAATTCTGTAACAATCCTATGAACTCCGCAATTGTAGATTGCTCTATGCCCTTTTTGGATAATAATTCAGAAATTTTGTCTTTGCTAAATTCAGAGGTTTCTATTTTTAGTTTGGCTTTTAGGTAATTATGCAATGCCCTTTCCAAGGCAATATAAAAAGCATCCTTGTTCCCAAGTTCCTTTCTTGCGGCAGAAAGATATTTTCGGGCCAATTTATTGGCCCGCTTTACTTTGTTGCCAATGACATCCTCCGCAATAGCATCTCTTTTCTTCCTTAGGAATATGGCCAACGGGATAAACAGCAATGGTCCTAATAACCATAAATAATAACGGGTAGAACCAAAGAAATATGAAGTATCTATTTTCGAGAGGTTGGGGGATAATTTTATAAAATTAAACTGGCTACCGGTTGTAACTACTTGTTGTTTATTGGTTTGGCCAATGGCCGAATTTGAGAGGTTTCCGACATTATTGGGACCTTCAAGAACATTGATGATTATCTCTTCTGAATTTAACGTCTCGTATCTTTCAGTTTTTGGATTGAAAAAGCTGAAGGAAATGGAAGGAATGGGATATTTACCCCTGAAAGAAGGAACAATGGTGTAACTGTTGCTTACTTTTCCCTGCATTCCGCTTAGGTTTGTTCTCACGTCTTCAGTAAACTCAGGCTCATACACTTCTAAAGAGCTTGGAAGATCAGGTTCTGGAAGCTTAAAGAGCTTTAAATTTCCTTTACCACTAACTTCAACGGTGGCTTGTAATGATTCTGTGGCGTTCAGGTCCGTTTTGGTTGTATTGACCCGAAAATCGAAATCACCAACTGCACCTGTAAAATCTGCGGGCTGATTGGCCACTGGTAAACTCTTCACATTAATGACCCTATTTCCGGCGGAGACGGTTTTATTGGTCTGCGAATAAATTCTACCTCCAAAAAAATCCCTTCGGGCTGTGGGAACGTCTACCGTAACATCCAAGGATAAAGGTTCAATTTCCAGTTTGCCTACCTTTTGCGGATATAAAACTACCCGCTTTAATATTACATAACGATAGGGTTTACCCTGATAGGTTCCATTTTGGGCGGTCAATCTTGAAACTCTAATATCCTGACTCCAAAAATTATTATATGTAGGATTGTCCAAGGGTTGATAGTTGGAAACACTGATATCGGGACTTACGTAAAGCTTATAGACCACGCTGATGGCCTCGTTCAAATAAGGGTCCGTTTTAGAAACCTCCGCAACCAAATGAAGGTTTTCATCTGCAACGTCGTCTGCTGTCATTTGATCAGATGGTTTGTCTACCGCTGTGGTCACTTCAATTTCCTTGGGTAAAGATTTATAGGTTTTACCTGCTATTACAATCGTCGCCTGTTCAATGGTGAATTTACCTTTCGCAGTGGGTGCCAAGGTATAGGAATAGGTCTTGGAGTAACTTCTTACACCATTGATCCAAGAAGAGCTGATGGATTGTGAGGGTCCCATTAAAACCCGAAACCCTTTAAAATCTGGGGGGTTGAAATTATCACCATCCTTGTTCATGGTAAAATCGACCCTGAGACGTTCGTTTAACCCCAGTTTGTCTTTGCTCAACTTCATTTCAAAGGTAACGGCATCATCTTCCTGTCCTCGCATCAATACGGCGAAGAGGAAAAGCGGAACCAGTAAAAAAAGTTTTTTGATCATTGTTCCTTGCTTACCAATCTTTTTCGTTTTTTACTTTCGCCCCTTTTACTTTCTTGGCATCTATTTTCTCCTGTACTTGTTTTTCGGCGTTTTGCATGGCCCTTAAAAGATTTTCTACCTGTTGCTTTGACAGCTGGTTTGGTTTTCGCTCTTGCTGTTCGTTTGGTTGGTCACCTTGTTCCGGTTTCTTTTTCTGTTCTTCTTTTTCGTCACCATCCCCTTCTTTATTTTCATCCTTCTTTTCATCGCCCTTATCACCTTCGTTCCCGTCTTCGCCCTGGTCCTTGTTATCCTGGTTCTGATCTTCTTTATTGTCCCCTTCCTTATCCTTATCCTGGTTTTGGTCCTTCTTGTCCTCTTGGTCTTGCTGGTCCTTATTATCGTCGTTCTTGTCTTTGTTCTCCTCTTCCTCCTTTTTTTGCATTTCCTTCGCTAGGGCAAGATTATAACGGGTTTCATCATCCGTAGGGTCGTTCCTAAGGGCTTCTTTGTAGGCTTCAACGGCTTTTGGGTAGTCCTTCCGTTTCATAAAAACGTTGCCCATATTATGATAGGCTTTGTGTTTTTCCTGTTTGGAAGTCGCTACTTCGCCAGCTTCCTTGAATCTCCCAAATGCTTCGCTATAGGTTTCATTGTTATAATACGCCGTTCCTAGATTGTAGGGAGCCGCTGCATTTTCCGGACTTTTTGCAATGGCCTTTCTGTAATCCACTTCAGCTTGCACAAAATTATTTTCGGACAGATTTTTATTTCCATCCCAGGTCAAATTGGTTGAGGTCCTTAATGCCTTTTCTTTTTCCCTTGCATCCTCTTCCTGTGAAAAAACAGAAACGGAAATGAAAAGAAGTAAAAATGTAACTATTGATTTTTTCATTTTATTCCGGATGTTTTTCATTAAACAAATTGAGCTTCTTCAACCATTTTGTCTTGCGGTCCAAGATAAAGATTTCCAAAAACAGGAACAACAGCCCTGCTCCCAGGAACCATTGGAATTGATCTTTGTATTCCGCAAATTGTTTGGCCTCAAACTCTTTTTTATCCATTTGTAACAATTCTTCCTTGATGAACTCGACTGCGGCTTCCGTATTGGTTCCGTCTATATATTCACCATTCCCCTCATTGGCTATCTCTGTGAGCACCTCTTCATTGAGCTTTGTAATGACCACTTGTCCTTGTGCATCCTTTTTTAGGGACTCCATTATACCATTTCTTTTAATGGGAATTACGGAGCCCTTTTCGGTTCCTACCCCAATGGTATAAATGGTAATACCTTCGTCCACGGCTTTTTCCACTGCACTAGCGACAGAGTCTTCGGAATGATCTTCACCATCGGATATTATAAACAATACTCGGTTGGTCTGTTCCTCATCATCATAAAAGGTCGTTGCCAATTCTATGGCCTGGTTGATGGCGGTTCCCTGGGATGTGAGCATGTCCGTATTCATACTTTGTAAAAACATTTTTGCTGCACCATAATCCGTTGTAATGGGCAATTGCGGGAAAGCTTGACCGGCATAGGCGATAATCCCAATTCTATCGCTTGCCAATTGGTTAATAATTTCCGAAACCAAGCGCTTAGCCTTTTCCAGCCTATTGGGAGCTATATCCTCCGCCAACATACTTTTGGAAACATCTACGGCAAAAACGATATCAACACCTTCTCTTTTAACGGTCTCCAATTTAGTGCCTATTTTTGGGTTGACTAGGCCCATTATCAATCCGGAAAGCCCCAAAAGAAACACTATGAGCTTCAGCGTTCCCTTATAATAGGACCTTGTGGGAGTCAATCGCCTTAGCAAAGAGGTATCGGCAAACCTTTTTTGAGTCCTTTTTTTCCAGATTATTAGGAACAGGAACATGACCACGATTACCGGGATGATGAACAATAGATAAAAGTAAATTTTTTCGTCTAACTGAATCATGTCTTATATAAAGCTTCTGAATACTGTATTTCTCAAAATCCATTCCAAAAGAAGAATTCCCAAGGCCAGTAAAACCCATGGTCTAAACTTTTCCTCGTATCGGTAATATTTAAACTCCTCTATATCCGTTTTTTCCAATTTGTTGATTTCATCGTAGATTTCCTCCAAGGTCTCATTATCGGTCGCCCTGAAGTATTTTCCCCCGGTCACGTCTGCAATACTTTTCAACAAATCTTCGTCAATTTCCACTTGGCGCATGCCGTATCTATAAGAGCCATCGGCATTATATGCAACTGGGGACAAGGCATTTCCATTGGTTCCTAGTCCTATGGTATATGTCTTAATCCCATATTCGACGGCCAAATCCGCCGCAGTCTGGGGCTCAATAAAGCCAGAATTGTTTACCCCGTCCGTCAATAAAATAATGATTTTACTCTTCGCTTTGCTTTCCTTTAATCTGTTGACGGAGATGGCTAGTCCCATTCCTACTGCAGTACCATCTTCCAATTGGCCATAGGTTATTTCCTTAAGGGCATTGAGTACAATATCCTTATCTGTAGTTATGGGTGTTTTGGTATATCCTTCCGCGGCATAGGCTACTAAGCCAATTCGATCATTGGGTCTCTTTTTGATAAAGTCCGAAGCTACCTCTTTTAAAGCGGAAAGACGATTTGGTTTTAAGTCTCTGGCCAACATACTGGAGGAAACATCGATGGCCATCACAATGTCGATGCCTTTTGTGGTTTTGGTTCGGGTAGAGATGTCCTCAGTCTGTGGCCTGGCCATGGCCACAATAATGGCACTCAGGGCAAGCAACCTTAGTATAAACAGCCCTGGCTTTAACTTCGGTAGAAAACTGGTGTGACCAAAACTTTTTATGGTTGATATTCTAAGAGCTGCCGTTTCTTCCTTCCGTTTAAAAATATACCATGCTATCGCTAATGGCAATATTAAAAAAAGCCAAAAGAAATACGGATTTGCGAATGATATATTGTCTAACATCTAAACGTCTGTTTTTACCTCTACACTGGTTAGAATCCTGTCAACTATTTCCTGGGCGTAGGTATCACTTTCTAGCCAAGTGAGTATTACGTTCTGTTGAAAACCTTTTCCACCAAAAAGCAGTACCGTGTATTTTCCTTTCAATAGCTCATTGGAACCGGGAACTGGAAAATCTCCGCTACCATATACTTTAATTCCTTTAACGCCACTTATGGTAGTGAATTCCTCCTGCTTTGTAATGATATTTTTTGCTCCCTGGTTTTCAAATCCTTTAATGATTTGCTCGATGGACTGTTGAAAGGCGGCCTCCACTTCTTGGTTCATGGTTACGGAGGTCGTTGCCACGGTAAACAGACCGATTGGGCTATGGTATCCAAAAGCCTGTATGTCTTGGATGTTGGCTTTCGCCTCTGGAGGTAGTTTAACTTCCTGTCTTACCAATACTTTGGGGGTTTCTAAAATGATGGGGGGAAATCCATAGGAACTTGAAATCCACTCGCCCTCCAATAATTCTTTGGTGGGGTGCCCCAGTACAGTGTCCTTTAAATAGGTAAAACCAAATTTGAACCCTGCGATCACTACGCCCAAAACAATAATTCCGGCCAGGGTCGATAGTCCAATAATAAGTTTTCTTTTTTGTTTTTTTCGGCTCAACTCCTCCAAATACTCCGCTTGTTGCATAAGTTCTTCCTCCGTGGGTTCCGGAAGTGCTTCATGGGTCCTAACCACTATCTGTTCCACCAATTTCCGATCTTGTTCGGCTATTGATGTAGAGGGTTTGGTTCGAGCAAACTTAACAAGGTCTGCCGTTTGCAGGATATTGTTAAACTGCTTAATGGTATCTTTATCCAATTCCAATTCTCCGGAGTCACTTAAAAGCTCCAATTTTTCTATCAATTGACCTGTGGTACTTTCCAATGCGGCGACATGCACATCCTCTTCCAAATACGCTCTAACTATGGTCGTTAACTCAGAATAGTATTCCTTGAATTCGTCCTGTATCAAATATTTGGAGTTTTCAAGTCGCTTCAATTCCAATAGTGCCTTATCATATGCCGGCAGCAAAGCTTCCTTTTCTTCTTGGGTCAAAGGTTTTTTGCGAATGAAGAACCAATAAAAAAGAAAGCCAAGGATCAAGAAAACCAAAATTCCTATGACTAGGTATTTCCACCAATCCGTATGGCTTTTTTCAACATTGATTAGAGGCTTTATATCATACATCTTTTGTGCAACGGTATCTACGGGAACCGTTTCCACATCGATCATCATAGAATCTGTAAAATATCCGATTCCATTAATTTCTATACGTTGGGTGGGTAATTTATACGATCCTGAATCAAATTGGGTTAATGCATATATTTTTTGAAGCGTTAGCCGGTCCTTTTTCTTGGTGGTGTCCGTTGCAAAAGCTTCAACGGTTTCCAAGGGAGAAAAGGTCTGTCCTTCAGGGAATATCACCTGGTCCGTAGAATCTATGTCCACGGAAACCTTCCAATGCACCTGTTCCCCTATTTTGATATATGTGGTATCAACGGAAGTAACGATAGTAGGTTTTTCCTGAGCCTTGCCACTGAAAAGGAAAAGCAGGAGACAAACGGTAAGGGCGCACCTCGACCATGATAAACTAAGAATATTTATATGGTTTCTTCTTTGCATTTGATTATCCTCTTCTTTTAAAATAGCCCAATAGTTTTTTAACATAACTCTCGTCCACCCTACAATCCAGGACTCCACAGCCGGACTTGGTAAAGGTTTCCTTAAAGTAATTGACCCGTTCCATATAGAATTCGGTGTAGGAATTTCGAACTTTTTTGGATTGTGTATTTACCAATTGTAAGGCTCCTGTCTCTGCATCTATCATTTGCACCACTCCTAGATTGGGAATATGCTCTTCCCGTTCATCATAGATTCGTATTCCGGTAACGTCATGTTTGTTCCCGGTTATCTTTAAGGTTTTTTCGTAGTCCGATGCTATAAAATCTGAAAGCACGAAAACGATGGCCTTTTTCTTCATTACGTTGGTAAGGTACTTCAAGGCTTTGGCAATATCCGTTTTATTGCTTTTTGGTTTAAATTCCAATAATTCCCGAATAATCCTTAGAACATGTGTTTTCCCTTTTTTTGGAGGGATGAACAGTTCTACTTCATCCGAAAACAATATGACGCCAACCTTGTCATTATTCTGCAAGGCACTGAAAGCCAGGGTAGCCGAGATTTCCGTTACTATTTCGTTTTTGAACTGATTTTTAGTACCGAAGAATTCTGAACCACTCACATCCACCATGAGCATCATGGTCAATTCCCGTTCCTCCTCAAAAACCTTAACATAGGGTTCATTGTACCTTGCGGTAACGTTCCAGTCAATGCTCCGTACATCATCTCCAAATTGATACTGTCTTACCTCGCTAAAGGTCATCCCCCTACCCTTGAACGTAGAATGATATTCCCCACCAAAAATATGGTCGGACAGACGACGTGTCTTGATTTCAATCTTACGAACTTTTTTGAGTAACTCTTTGGTATCCATTTTTTTCAGTTTGCAGGGAATAGTAAGCAGCAGTCAGCAAGAACATCCCAAAGTATCTTCCAGTGGACAATGGGTTTTCCCGTGATGACCGTGAACTGATTTATGGTACTTCTATCTCGTTTACGATTTTATTGATGATTTCCTCAGAGGTAATGTTTTCCGCTTCGGCCTCATAGGTAATTCCTATTCTGTGACGTAGGACATCATGAACCACGGCCCGTACATCTTCTGGAACTACATACCCCCTTCTTTTTATGAAGGCGTAACATTTTGCCGCATTTCCAAGATTTATACTACCACGGGGAGATGCTCCAAAACTGATAAGGGGCTTTAGGTTTTCCAAGTTATATTTTTCTGGATAGCGGGTCGCAAAAACGATATCGAGAATATATTTTTCAATTTTTTCGTCCATGTACACTTCCCGAACGGCCTTTTGTGCACTAAGAATCTGATTTAAGGACACTACGGGCTTAACCGTATCATAGGCGCCCAATAAATTTTGACGCATAATCAATTGCTCCTCGTTCATTTTTGGATAGTCGATTACCGTTTTAAGCATAAAACGGTCCACTTGTGCTTCGGGCAGAGGATATGTACCTTCCTGTTCCACAGGGTTCTGGGTGGCCATTACTAGAAAGGGCTTGTCCAGAATAAAGGTTTCGTCCCCAATGGTAACCTGCTTTTCCTGCATGGCCTCTAAAAGTGCCGACTGTACCTTGGCAGGTGCCCTATTGATTTCATCCGCAAGTACGAAATTAGCAAATATCGGTCCCTTTTTTATAGAGAAATCGTTCTCCTTTATATTGTAAATAAGAGTTCCAACGACATCGGCTGGCAAAAGATCGGGAGTGAACTGAATTCTACTAAAACTTCCTTTTACGGCCTTGGCCAAGGTGTTGATCGCCAGTGTCTTTGCCAATCCTGGGACACCTTCCAACAAAATGTGTCCTTGTCCCAGTAGACCGATCAACAATCTTTCCACCATATGCTTTTGCCCAACAATCACCTTGTTCATCTCGAGAACAAGTAAATCTATAAATGCGCTTTCCTGTGCTATTTTCTCATTGACCGCACTTATGTCTACAGTTGTATTTTCTTCCATTTATCAGGTAATAGTTTGCGTAATTTAGCTAAAAAATTAACAGTTGTGCAAATTGAAAATTAATTAATTGAGTCGCTGTTAACGATTGGTTAAAAAAACCCACAAGACCTTATTTTTATGAAGTATTTAAGGGATTTCTTTTTAAATTAACCTCCTTATGAAAAACCCTCCCACATATTCTAAAATTATTGCCGGGACCATGACCTGGGGCAAATGGGGCAAAAAGCTTTCTACCGATGAAATGATTGGGTTAATGAACCACTGTTTTGAAATAGGGGTTACTACTTTTGACCATGCAGATATTTACGGTGATTATACCAATGAGGAAGATTTTGGCACGGCGTTTATGAAAAGCGGCCTTAAAAGGGAGAACATTCAATTAATCAGTAAATGTGGCATTCAGTTCAAGGCGGAAACCCGGGACAATAAGGTAAAGCATTATAATTATGAGGAGCGCTATATCATTTGGTCCGTTGAACAATCCTTGAAAAAGTTAAAAACGGAATACTTGGATATGTTTCTATTGCATAGGCCCAGCCCATTGATGGACCAACATGAAGTTTCCAGGGCCGTAGAAAAGTTGAAAAAGGATGGTAAAATCAGGCAATTTGGGGTTTCCAATTTTACACCTTCTCAAATAGCACTATTGGAAACCGCTGTGCGAGTTGAAGGGAACCAAGTAGAATGTTCCCTGACCCACAACGAGGTCATGGAAGATGGCACGTTGGACGATTGTATCATTAAAGAGAGAATGGCCATGGCATGGAGTCCACTTGGAACCTATTTTAGAAAGTCTTCCGAGCAAAGTAAAAGAATTCAAAAAGTGTTGGACCTTTTAACGGATAAGTATAAGGCCACCGAGGATCAATTGCTCCTTTCTTGGATAATGAAACACCCCGCAAATATATTTCCCGTTGTGGGAACTGCAACGCCGGAGCGACTTAGCCTGGCCATGAAGGCGGTGGATATTTCCTTGGAACTGGAAGATTGGTTTTTATTGTTGGAAGCAAGTAATGGAGAAGAAGTAGCATAAATAATTAGGAATGAACAAAACAGCATTTATTACTGGGGCAACCAGTGGAATTGGAAAGGCAACAGCGGAATTATTTGCCAAAAAGGGAATCAATCTTGTTCTTTGTGGTAGACGGCAGAATAGATTGGATGACCTCAAGGAAAGACTTGGAGATAGTGTGATAATTCAAACCCTCACCTTTGATGTAAGGAACAAAGAAGCTGTTCAGGATGCCATAGGTTCACTTCCTCCAGAATTTTCCAAAATAGATATTTTGGTAAACAACGCTGGCAATGCGCATGGATTGGACCCTATAGAAGAAGGAAATCTTGAGGATTGGGATGCGATGTTGGACATCAATGTAAAAGGGCTGTTATACGTATCTAAGGCAATACTTCCTCAAATGATCGAAAGAAAAGAGGGACACATAATTAATATTGGCTCCACTGCAGGCAAGGAGGTATATCCAAAGGGAAATGTCTACTGTGCCAGTAAGCACGCTGTAGATGCTATAAATCAGGGGATGCGTATAGATTTGAACCAATATGGGATACGCGTTGGAGCGGTAAACCCTGGTTTGGTCGAAACCGAATTCAGTAATGTACGATTTAAAGGGGACGATGACCGGGCGGACAGTGTATACAAAGGATTTGAACCCTTGAGGCCCGAAGATATTGCAGATATCATATATTTTGTGGTGACCAGGCCCTACCATGTAAACATTGCGGACCTTGTCGTCATGCCCACGGCCCAAGCTTCCTCCACCATTGTCAATAAAAACCTATGATCAATAAACGCTTACTTGTTAAAAACTTACTCGCTCATAATGACGAAAACAGTTTTTACGACAAAAAGCGTTTTATAGCAATTGGTGAAAAAGAAGGAAAGGCGAAATTCCTGAAACATGTCTGTGCGCTTGCCAATAGCAACCCCAAAAACAATTCGTTCATAGTGGTGGGGGTAGAGGACGAGGACAATGCCATTGTTGGAGTAGATTTTTTTGACGACAGTAAAATCCAGAATCTTGTAAATGCCTATTTGGACAACCCACCTTTGATATCCTATGAAAACATTCCCTTTCCCCACCTCAGCGAAGGCAAGGTCGTAGGTTTGGTAACCATAAGGTCCATTGGAAAGGTATGTTCCCTTCGCAAGAATATTTGGAAATATTATGGGGGCTCCGTATTCTTTAGGGAAGGGAGTATTAGTCTGCCAAAAGCGTATGGCGTGGAGCTAAAGGACATAAATTCCGAGACAGTTGCCACTATAGAACAACATGCCAGAAATAATATAGAACTGACCCTGGACGGTGTCATTGACTTTTTGAACAATCGACATAAAGACCTGGAAAGTGACTACAAAGTCTTTAAGGAACAATTTGTGGTATGTTGGGCAGGAAATAAAAAGGTAGTCAAGGGGCAGACCTATTATTATCGGGTGGATATAGAATTGATCAATGAGCAGGTAAAATTGTTTTATTCGGATTTGGACGAGATAACCATTGATTTTGATGAAAGTTCGTTTACCACCATGGAATACATCCACTTAGGCTTGGGATCAAAGCAGAAATATTATCCGCTAGAAAAGGTTGTAATCCGTTTTAAGGATAATGGCACGTACAAAATGGAGTCGAAATTATTGTTTGAACCTCCACAATATGATAAAAAAACCTTGTTCCATGTATATAATAGCAGCAATGCCCTATTATCAAAATTAAAGAACAACACAAGATTGACTGCTTTGGAAAAATCGGACCTGGAATTTTTGGCTGATACCTATTTGATTTGTTACTTAAACGGTTTTGAGGAGGCCAAAAATCAAATGGATATGGCCAAGAACTTAGTAAAGAAGAGCTACCCAAAGACTTACATGTCTATAAAGGAAGCCCTAAGGGTATTGCGAAAAGTGAAATACAACTAGATATTGGTAATCCAGTAATGCCCGAAAGGTTTCATGTAAAATTCCTTGTTCCCGTTTAATGTTAGCGGTTCTTCCGTAATAAGGTCCATAGAGGAACTCCCCGTTAAAATACCAATGGACAGTAACCATGATATGTCCAAGCTTTGTGAAACTTCATCGAAATTGGAGAAGACCCAGACCGATTTATCCTCCAGTTTTCGTTCATACACAAAGATATGGGGGTTTGGAGTTTCATGCAGGATGATATTGTTTCGGTCTGCAAAAACGGAATTTTCCTTTCGAATGGAAATCATTTTTTTTAGGGCTCCGTAAACTTGGGTAGCAGGACCATCTTTTTCATCTAATTGTTCGACTACTTTCCAATCCTGTTTGGGGCGATTCACCCACCTACTGTCGTTTTTATGTTTGGGGTCTTCCATAAAAGAATAGTCGTTTAAGGTGGCAATTTCGTCACCGGCATAAATAATGGGAAGACCACCAAAGGATAGGATGATGCCATGCATCATAATTATTTTATCCAAGGCATAGGTAATACTATTCTGGTTTTTTTGTTCCAATGCAGTTTCTAGCCCTAACAGGGAGGCTGCACTGCCGGTAATACGACCGTCCCCATTTTTAGGATTGTACATAAACATAAGGCCCCTGGCCGGGGACCATTCCAAACGCCCACAGAAGTAATTTAAAATAAATTGCTTGTGGGGAAAAGGTTCCCAGCCCATTGCTCGTACGAAATCATCGTCGTACCCTAATCCTATATCATCATGGCATCGAATATAATTTACCCATGTACAGTCAATGGGTTTACCGGGTATTTCTTTGAGGCTTTTCAGCATCAAAGAACATTTTTTTGTTGCTATGGAATTCCACAGAAGGGCCATTAATGAGGCGTTGTAGGCTATTTCACATTCGTTGCCCTGATATTGGTCCTTTCCAAAATATTTGATAATATCACGTGGGGCCACAATAGCTTCGGCCAAAAGTATGACGCCTGGCGCAATGACCTGTAGGCACATTCTAAATAAGGAAATAAGGGTATGGGCCTCCGGCAAGTTTTGCGAAATTGTTCCCAGTTTTTTCCAAAGAAATGCAAGGGCATCAAACCGTATGACATCTACTCCCATATTGGCCAAGGCCATTAAATTTCCCAACATTTCCAGAAAAACCTCTGGATTTCGGTAATTAAGATCCCACTGATAGTTATTGAAAACGGTCATGACCCATTTATCCATTTCCGGAACATAGGTAAAATTACCAGGGGCGGACTCGGGGAAGATTTCCGGTAAGGTTTTCTCAAAGGCATCGGGGGTTTCCCTATCATCATAGGTATAATAAAAGTCCTGATATTTTTTCTCCCCCTTTTTTGCTTTTTGGGCCCACTCAAATTCATCCGAAGTATGGTTTACTACAAAATCCAACATCAAGAACATGTTCATTTCACGGGCCTTTTTGGAAAAATCCAAAAAATCATCCTTTGTTCCGTATCTAGGGTCAACTTCGTGGTAATTGTTCACCGCATAACCTCCGTCATTTTCTCCGGCAGGTCTAGTGGTTATAGGCATCAGGTGAAGAAAATTTACTCCAAGGTCGTTCAAATAGGGGAGTTTAGTCTGCAGGTCCTTGAGGTTCTTGCTAAATCGGTCCACATAAAGTTGCATTCCCACCAACTTTTCACTCTGGTACCAGTTACTTTCCTGAAGTCTTTTTAAGTCTTGTTTTTTTAGTTCATGGGGCCTTTCCATGAAAAGGGATTCCAATTTTGCCGGAAGTTTTTTGGAAAACACCTCTTTATCGACCTCTGGATATAGCAAAAAGAACAAGTCCTTTATATACGTTAGATTAGTATGGAACCTCTGCTTAAATTGTTCGGTCGTGTTTTTTTGGCCTTTCCCTAAAATATTTTCGGAGGCTATTAATTTGTGCAAAGCCGCTTGGTTCATGCTAGGAATCTAATTGTTTTTGGGTGGGCAACGATTCTATGGCCCCGAAGTTAGTAGTGGTAATGGCACCTGCCTTGTTGGCAAGCGCAACAATTTTGGTTAGTCTGTCCTCATCGTTTAAAAGCGCATCCAAACTATCATGGGCGGAAATCTGTTTTAGCATACAGCCGATGAATGCATCTCCCGCACCTGTAGTATCCACTGGTGTTACCTCAATACTGGGTATGGTTTTAGAAAAGTTCTTTGTGCTCAACAGGGTGCCTTCCTTACCCAAGGTTATAACGATAATGGAGACGCCAATCTCATGAAGTACGGCACAAGCCTCTTTTAAATCTTTTTTTCCGGAAAGCAATTGGGCCTCTTCAAGGCTGAATTTTCCAAGATGGGATTTTTGGATAAAAGGCGTGCATTTTTTTACGAAGACATCCTCTTTATGTTTCCAAAGGTCTTCCCTATAATTTGGGTCAAAGCTTATAAAGGAGTCTTTGGTTAGGGCATCAAAAAAATATCTGTTATAGGATTCCTCTAAATTACCCCCCAACATGGCGGTGGCGGCACCAAAATGGACCATATTGTTCTTAAACTCTTTCTTTAAGGAGGTGTCGTACTTTAATTCCCGGTCCGCGCCCCTACTGAACACAAAATCCCGTTCACCGTCCTCGTCAATGGAGACAAAGGCCAGTGTGGTAAAAATATCGGATTTCTGTGCCATTGACGTATCCACATGGTTTTCTTCCAGAATCTGCAACAAAAAATGGCCAAAAGGGTCGTCCCCAACACATCCTACAAAAACACTTTTGCCTTCCAGTTTGCTAATGGCACTGGCAACATTGGCCGGAGCACCACCAGCTTTTTTGGTAAATTCCTTGGCCTTGGATAAATTCTTCCCTTGATTTTCAGCAACGAAATCAATCAGAAGTTCACCTATGCAGAATACCTTTTTCATCTTCGTAAATTTATTGAAGGATATCTTTTGATCGTAACACAACGTTAATTTTGAGCCTTGGTTGTAAATATCCATCCAAGTATAAAAAGCAATGTTTACAATAACATTCCATGTTACGTAACATGGAATTTGAAATTCTAAGGTAGTCAGAAAAAATAGGTTCGGCGAAAATTTGTTGTGAATAATTAGTTTTTCAGGGTCATGAGCGCACTTTCCTTCCCAGTTGCAGGGAATTTTATTATGGGCTTATCAACTTCTTCTTTTGTGGGAATTACGAGAAATGACTACCTTTTTACAACAATTAAAAACCTAAGAAAATGGGAATATTCGATGAGATTAAAAAGAAGCTGAGCCACGAGTTTATAGACATTGTAGAATGGTTGGATACTACTAACGATACCATTGTCCATAGATTTGAACGATATCAAAACGAAATAAAAAACAATGCCCAGTTGATCGTAAGGGAGGGTCAAAATGCCGTGTTTGTAAATGAAGGTCAGCTGGCGGATGTTTTCACTCCAGGAACCTATACATTGAATACCAGGAACTTGCCTATTCTCACTACTTTGAAAGGTTGGAAATATGGATTTGACAGTCCGTTTAAGGCTGAGGTATATTTTGTAAACACAAGATTGTTCACTGATGAGAAATGGGGAACAAAGAATCCTTTTATGTTAAGCGACAATCGTTTTGGGTTGGTAGAAATTCGGGCTTTTGGAACGTATAGTTTTAGGATAAACGATCCCGGAAAGTTCGTTGTGGATGTTGTAGGCACGGATGGTAATTTCACCAATTACGAAGTGAACGAACATTTAAAAAGTTTGATTGTCACCAGATTTACCGATACTGTTGGGGAGGCGAACCTACCTATTGAACTATATGCGGCCAATACCAGCGAGCTCTCGGAGACTTGCCAAGACGTTATGCAACCGGAGTTCAATAGGGTGGGCATCGAACTGGAAAAATTCTACATTGAGAATGTGTCCATGCCCGAAGAACTTAAAAAGGAAATTTTTGAATACAGCCGATTGGATAAATTGGATATGACCAAACTCTCACAGTTCAAGGCCGCCAAGGCTATGGAAGCCGCCGCAAAAAATGAGGGCGGAACTGCAGGTGCAGGTATGGGTATGGGAATGGGCTTTGTTTTGGCGCAGCAGATGGGCAATATGATGGGTCAATCCTCGCAACCCTTGGGAAATCAGGCACCCCAATCAGCCTCGGTTCCACCACCAATACCTCTCCAAGTGACCTATTTTTATGCAGTTAATGGCCAACAGACGGGACCGGTCTCTTTTGAAAGGCTGCAGGAACTATTTGCCAGTAGAACTATTAATAGGGATACCTTGGTTTGGAAGCAGGGAATGTCCAACTGGACTGCCCTTAAGGATGTGGAAGAATTAAAGTCCTTTTTGGGAGGAAATACACCGCCCCCTTTGCCCGGCGCATAATTTTGATTTGAATAGAAACAATAATTTCATTTTCAAAAGGAAGGGGAGAAGCTTCTATGGAAGAAATCCAAAATTCAGAACATAAAAAAGCCTGTGCCAATTGTGGCGCAGAGATGAAATTCAAGCCTGGCTCCCATCAGCTTACCTGTGAATACTGTGGCTACGAGGAGTTTATTGAACAGTCCAAAAGCAGTTTCGAGGAATTGGAATTGGCCCACTACCTAAAGATTGTTGGTGAGAACGCATACACGGAAACCATTGAACTTTTGCATTGTAAAAACTGCGGAGCCAACCAACATGTCGAGGAGAATTATAAGTCCTTGGACTGTGTTTATTGCGGTGAACCACTTATTCGGGAAGATGCTGAAGTAGAGGGTTGGATTACACCAGGGGCCCTTGTTCCTTTTCAGTTAGATGTCAAGAAAGCAAGGAATATTTTTAAAAATTGGGTAGGCAGTCTGTGGTTTGCCCCTAATAAACTTAAAAGAGCCGCACTGAACCCAGAAGGGCTACATGGTCTTTATGTTCCCTATTGGACTTTTGATGCCAATCTGCATGCAACCTATCAGGGCCAAAGAGGGGATTATTATTATGAGACACAGACCTATAATAGTAACAAGGGAAAAAGGACAAGACAGGTTAGGAAAACCAGATGGACCTATGCTTCGGGCACTGTGAACGGTTTTGTGGACGATATTTTGATCAATGCCTCAAATAGGAAACGAAGGGAAATCCCATCAAAAGTAGCTTTTTGGAATTTAAAGGATTTGGTCGGTTTTAACACAAAATACCTGTCCGGCTTTGTAACTGAAAAATACACCGTGTCTCTTAAGGAAGGACATCACTTGTCCTTTCAAGAAGCCAAGAATATCGCCTATAATTGGATCAGAAGGGATATAGGAGGAGATACCCAAAGAATAGCAAATGCGGACATCAAACTTACCGATGAGACCTTTAAACATGTTCTTTTACCCATATACCTTAGTGCCTACAGGTACAATGGAAAGGAGTATTCTTTCTATATCAATGGCCAGACTGGGGCCGTAAGTGGGAAAAGACCCTATTCCTTCTGGAAAATATTCTTTTTAGTGCTCTTTATCCTTGTGTTAATTGGACTATTTGCGATTTTTGCAAAATGACATTACAAAGAACCCTAGTTATAGGGGATATACATTCAGGATTAAAAGCATTGGAAGTATTGCTCAAAAGGGCAAGGGTAACAGAGGAAGACCGTCTTATTTTTTTGGGGGATTATATTGATGCCTGGAGCGATGCCGTTGAAACCATAAATTATTTGATTCAGTTGAACACCACGCATGATTGCATATTCTTGAGAGGCAATCACGATGAATTATGTTATGAATGGCTCACAGGCGGAAAGGATAATCCAACATGGTTCATGCATGGTGGGAAGGCCACAGCAGAATCGTATGCCAAGGCTGATGAAGCCACAAAAAAAAGACATGTTTTATTTTATGAGAGCTTGGTAAACTATCATTTGACCGAAGGCAACAAATTATTTTTACATGCTGGCTTTACGCATCTTAAAGGAATTGAACATGAATATTTTACCAAGGCTTTTTATTGGGACCGCACGCTTTGGGAGCTTGCATTGTCATTAAACCCCGATTTGGAAAAGGAAGATGATCATTATCCTAAAAGGTTGAAACATTATGACGAAATATTCATTGGTCATACTCCGGTGACGAGAATGGGCAAAACTACACCCCAAAATTCTGCAAATGTATGGAATGTGGATACTGGCGCGGCTTTTAGGGGCCCCTTGACGGCCTTGGATATTGATACCAAGAAATTCTGGCAGAGTGACCCTGTGCACACTTATTATCCCGGTGAAAAGGGGAGAAATTGAAAAATGAATTGAAAATTAACGTTAAAAGGTTATATTATTAACGAACTTTGATAAAAAATAAAGAATGGCAGAAAAAAATATAAGACTGGAGGTAATGCAGGCCTTGGAGCCCAAAGTAGCTGGCTTTATGGATTCTTTTTTAATTCCGATTGAGAAAATATGGCAGCCCAGTGATTTTCTACCAGATTCTGAGGAAGATGGGTTTTTGGAGAAAGTGAAGGAAATTCGAGAGGAATCAAAGGAGTTGGGATATGACTTTTGGGTGACGATGGTCGCTGATACTATAACAGAGGAAGCATTGCCTACCTATGAATCTTGGTTAATGGATGTAGTTGGTATAGATCAGCATGGGGATTATAAAACCAATGGCTGGGCGAAATGGGTGAGAGCTTGGACCGGTGAGGAGAACAGGCATGGCGATGTGCTGAACAAATACTTGTATTTGTCCGGAAGGGTAAATATGAGGGAAATCGAAATAACTACCCAGCACCTGATTTCGGATGGTTTTGATATTGGAACGGACAGAGATCCCTACAAAAACTTTGTTTATACCTCTTTTCAGGAATTGGCAACCAATATTTCACATAAACGGGTTGGGCAAATGGCCAAGAAAAAGGGAAATGCCCTGTTAGGTAAAATGTGCACTATTATAGCAGGTGACGAAATGAGACATCATCTTGCCTACAGGGAATTTGTAAAAACAATTTTTGGTGAAGACCCTTCTGGAATGATGTTGGCCTTTGCTGATATGATGAAGAAGAAAATAGTCATGCCTGCTCACTTCCTACGTGAGTCCGGTGGTACGATTGGTTCTGCCTTTGAGAATTTTTCCAATTGTGCACAACGCCTTGGCGTATATACTGCTATGGATTACATAGATATCTTAAAGAAACTAAATGACTTTTGGGATTTGGAATCCATTAGATCACTTAACGAAGATGCAGAAAAGGCGAGGGACTATCTATTAAAATTGCCTGCAAGACTGGAGCGTATTGCGGAGCGTATGAAGTTTCCGGAAGATCAGTATCATTTTAAATGGGTGGAGGCTAACGGAGCTTTGTAAAAAGACAGAACTGGTATAATATTAAAAAACCCCAACCGATTTCGGTTGGGGTTTTTCGCTAGGTTGGATTGGTTATTACAATTTTCCGTGTTTATGTTCTTCCTGCCATTTAAGCAAATCCTTCCATTTGCCTTCATAGCACATTTTGGCTTGCATGGGCCATGAAGCAGGATCATGCACTTGATAACGTTTTCCACCGCCGTCCAATATCTTTTGGCAATCGGCTACGGTAGCTTCGGAAAGTGCTTTCCATGTTTTTATTCCGGCATCCTTGAACATGCCCTCTATTTTTGGACCTATTCCCTCCACAACCTTAAGATCGTCCTGTTTTATGACTTTTCCAAAAACCGCTTTGGCGGCGCTACCGTCAAATGGAATGGAAGCTACAGCAGCTCCCGCGGCAAAGGAAGCGGAATAGGCCCCAAGGTTGACGGAGGAAGTGGCTTTTTTATTGCAAGCTTCAAGTTCAGCTTTCAGTTTGGCGTTTTTCTCTTCCAAGATTTTTATTTGAGCAGAATTATCTATTGTCGTATTACCGGATTTACCAATTAAGTATCCTAATATTCCACAGATTACACCCACTAAAAGTGGTATTAACCAGCACCAGATATTCATAGTTTCGAAATTCATTTTATATATATTTAATAGTTAGTTAGTCTTATTTGTTTAGGGTTACTACGGTCCTTCGGTTTTTGCCCTTTCCTTCCTCGGTGGCATTGTCCACTATCGGTTCTTCCTGCCCTTTTGAGGAGGTGGTTATTCTATCCGTAGAAATACCATTTCTTATAAAGTAGTCTTTTGCGAAATTGGCCCGGTCCATTCCAAGTTTCATATTGGTCTCGGCCATTCCGGTATTGTCCGTATGACCTGTTATGCTTACTGTCGCTTCGGCTACTTTATCCAAATACCTGGAAATGTCAGCTACTTTTTGACGCTGTTCCATATCAAGATTGATGGAGGCCTCTGCTGTATTGAAGTATAGTACCAAGGGGTCTGCATTGATTTTATCAAACAATGCCGATAACTCCTCATCCGCATTTTCTGACCTAATATCAACATTGTAGGCCATAGGCCCATAATAGATTCCATCCTTGGGAACCATTTCGTCCATCAATGTACTGCTTGTGTTGATTTGTGCGGAGGGGATTCCTTGCTCCACCAAATTATTTTTGACGGCATTGGCCCTGGCAAGCCCTAGGTTGGGATAAGCGGTATTGTTTTCTTCATTACTCGCATAATAGCCTATTACGTTGATGACCTTATTCCCATTCTCTAAAAAATATGCCTTTAATTGTGAGATTCCCGTTCCGATTCCCGTGGCCAGTGGCATCAAAATCGAGGATGAGGAAACATTAAAATTGTAGTTGTCCTTAACCTCATAAGAAAAGTCTCCGTCACTAAAGGCAAACGGATATGATGTTGATTTAATCTCTTCCCCTACCATGGGTTCTTGTGAAGGTTCCTCTAATGCACTGGATCCACATTCGCTACAATAATTAATGAAAAAATAGGTGCCGGCAATAATGGTAATCAACATCAACAATAAGTTGGTTGTTGTTTTGTTCATTGTGCTTAAATGTTTAGTGTTTGTAACACAATGTATTAAAAATTTCTTAAAATTATTATATTTTTTTATGCTTAATGCTTGATTATCAATTGGAAATAATTATCCATTCGTACAGATATTGTTCCCATTTGCACATGCAAATAGAGCAGCCATATAAATCTATTTTTATACAATGATATTTTTTTGGAACTTAAATCAACAAATAAGATAGTTTCTATTGCTCCCGACAAAGTTTCGGCATTGCAATAGGATATTTAATATTTGAGTTAGTTGGTTTAAGTAAAAGGCTCCATTCTTAAAAAAAGCAATGGAGCTTTTTTGTTTTAGAAAAAGAGGAGAAACCATTTATACATGAATTATTCCCACATACACAGCGGCACTGGAATTTTTTGGAGAGAGATTGTATATTGATTCCAGTAAGGACAAAATATACGAGACATGAAAAAGCTTAGAAAAGATGTTCATGGAATATTTCGGTTCCTATGTATGCTTTTCGTACTTGTGTATGCTTTTCGTACTTGGAATCCAAAATTTGTTGGAAGGCAGTTGGAAGGTTCCAGAATCCAATCAAAAGGCGGGCTAAGGGAATTCCCCTAGCCCGCCCTCTATGTGAATTAATTTCAAGTTACAAGTCGAATTTGATGCCTTGGGCAAGTGGAAGTTCCGTAGTATAGTTTATGGTATTGGTCTGTCTTCTCATGTAGACCTTCCAAGCATCGGAACCGCTTTCACGCCCCCCACCGGTTTCTTTTTCACCACCAAAGGCCCCTCCAATTTCAGCACCAGAGGTTCCAATGTTGACATTGGCAATACCACAGTCGCTTCCCGCAATAGATAGAAATTTTTCCGCTTCGCGCAAATTATTCGTCATAATAGCGGATGAAAGTCCTTGAACCACACCATTCTGTATTTCTATGGCATTTTCTACATCCCCTGAATACTTTAACAAGTAAAGTACGGGAGCAAAGGTTTCATGTTGAACAATTTCAAACTCGTTCTTGGCCTCCGCAATGGCCGGCTTTACATAACAGCCACTTTCGTAGCCCTCTCCTTCTAGGACACCACCCTCAACAATAAGGTTGCCACCTTCTTCAACAACCTTTTGTAGGGCTTGTTTGTAAAGTGAGACTGCCTCAGTATCAATTAAAGGGCCAACATGATTTTTTTCATCCAAAGGATTGCCTATTCTTAATTGGTTGTATGCGGATACAAGTGCTTCCTTAACCTTGTCATAAATGGATTCATGGATAATCAACCTCCTAGTGGAAGTACATCTTTGCCCTGCAGTACCTACCGCCCCAAAAACGGCCCCAATGACGGTCATTTTTATATCTGCATCCGGAGTAACGATAATGGCATTGTTGCCGCCCAATTCCAATAAAGATTTCCCGAGTCGGGAAGCTACGGCCTGCGCGACAATTTTACCCATTCTTATGGAGCCTGTTGCGGATACCAAGGGAATTCTTGAATCATTGGTCATCATTTCGCCAACTTTATAATCACCATTGATCAAACACGAAATCCCTTCTGGCAAATCATTTTCCTTGAAAACGGCCGCTGCAATATTCTGGCAGGCGATACCGCACAAAGGTGTTTTTTCCGACGGCTTCCATACACAGACATCTCCGCATACCCAGGCCAAGGCCGTATTCCAGGCCCAGACGGCCACGGGAAAGTTAAAGGCAGAAATTATTCCCACAACTCCCAAGGAATGATATTGTTCGTACATTCTATGTCCGGGACGTTCGGAATGCATAGTGAGACCATGCAATTGTCTTGATAGGCCAACTGCAAAATCGCAAATGTCTATCATTTCCTGAACTTCGCCCAACCCTTCCTGATAGCTCTTGCCCATTTCATAGGAAACAAGTTTTCCCAGAGGCTCTTTTAAATCTCTAAGCTTATTTCCAAATTGACGTACAATTTCACCACGTTGGGGGGCCGGTATTTTTCTCCAAATTTTAAAGGCTTCCGTTGCCTTTTCCATTACCTTTTCGTAATCCGCCTTACTGGTGGATTTTACCTTGCTGATCAAAGAACCATTGACCGGGGAATAGGATTCTATAATATCCCCCGAAGCAAAATTTTCTGACCCTGTAGAAGAGCCATTGTTAATATCCTGTATCCCTAGGGCCGATAAAGCCTCTTTAATCCCAAAAGGTTTTTCAATATCTGACATTTGTAACTTTTTTATCCTCTAATGTTATATTTAAACAAAAATACAAAGAATAGTTTGCTCTTTACAAACCAAATTTAACAGCAGACCACAAGATTATTCCTAATATTGCCGGTAGTCCCTGAACATAGAATATTTTTTTGGAAACGGACACGGCTCCATAGATTCCAGCTACAAGAACACAGGCCAAAAAGAACAAGGCTACATTTATAGACCATTCATTGGAAGAAATGATCAAGGACCAAAATAAACCTGCCGCCAAAAAACCATTGTACAATCCTTGATTGGCTGCCATACTTTTGGTGGGTTCAAATAGTTCATCAGGAAAATTTCGGAATACCTTTTTAGCCTTGCTGGTCCAAGCAAACATTTCCAACCATAAAAAGTAACAATGCATTGATGCAACCAAAACCGTAACTACTTTAGCCAGGATTAACATTACTCTTCCTTTGCGATGAAACGTTCGTCAACGGGCATAACCGTACCACATTTGTCACAGGTTCTTAGTTCCTCTGAGCTATAAAAATGTTTAAAGTGGGCAAAAAAGTCCTTTTCTATATCGTTCAAGGTAAAGTATGCCTCGTAAAGTTTATGGTTACAGTTATCGCAAAACCAAAGAAGTCCGTCATCTACATTCATGTCCGCCCTCTTACGCTCAATGACCAGACCAATGGAGTGCTCATGCCTAACGGGGGAATGGGGCACTTTTGCTGGATGAAGGTACATATCGCCCGGCCCCAATTTCATGGTCTTTTTTTGTCCATCTTCCTGAATGTGAACCTCAATATTACCCTCCAACTGATAAAAAAGTTCTTCTGTTTCGTTATAATGATAATCTTTTCTAGCATTTGGTCCTGCCACAACCATGACAATGTAATCCCCGGCATCTTTATAAAGGTTTTTATTGCCAACAGGTGGCTTTAGGGTATCTCTATTTTCTTCTACCCACTTAGTTAGATTGAAAGGGGGTTTTATAGCCATTTTAATTGTTTTCTTAAAGGTAAAAAAACTCATCTACTAATTATGGATTTGCATAAAAAAACTCTTGCAATTGCAAGGGTACGTAATTTGTAAAATACTAATATTTTAACGGATAAAAATCTGTGTAAAATAAAGATCGCCTTTAGAATTTGCTTTAACGTTTAGTGCGGAGTGGGTAAAGTCGCCCTCCAGATTGATTCTGTGCTTTTGGCTACCCAACCATGCAGTAAAGGCCTCCTCAGGAGAATTATAGTCTTTGGCAACATTCTCCGATACCTCGGTGGCTCCTGTTTTATTGGAAATATTTTCTGCGCGCGTATCAAAATGAGTATGGCTTATTTGCCCCATAGATATCATATAATCATTATGTTCACTAGCCTGTTGATAACTCGTTATTTCAAATTGAAGTTCATTTAGTCCAATTGACAATCTATGTTCATTAACTAGATCGAATAATTCATTTTCGAATTCAGTCTGAATATTCTGGGACGCTGAAAGGCTCAAATTATTTTGTTCGCCAATTTCAAAATATTCAGTTTTAGTACAGGATTGAAACAAAACTAAAGCTAGGAATACTCCTAATATGTCATGCTTTTTCATTCGGGGGAATGTTAAGAATTTAAAGCAAAAATAAAGGAGAGGTAAGGTTAGATCAGAATAATTTCTTCAATACGGCCTTAAAATACGTTGATTAGACAAACGCCAATAAATAAGGGATTATCGACGAACTACATATTCATTTTACCGACTTTTTAGTGCCGTTCCCAGTAAGTCAATTGTGAATACGGGCATTGAAAGCTATACCTATTCCTGATAGAAAAGCTGTGTATAGTAAAAGTCACCTTGAGCATTCTTTTTAACGCTAACCGCTGTATGGGTAAATTCGCCCTCCATGGTCTTTTTATGGTTGGTGCTTTTATACCATCCCTCAAAGGCTTCCATGGCCGTATCATATTCCTTGGCTACATTTTCCGCTACCATTTTGACGGATATTTCAGAATTTATACTGGATGCCCTTGCGCTAAAGTTGTCATGACTTAAACCTCCTTTGGCTATCATGTAGTCCGTATGCTTGTTCGCATACTTGTATGCGATTTCACTGAACTCAAGTTTGTTTAGGCCCAATGAAACCCTATAATCATTTACTACGTTCAATACTTCCTGTTCCAGAATTATATTGTTCTGTGCCTCCATAATAATTGTCTCGTTCTGCAAAGGTTCCGTCGTACACGAAAAAAGCAAAACAAACAACACTGGGATAGCATAAAGCAATCTCATTTTCATATAGTGTTCTATTTGAAAGCAGGCTGTTCAGCTATAGCTATGTAGGAAAGATAAGATTGGGTGTTGTTCTCGTGTTGATCGGGGAAATCAACAATGTAATATTAAAGAAAATAGATGTTGGGTACGGTAAAACTTCTATATTTTTCGACCAACTGCTCGGATTTGGCGAACAAGTGTTTTTAATCGGGGGATTGTTGTTTTTGGTCGGGATCAGGTGCTATTCGGTCATACTACCTTTAAGCACATTGTTAAATATGAAGGCACCAATATCTATCAAAGGGGCGTAGAGAACGGAATTTGCCTTCATCTCCTGGCTAGGGAAAACAAAATTAGTGTTCAAGCGGTCCAAGAACACCAAAAGCGCCCCAAGAATTACGGCCACCTTCAAAATACCAAAGATGGCTCCGGCAAGTTTGTTTAAAATGCCCAACATGGCAAAATCAATAATCTTTGTCAATATTTTACCCAAAATATGAACTGCCAAAACAATAAGGATGAACGTTATGGTCAGGGCGGCTATATTGATGATTTTTTCGTCCCAATCCATCCTTTCAGAAAGATAATCGCCAGCGATATAAGAAAAGTGAATCGCCCCATAAATTCCGGCAATTAAGGCTATAATGGATGCAATCTCAATTAAAAGACCATTGGTGAGACCTTTCCAAAGGCCCCAGAGTAGAAGCAATCCCAATACAATGTCCAAAAAATTCATTACCCTGGTTTCAACAAATATAATGCTTTAGATTAGTACCTTTATAATCTTAAAATTGAAACTGCTTTATGGCAAGGGATATACAATTGAAGGAACGATGGGATATATTGGTAAGTAAACTATCCAATAGATTTGCGGATGGTGACGTTCTGGAATTGGACGCCATTATTTATTTGGTAGGAATACAGGAACTTGGCCAATATCACAGGAAATATAAGAAAGATGACAAATTGGATTTGATGCACATAGCCATTTGCAGATTATTGGAACCTTATGGCTATTATGAATTCGATTTTTTTGATGAAGAGGGTTGGCCACATTATAAAATCAAGGAAAATCTTCCACCCTTAAAGGCAGGCGAGCAGGCCGTTTTAATGAAAGAGGCCATTGTAGATTATTTTTTAGAAAAGGAGTTTATCGACTAGATGAAAACCAAACCCTATTATGCCGTAATCTTCACTTCCGTTCGTACGGATGGTGATAAAGGTTATTCGAAAATGGCAGAGGCCATGGATGAATTGGCCAAAACCCAATCCGGTTATCTAGGTATTGAAAGTGCTAGGGAAGATATTGGAATAACGGTAAGTTATTGGGAAAGTTTGGAGGCCATTGCCCATTGGAAAAGCAATTCCGAACATATGTTGGCGCAGTCTAAAGGAATTAGTGACTGGTATAAAAACTACAAGGTTAGAATTTGCAAGGTAGAACGGGAGTATTCCTGGGAAAAGTAAAATCACTTACAAATTAGGGAAGTCACCATTTCCTTTGAAAACTAATTAAATCCTATTATCTTTCTAAGAAATGCAGTTTAGGCTGTATTTAAATTCAAAAGATTTTATGGGAGCATATATCATATCGTTAGATCAGGGAACGACAAGTTCGCGTGCATTGCTAGTGGATGAGGAAGGGAGAATTCAAGGGATGGCGCAAAAGGAGTTCAAACAGATTTTTCCCAAGTCGGGTTGGGTAGAGCACGATGCCATTGAAATTCTTGAAACACAAATGGGTGTTTTAAAAGAATTAATATCGGGGAATAATGTCGATTTAAAAGATGTAAAAGGAATAGGCATAACCAACCAACGTGAAACCGCCGTGGTATGGGACAAAAACACGGGTAAACCCGTGTACAATGCCATAGTGTGGCAGGACAAACGTACAGCAAACATTTGTGAACATCTTAAAAAGGAAGGTCTTACCGAGCATGTACGAAAAACTACAGGCTTGGTCATCGATTCTTATTTTTCCGGAACCAAGGTCCAATGGATTTTGAACCACGTGGAAGGTGCTAGGGAGAAAGCCGATAAGGGCGAATTGCTATTTGGAACTATAGATACTTGGTTGGTATGGAATATGACCACGACCAAAAACCATTTAACGGACTATACCAACGCATCAAGAACCCTCCTGTATGATATTGTAAATTTAAAATGGGACGATAGGCTATTAAGTGCCATGAATATTCCAAAGAGCATGTTACCCGAAGTAAAACCCTCGGCATTTCATTTTGGGGATTTTGAAATCGACGGAGTTAAAATTCCCATAGCGGGGATTGCCGGGGACCAACAGGCAGCCTTGTTCGGACAGGGATGTTTTAAAAAGGGAACCGCGAAAAACACCTATGGTACTGGCTGTTTTATGCTAATGAACACTGGCGAAGAACCCCAATTTTCAAAGAATGGGTTATTGACCACTATTGCCTATGGCTTGGATGGCAAGGTCAATTATGCTCTTGAAGGAAGTATTTTCATCGCGGGAGCGGCCATACAGTGGCTACGCGATGGTCTGCAACTTATAAAAGATGCCAAAGAAACCGAGGCCCTTGCGGATTCGGTAGAGGGAGAAAGTTCCGTATACGTTGTGCCAGCCTTTGCAGGGCTGGGCGCACCTTATTGGGATATGTACGCCAGAGGAGCCATTTTTGGGTTGACCAGGGATACGGGCAAGGCCCACTTGGCCAAAGCGACCTTGGAGTCACTTTCCTATCAGACAAAGGATATCCTAAAGGCCATGGAGGATGATTCCGGATTACAGTTAAAAAACCTAAGGGTAGATGGCGGTGCTTGTGCAAACAATCACCTTATGCAGTTTCAGGCCGATATCTTGGATAGCGAAGTGCATAGGCCCGAAGTGATAGAGTCCACAGCCATGGGAGCGGCATTTCTGGCAGGTATTCAAGTGGGGCTTTGGACACAAGCGGATATTGATGAGAACCGACCCATGAACAGAATCTTCAAACCAAAATTTGATCGGGCGAAAAGAAGACGATTATATGCCCAATGGAAAAAGGCCGTGGAACGATCTAAAGCTTGGGAAGAGGAATAAGCCTGTTATTTTATCATTAAATTAAGAAGTATGGCGGTTCATACGGGTGCCTTACATCTTATCTTTATGGAAGAAAGAAAATTATGCAGCATATAGAGTTTTCCAATTTAAACCGCGAGAAATATATTGAACGATTAAAAACCGAATCTTTTGATTTGGTGATTATCGGCGGAGGGATTACTGGGGGAGGTATAGCCTTGGATGCAGCGTCCAGGGGCTTGAAAGTAGCTTTGCTGGAAAAAAACGATTTTGCATCCGGCACCAGTAGCAAGTCCACTAAATTGATACACGGGGGCTTACGCTATTTAAAACAATTCGATTTTTGGCTGGTTAAGGAAGTGGGTACAGAACGTTCCATCGTACATAAATTGGCTCCTCACTTGGTGCTTCCAGAGAAAATGTTGTTGCCATTGATTGAAAACGGTTCTTATGGGAAATGGCTGACCTCCATCGGACTAAAGGTATATGATATTTTGGCCCAGGTTTCAGGTGATGATAAACGGCAAATGTTGGAGAAGAAGGAAGCCTTAAAATTGGAACCCCTTTTGCCCAAAAAGATATTGAACGGGGCGGGTTATTATGCCGAATATAGAACGGACGATGCTAGGCTCACCATTGAAAATATAAAGACAAGCTTACTTTTCGGCGCACAGGCCTTGAACTACGCCGTGGTAACCGATTTTTTGTATAAAAATGAAAAGGTTTCGGGTGTAAAAGTACGGGATGAGGTTACCGGGACGGATTTCGAAATCAAGTCCAAATATGTCATTAGCGCTGCGGGACCTTGGGTTGACGACCTTAGGGTGCTCAACAATTCCAAAAAGGGTAAGCAACTGCATCTGACCAAAGGGGTACATTTGGTTTTTCCATATGAAAAGCTTCCTGTAAAACAATCTGTTTATTTTGATATTCCCGATGGCCGAATGATGTTCGCCATTCCAAGGGGGAAGATAACTTATGTAGGTACTACGGATACCAATTATAACGACAACAAGGACAAGGTCCGTACGGATATTGCCGATGCCATCTATCTTATTTCCGCGGTGAACAATATGTTCCCGGATATCAATCTGGAACTGGATGATATTGTTTCTTCTTGGGCAGGTCTACGACCCTTGATTCATGAAGAAGGAAAATCGGCCTCCGAACTTTCCAGAAAGGATGAAATTTTTGTTTCCGACACCGGTTTGATCAGTATAGCGGGTGGAAAGCTTACGGGTTATCGGAAAATGGCAGAACGGGTCGTGGACCGTGTAGTGGAAAAACTGAAGCTGGAACACGAAACGGAGACCAAGAAATGCTATACGGACAAGATTTCGCTCTGCGGAAACGATAATTTCAAGAAATTCAAACACGTAAAAAAATACATTGACAAGGTTTACGAACGCATCAAGCCCGATGGTTTTTCAAAACACGATGCTTGGTTTTTGGTTACGAATTATGGGGAACAGACAGAAGCAATCTTAGAACTGTATGAAAAAAGAACCGAAACGGACAATGCTACCAAACTTGTTTTGGCGGAGTTGGAGTACGGGTGCTACAACGAAATGGTGCTGAATCCCATGGATTTCTTTATTAGAAGAACGGGCAGGCTTTATTTTGATATTGAAAGTATTACCCAGTATATGGATTCGGTCCTAAAGGAATTCAAAAAGATTTTCAAAGCGGATGATGCTCAGCTAAAAGCTTGGCAGAAAACATTGGAAAATGAAATCAAGGAACATTCAGATTTTTCTTTGAATAGGGCTTGATTTTGTATAAAGTTTTTTTGGCAAACCATTAAAGAATACTTAATGAAATCAAAATACTTACTATTGATTTTAGTCTTATTTGTATTCTATGGCTGTAATCAAAAGAATTCCAACTTTGTTATCAACGTTGACTCAAAAATTGATTTTGATACACTTTACATTTCGGAATTAACAACTAATAATTCTTTAGCCAAAATTTACGATTTCCAGGGTATACGAAGGGTTGAGTTAGGCTTACCTACTGTGGCAAGTATCCATACTAAAAATAAAAGTTCCCAGTACCTTACGATATTGGCTCAAAACAAAGATTTGGATATTTACATTTCACCAGATACCATAATAAGGACAAATAATATGGCGGATTCCTTGGTTAATTATCTTTGGAAGAGCAATCTGGAATTTATTAATGATAATACCTCTTTCATTTTTAACAAAAAAAATACTGATTCGATTCCTATTCTATTTGAAAGCTTTAGACAAAAAAGAGAGAAGGTCATAAATCTATATAGAGACGAATTCAGCGCAGAAATTGCTGATATTCTTCATTTTCAAAATGACGCTCGCATTTATTCCTTTTTGTTTTGGTTGGGTAGAATTTCAAAAGTCTTGGATGCCAAGAATAGTTTTTTTGATTTTATAGGTGACATTCCAAAAGCATCTGAAACATTAAAATCACTACCAGATATTTACCTCTATAAATATGAAATAGAGTATTTAAGAACACATGAAGGGATAGAGAGTACTACCGATTTTTTAAAATTTATTGAAGAAAAAACAGAGAATAAGGATTTAGCTGACTTTTTGAAAGCTATTTATATCAAAGCATTAATTGAGATGCCTTCATATTGGGAAAAGCATGAAAAATTATTTAACTCTGAGGTTTTAACCCAAACATTAAATGCTGAAAAGAGCAACATTTATTACAATATCATTGAACAACCATCCTCTTCCTTTTTCGCCTCACAAAATGGGGAGTTGGCCTATCCATTTCAGGCTGAAGATAAATTCGGCAATCAATTCGATTTAAAAGGTTCAATTGGGAAAGTAATCTTCATTGATACTTGGGCCACTTGGTGCGGGCCTTGTATTAACCATAGAGCAAAAGTATTGGAACTTTCGGAAAAATACAGAAATAACGAAGAAGTAGAAATTCTCCTTGTTTCAGTTGATTCTTCAAGAGATAAGTGGATATCGTTTTTAAAAGAGGAAAATAAAAATTTCGCACAAAATCTATTCATAGAAAATGGCATGAGAACCGAATTTGGTAACAACTATAATATCAAATCAATCCCCAGATACATTCTTATCGGAAAGAATGGTAAAATAATCAACTCGAATTTTAAAGAACCCTCAAAAGCTGTGGAAAAGGAAATTGAGATAGCATTAATGGAATAATAAAATGCCACAGCACTTACTATCATTCAACACTAGTTTCTTTAAACCAATGAACATTAAACTTCTAAGAATATTTCCCCTTGAGGGCTAGGGGGCTTTTAATCCAACTTTTCAGTCAAGGCGGCGAATACTTTTTTAGCGTTTTTATTTTCGTAGAGGACTTCGTAAACTGCGTCTATGATGGGAGTCTTTACCTTCTTTTTAAAATCGTTCTTTATTTGGTAGGCACTTTTGGTGGCGTAATACCCTTCGGCGACCATACTCATTTCCATTTGGGCGCTTTTTACGGTATAGCCTTTCCCGATCATGTTACCAAACATTCGGTTTCTACTAAATGTGGAATATCCAGTAACCAGTAAATCCCCTAGATAGGCAGATTGGTTAATGTTTCGGTCTATTTTATGGATGCGTTTGGTATACCGTTTCATTTCCCGGATGGCATTGCTCATCAATACACTTTGGAAGTTGTCGCCGTAACCTAAACCATGAGCGATACCAGCTGCTATGGCATAGATATTTTTCAGCATGGCAGCGTATTCCGTACCAATAATATCCTTGGTTATTTTGGTCTTAATAAAATTACTGGACAGATTTTTGGCCACTAACTTGGCCTTTTTTGGGTCCGCACAGGCAATGGTCAGATACGAAAGACGTTCCATGGCCACCTCCTCCGCATGGCAGGGCCCTGTAATTACTCCAATATTTTCAAAAGGAATGTTATAGGTATTATGAAAATGTTCGCCAACAATTTTTCCGGTTTCGGGCACGATACCTTTAATGGCGGAAAATATAATTTTATCGTCCAAAGGAGCGGAAAGCTTCTCAAGTTCTTGCATTAAAAAAGCCGATGGTATGGCAAATATTAAGACATCGGCATAATGTACTATTTCATTGATGTCATCCGTTAGGAATAGCTGCTCGGTCTTAAACTCGACCGAGGTAAGATAGTTGGGATTGTGCTTTTGAATTTTAAGGTAACCAATGGCATCAGAGTTTCTCATATACCAGCCCACCGTATCCTGATTGGCGGTTAACATTTTAACTATAGCGGTGGCCCAACTCCCGCCTCCCAATACTGCAAATTTCATTTCTTCCTTCATACAATTAAAATATCAATACAAAATTACCAAATAATAAATTGCATATGAAGTAATGATTATCAGTCCGTTATGTTTTTTGGCACGGTGCTTGTTTTCTTTTAATCGGAATTAAAACTATAGGTTATGAAACATGTAAAACTACTTTTCGGATACGCATTACTGGCGACTTTATTGGTTTCCTGCTACGCAGATGTTATTGTGGAGGATGAATTCATTGAGGAATCCGCCTTCAATACAGACCAAGTTTTACAAGCGTACGACCTATGGTATGTAGACATCAATGAGACTCGTGGAAATGGGGAAGTTCCTTTTTTACAGAGGGCCTTTACTGTTAGTTTTGATCGTGGTACTTTTTATGCCAATAATAATATTGTGGGTATCGGGAAGACCGGAAACGGGTTTGGAATCGATGTTGGTTTTTATGATGTGTACCGTGGCGTGGTAGAAATAGATCATGATGTGGATGGCACATGGTTATTGGAAGTATACGCCGTAAACGGGAGTACTATAGAGCTTTACGACCCCAGTACGGACACATCATATATACTTCAAGGTTATCAAATAGGCAATTTTGATTACGACCAGGTATTTTATGATAACATTAACTACTTCATCCAAGAGTATGATGCTTGGGAAAAGACCTATACCAGTGCGGAAGGGGAATTGAATGATTTTGACGATGAGAACTTTCTTCAATTTCTACCTAATATGTTTCGTTCTTCGGTGGATGCACCCGGAACGTCCTTGGGTAGTCTGCAATGGGATTATGAAGGGAATTATCAGGTCTATGATGTTGCCAATGATGCTTCCTTAAAGACCTTGACCTTGGATTATGATTTTTTTGGCAACGATTATTTTGAGCTTTATGTGATCAATGATGGCACTATAGAATTATATCACCCAGATAGCGGAACTATCTACGAATTTAAGGGTAGGGGATATCAGCAATATTTAAAAACAGGCAAAGGTGCCGTAGCTAAGAAAAGAATAAAGACTTCCAATCCTACCATGGATGTGGTAAGGAAGCGAGCAAAATAGTTTTTAGGTTGGTTAGTTGTTCAAACCGCCAGGGAGAATAAGACCTCCCGGCGGTTTTTTGTTGAAATGGCAACTATCTATTATTTACCGGGAATAGCTTCTGGCCATCCCTTTCTATATTCTGAAACCGTTTCCCCATAACTTTTGGCTAGGGATTCCGCTTCTTCACTGGAATAGATTTTCTTTGCCTTTTTAAAGAAGTCCTCTTCTTCATCCTTTAAATGGTGTTCCACTTTTTCGGCAAGTTTCTCCATTGTGGCCAGCCAATGTGGGGAACTCATATCGGTATCGTCCAGTTCTTCTATGAGTTCGTCCATTTCATGGTGTTCTGCCATGCCGTGCCTAGCATCTTCCTGCATCTTATCGGAATCTATCAATGGGGAATAAAAAAATCGTTCTTCCGCAACTTCGTGTACTTCCAATTCCTTCTTCAATTCCTCCCAGATATCCCTTCTTTCCTCAGAATCTCCTGAGGTTTTTAGGATTTTGGAGCATAATTCCCGTTGGATATCATGATCGTCCTTGATGGCTTTATAAATGTTCATTTCTAAATCTTTTTAGGGACTCTAATTTGGCCAGCTTATTAAAAGAGGCAGCAATTAGCATCCGGATTAATAGAGAAACAAGGTAAGCCATGGGCACTCGTATGCTTACCTCCATTAAATCAAAGATTAGTTCTAATGCGTTTTATACGCACTCCTTGTCAGAAAGTGGCAAGGGTCTATAGGCAAAGTATTGCAATACCTCTTCCAGCGCCATTCTTAAGGCCTTGTTTACGGGTACAATGATATTTCCCAAACGAAAATCTATTTGGTTGAGTTGCATATAGTATTCCGTAAACACGGGCACGGACATGCCTTGGCTTATTTTTTCCGATGCCGAAGCAAAGTTTTCTGCTTGACCTTCCTTAATGACCTTACAAGTTGCCAGTCTAAGCTTGCCATATTTGTCCGTATTGGCCGCATAACCGAACAGTCGGCATATAAGCCCGCGATACTTATAGGTTTTGCAATGGCCTTGGTCTACAACGGTAAGTGGCTGGTAGTTTACGCAGGTAGCGGTTTGAATCTCCCTAAGGATTTGCAACATTTTTTCTGCCTCACCGGTTAAAAACAAGTGAAAGGCCCATGGCAAAAACTCCAATGGGGACGCTTCTATATCTGGATGGGTGCAGCACCTTCCACAGCCGGAAAGACAACTTAAACCCGTATTATTTTGAAAAGCTGCGGTTTCCTTTTCCAGTTGATGGAACAACTGTTCTATCAACGTTACTTTTTGCGGTAAGGTCATTGATTTTTCGCGCGAAGGTAGATTTAAAATCGATCCGTTGGGATTTTTTATTTTTATTTTAAAATACTGATAAACAATTATTTAAATCAATCAAAGGCTTTGCCCAAAAGTCAACAAGTTGTTATCTGGATCAAGGAGGGAGAATTCCTTTTGTCCCCAAGGTTTTACCGTTAATTTCCCATTGGGATGAATGGCCACATTTTGCTCTAGAAGTGATGTATAAAAATGGTCAATATCATTACAACGAATATAGACCTGGCCATAATTTTCTTTGAGGTCCAAACCTTTAAAAAGGAAGAAATGGATTTGAACACCGTCCTTTTCGAGCATCAAATAATCGGGATAATCCACAGCGCCTATGTTACGGAAGCCCAACGCATTTATATAGTAGTTCTTGGTTTTGTTCTTATCGCGCATGGGTAATTTGGGATGGATTTCGGTCAACATATTTTTACATATAAGTTACGCAACAGCAGATGTGTTTAAGTTTTTCTAAGCAATATTTTTTTCGAGAACATAATCGTCCATAACATATCCATTCCCAATATCCTGCACGATGGAGTCAACATTGGCAAAGCCCATTTTTTCATAGGCCGATATGGATTTAGAATTGTGCTTGTTAACGGTGAGCCTTATTTTGGGCAAATGGAGTTCCATAGCTTTACTTTCGATAAAGGAAAGGGCCAATTTACCCAACCCATTTCCCCGCATGTTTTTGAGCACATAAAATTTGCTCAAAAAAAGAAAACCTTTGTGTAAGTTGAAGGCAAAATAGCCTGCATGACCAACATCGGTTTTTATCAAATAATACTGATACCCTTCTTTAATTTGGTCATTTATGGCCATTTCCGACTGATATTTCTCCAACATATAATCTACCTGTAACGCACCAATAATAGGCGTGTAATGGTCGGTCCAAATGGTTTGTGCCAAATGGGCGACTTTTGCTATTTGCGTTGTTGAGGTTACGGCGATGATAGAGGCCAAAGCGAACTGGAATTTGGTCAGTCTTATTTTAAGGCAAGGGTTTTACCATAATGTCCTTAAAAAATACGATGCTGTTGGGGTCATGGGCCTGTAATGCAAAAGTTCCCCCCTTCAATAGGCGCATGGAGCCTTCATTTCTTTTGGGCTGGGAAGGTTCCGTATAGTCCACAACAACGATGTCGTTAATTTTCACAATGACCCTGTTACCTTCCACCTTTATATACTCGGTATACCATTCGTTGTCATGTACATAGTTTTCCTTTACATCCACAATATCATAGAGACTTCCGGTACGTTTCCAATCGGTGTGGGAGTTGTTCACCTGAACTTCGTAACCTTGTGAAGGCCATCCTTCTTCTTGATATTTTGTATGGATGTAAATCCCGGAATTCGCCCCAGGCTTGGTCATTACGGTAGCCTTGAACTCAAAATCTTGGAACTGATGATCTTCTACTTCCCCATTGTAAAAAAGATGTCCTACATCCCCTTGAACCTTAATGGCCCCGTCCACAATGGAAAAGCTGGAGGCATTTTTTCCTACTTTCCAACCATCCAAATTTTCACCGTTAAATAGGGAAATCCATCCATCGTTTTTGGAATCGTCTTTTTGCTGTGCGCTGATGTCATAAACCCAACCGAGTTGAGAGACCATAAGGGTAAGGAGGAATATTTTTTTCATTTTAAAGTCGTTTATTGGTTTTACCTACAAAGTATCGAAAAAAATTGAATGTCCGGAATCAATCACAGGAACAATTTCAATGTAAGGTTGAATGCCATTGAGGCCTTTTTTAATAAACGAAATTAACAACCTCTCGACTGCGCTCGAGGTGACCGTAGTGATTACTTGATGTCCAGTTGATTTTTCGGAGTTATTCTTCTGGACAGTTTCATGGATTTGCAAGTAACTCGGTATACACAGAGAACTAAAAATCCAAGAGGATTTTTCAAAAGTGGAGGCTCCATTATTTGGGCCGAGTTATGATGTCGTTTTTATTCCGTTTTTTTAATAACAACGTTTTGGTAACTATAAGGTATCTCTATGTTTTCTTTATCAAATCTTTCCTTGATGGAGCGCAACAAATCGCAATACATAACAAAGCCATTTGAAGAAGTATCAGAATATGCCCAAGCCTTTAATGTTACGGAAGAGTTACCCAAGGCCACAACCCTGGAAACCACTTCAGGTACATTGTTTTGTATGTCTTCCGGTGTTCTGTTGTCGATATGTAGAGGGTGTTTTATTATTTCCTCTTCCATTATTTTAAGGGCCTTACCGATATCCGAATCATAACCAATACCAATTTCTATCATTTTGCAGACTTTCGTTTCGATGAGATTGGCATTAACAATTACTTGCGTGCTTATTACGGAGTTTGGTACGATTACACGATTGTTCTCAAAGTCCCTAAGAACTACTTGTCTCAGGTTGATTTCTTCTACAATCCCGGTATAGGTTTGATTAAATGTTATTCTGTCATTGATTTTAAAGGGTTTGAACATTACAATTAAAAACCCGCTCATAATATTGCTTAGGGCTTGTTGCGAAGCCAATCCTGCAACAAGAGATAAAATACCTGCACCTGCCAATAATGAATGGCCTACAGTTTTCATTTCAGGTATTTGTACAAGGGCAAATGAAATTCCAATCAAATAAATAATTGCTGTAACGACTTTTTTGGCAAAAACATAGCTGGTTGGGTCTATGTGCTTCGTTAGGGCGAGTTTTTTGATATATTTTTCAGATAAATACTTAAAAGAAAAAGCGATAATAATTGTTGCTACTATTATTATTCCGGCAAAGAGTGCCGTTCTAAAATCTGTAAAAATGGTCTTTATCATAATTTATGTTCAAGCTTTTTTAAAATTTCCAATTGTGCTGCCTGACTTTCAAATAAAGTTTGAATTTGTTCTTGGATTAGAAGCTCAATTTTCTGGTTCAGTGCTTTTACTTCCAGTTCCGCTTTTAAGTTGATCAAGTAGTCATTTTCAGCTCTTTTTCTGTCTTTTTCCTCTTGTCTATTTTGGCTCATCATTATAACTGGAGCTTGCAATGCTGCAATACAGGAAAGAATAAGATTCATCAGTATAAATGGATATGGGTCAAAGTTGTCCTTTACGGGAGTTAAAGTATTAAAAAGAACCCATACCACTAGGATGATAAAAAAGGAAATGATAAAAGCCCAACTACCTCCAAATTTTGCGACCTTATCGGAGATTGTTTGCCCTCTAGTGAGAATTTCTTTCGGTGGGTTTAACAGATTGTTCGTGATTAAAGTTTCTTCCTCAATTGCTTTCTTAACAATTTCTTGGAGTTTCTTTATTTGCTCAGATTTAGCCGTTAAAAGCTTGGTTATGTCCTTGTCCATTTTCTAATAGTAATTCGGTTTATATACATGTATCTCAAAGGTTCTTGCACTAACAGTTTCTGATTTCTCGCTACTTAACTGTCAGATTGCGCAATATTTGATCTATAGTCTTACGCTTCAAAATAGCACTGAACCCCCTATAGTTTATACACTATTTGGACTGCAGGCTTTTTTAAATTACATAGTTTCAATTTCCTTTTCTAATCTATCAAAATTTTCTTCATTTTTTGGTTCGGCGAAAGGTCGGATTTTGGAGCACCCTTCAACAGTTTCAAAAATCATTCGAAACGAAATTTGAGTTTTTGAATCCGTAATTTTTTCAAACGCTATTTCCATATCAAATAAAGGTTGTGAAATCCTTTTCCAACGAATCAGTTCGTTTGGCTTAATAGTTTCAAAAACAGAAGCATTCTCATAGTTGCCTTTTTCAGGGCCATGCATTGTTAAAAGCCATTTACCACCGGGTCTTAGGTCAAATTCGTGAATGGTATTTGTAAAACCATTTGGTCCCCACCAATTTTTTAGATGGGCAGGATCGGCAAAAGCTTTATACACTTTTTCTACGGGAAAGTTTAAGATTCGAGAGCTGAAAATTTCAAAATCAGATTGTGCATTCATATGGATAATGCCCGTTTTTTGTTTGCTAGTAACGTCTCGTATACACGGTCGTTTTAAGGCCTTTTATATATTGATGTAAACCGTTTTTATTCTTTTGATTGATAGGGAATATAATTTTCCCATTTCCAAGGAGTGTAGGTATCTCCAATGCTAATTTCCAAAATTTCCTTGAATATGCTCTCCGCATTGTCGCTATTTGATAGCATCACGATTCCAGTCCCTATTTCGGGAAAGATAATGGTAAAATGCTGGAATCCTTCACCATGTCCCTCCTTGAATGTTCCAAATCCATAGGGTGTTTGTAGCAAACCCCAGCCCAATCCATAATTAAGTTGAATATTGTCGTTTTCATTTGACTCTTGAAGGGATAAGGGACCGAATTGAGCCTTGGTTCGAATTCTGAAATTCGGTTTGAACAAGTTTTGTGCTATTCCTGAATTCGCTTTGTATAGTTTCATCACATGTTGAACAAAAAGCGAATAATCTATCAAGTTGGTTTCCATTGAACCCGCTGCTCCGGCTTCATCCCTTTTATCCTTTTTAAGGACACCTTGCTCTGCCGTATGCCCATTGCAAAACTTGTCCTCAAATCGTTCCTGCCATAAATAGCTGGTATTCTTCATTTGAAGTGGCTTAAAAACTTTTTCACTTGCCAATGCTTCTAGTTCTTTTCCAGTGATATGTTCGATAACGTATTGCAAAAGCATCATGCCTTCACCGGAATAATAGTATTGGGTTCCCGGTTCAAAGTAAATCTTAAGTATTCTGTCGTTTTCAGGATCATTGGGTCTGGGTATCCATCTCCAATTCTGAAAACCGGTGGTATGAGATAAGCACATCCGCGCTGTAATCTTCTCAAGTCTTTTGTCGTTTTTCAAATCTTGAAAACCACGCCATTTATCTCCGGATTTTAATTCGTAAAGCGGAAAATCCACGTATTCTTGAAGAGGCTTATCCAAGTCAATGACGTTCTCATTTGATAAAACCGATACCAGATATCCAAAAACGGCTTTGCTCAATGAAGCTCCATAGAACGAGTGATTGATCAGCAATGGAGTTTTTCGATCGTAGTTGGCATACCCAAAGGCATTTCTGTAAATAATCTGATTGTCATTAAGGATTGACATCGCGAGTCCTGTTACTTTGGCTTGGACCACAAGGGAATTAACCTTGGCTTCCAGCTCATTAACTGTTATTTCTGTACTATCTATTCTACTGATTATGGATCTGGTAGAATCCTTGAGAACCTCAGCATCGTGGACGAGCTGTTCTTTCATGAAGCGATCAGATTCCTCTTTGGAAGTGCATGATACAAGAATGGCTATGACACTTAAAAGAACTATGCCCAAGTGAGGTGCTTTGCTCATGATTTGAATTTTTTATAACGGTTTTGAGTATGCCTCATGGCATTTCTTAAGAACTTTCCTATCAGTAGCTCATCCGTCATAAGCCATATGCTTTGTTATGCCTTCACTTTTATATCGTACTAATTGCCTGGGCTATTCACTAACTATTCTGGATGACTGTCTTGCCGCCAACTGCCATACATTTTTATTTTTTATCCAAACATTGGTGAATCTCCTCGGTATCCATTCCTCATGGTTGGGATTCATATTAGAAGGCTGTTGTAGCTCTTTACCCATTACAATCGCAATGTCTTGATTGAATGTTATATTTTCAATGATTCGTTTGACTGCGGGAAATTTATGTCCACTTTTCATAAGCGCTACAATATCTTTGGGAGTAACGATTTTTCCATTGGGATTGTTTACAACATAGTTTTCGGACCATATTTCCAGCAATGAGGAGGTGTCTCCACTATCGAGCAATTCTGTCCAATGTTTTTCTAATCGTCTGATTTCAATTTCATCGCTAGATTGTCCAAAAGCAACTGTACTGATTAGGGTACAATTGATTAAGAAGAAATATATTGTTTTCATAATTCAAATATTAAGAGGTTAGATTTTTAGTTCTTATTGTTGCGTTTTTTCTATTCCGCAATATACATTCGGGTTATGTTTCTCCATATAAATTTCTGGCTTGGGCAGTTTGGTAAATCCATATTTTTCATAAAGCCATTCTGCGGTATCCGTTAATAAAATCCAGCGTCTTAATCCCTGAAGTTTAGGATGTTCCATTATTTCATGTATCAACCATTTACTTAAACCCTTTCCCCTATATTCCTTTAGAACATAAACATCCCCTAAATACGCAATAGTTGCATAGTCCGAAATTATTCTGGCAAAGCCAATTTGCTTGTTTTGGTAATATAGCCCAAAATATCCAACTTATCCTTGTCCGTTGAAATGGTATAGTCATTTCTATGTGCTTCCCTAATTTTCATTACAGTTGATTTTAATTTGGAATAACCACCAGTATAGAAGCAGTAGCGGATGAGTACGCTTACTTTTCGGATAGAAAGTTACGTATTAAAAGCGATAACGATTCAAGTTTACACAAGAGTCGCTATTGCTTTCATAAGAGGTTAGCGATCCGGGCTTTTATCTTTTTCTGATTGCTGACAAATAAGTCCAACCAATGAAAACAAGTTGTAGCGGGATTCTAAACCACAAATACGTTGGTCCATTTCCATCAAAAGTTTCCTTTTGGAAGTCAATGTGTTTTGCGGCTGCATAAATGTTTGCAGGAAGTAAGAGAATGAAAAATAAGATTAAAAGCCATCCTGTCAATACTCTAAAATTCGGAATACATAATCCAATAGCCGCGACAATTTCAAGAATGCCCGTCAAGTAAATGGTTTCTGTTTTGAATGGAATAAATTCGGGCAACATCATTGACATTCCTTTTGTAAAAGCAAAGTGTGCGGTTGCCGTAAACACGAGCATTACTGACATAGCAATGCGCCCTGATAGCGCAAATTGAAAGTTGCCGCGAACAATCTTTGTTGTCAAGAGGGAAACGGCAAATACGGAAAGTAAAACGATTAGAGGCTTCATAGTGAGCTGGTTTTCAATTTATTATTTATTCTTCATAAGGCTGTCGGCAAGTTTGGGTGAAAGTCTACTGATATATTTCAACAACTTCGTTTTGCCGATATAACTTTCGAATCGGTCCTTTTTAAAATTGCGGAAAAATTCATCGGTTAGTTGTTCAGGTGAAATTTTTGATGTATTCCTTCCTGCTGTCATGGGGGTATCTACCAGAGCTGGGATGATTTCAAAAACCTTTGTATCCGTGTGTTTTAACTGGTAGCGCAAAGTCTTACTGAAACTATGGATAGCGGATTTACTGGCACAATACACCGAAGCCGATTTTTTAGGGGCCATGAAAAGTCCGCTACTGACATTGACTATGGCACTGTTTTTATTTTTCAGCAACAAGGGGAGAAGCAAACCTGTCAGTTGTATGGGAGCAGTGATGTTTGTGGCAACTTCGTAGTTTATTTTGTAAGTCAGTTCTGGTTCTTCCACAAAATTGTAATTGTACTGAACGGCGGCATTGTTTATCAGAATGTTCAGGTCCACATGTTTTTGTTTCATAAACAAAACAAGCTCGTCTAATGAATTTTGGTCCGTTAAATCGCCGGAAAAAGTTATGATTTCAGGGAATGTTGCCTTCACACGTTGCAACTTTTCTTTGTTACGCCCTGTAATAATGACTTTGTTATGGAGCTCCAAAAAACGTTTTGCCAAGGCCAACCCAATGCCGGATGAACCGCCGGTAATTAAAACGGTGTTTCCTGTCGTTATCATTGTTTTTCCTTTTTAAACTGGTCGTTAAAATCCTCAAACAGGTTCTCTTGTCCCACAATGATATCCTTAATTTCAAAATAGGGTGTACCATACACCTTCGTGTCTCGAAGCAATTCGATAAACAATTTGTAATCGTCCAAATCTGAAGTGCTTACTATCATGAAATCCGACACAGAAGCATGAAAATACTCACTGTCAAACAATTGAACGTTTACGGTTTTGCTTACCCTGACGAAGATTGGCGTTAGTTCTTTTTCTACAAATTCGCTTCGCTTCTCTCTGTTTAAAGTAAGCCATTGGGGCGTTGCGTTCATCAATACCAAAATGGTGTAGGGTTTCTGATGTTTCATATCACGTTGTTTTGTTTGGGAATTGGCATTTAGGGAAAATGCCATGATTAACATTAAGATTAGTTGCTTCATTTTGCCTTGTATCTAATGGATACTGCAAAACTGGAGAAACCAAAATCCAATTGCATTTACATAGGTTGATAAATGCTACTTTCCGGATAATTTCCTTCTGACACGGCTAAGTTGTGTTGGCGTAATTCCAAGGTAGGAAGCTATATGGTATTGCGGAACGAGTTGTTCCAACTGAGGAAAGTCCCTTTGGAAAATTTGATAGCGTTTTTCGGCGTCCAGTAACACGATTTCAATTTCCCGCTGTTCTTTCTGCACAAAAAATTGTTCGGCTAAAATCCTGGCACCACGTTCAATATCAGGGCAGGTTTCGTACAAGTTTTGAATGTCTATAAACTTTGCAACCTGTATGTTACAGTCGGTTAACGCCTGTTGAATAATTTGATTGGGCGCACCTGTTATGAGTGAAGCATAACCGCCAATAAAGCATGGGTTTACAAAAAAATGTTTATTGTATTCAATGCCCTCATTATTTCTGTAAAAAGCTCGAATAACGCCACGTTCTAAAAAACCGATTTCTTTAGCTGTTATTCCCTGTGTAATGAAGTAGTCGCCTTTTTTCAAAACTTTGGGATGGAACAATGCCGAAAACTGACTCATACTTTCGGGCGAAATAGAAGTCAAACTATTGAAGAATGTTTTTAAATCGGTCATTGTTTATTTTGGACACGCTGTCTTTTTAGCGAAAACGCTAACGTCTCCGGCTATGGCCCGACTCCTCGATGCCCCGAACCTCCCCAGGAATGATTTATAATCTCTAAAGTAGGAAAAATTACCCAAGCCTTGGCTGGCGTTGGGCTATAGTCGATGTTGTACTTTCGTTATTTGTTCTTTAAGAATTGTTCTATTCTATTGTTAAGTGTATATGCTCCTTTCTTACTTAGTTGTAATGGCCTTTCTATGGAATAAGTATAAGTTAATTCTTGGTTAATTAAACTATGAAATTCATCGGTTTTTAATTTTTTTAAAATTCTTGGAATTTCAATAGCATTAATACTATCTGGATATTTTGAATTATATACTTTAATTCCATTTACATAAGTGGCATAGTCACTTCTTATATTTCTCAAATATTCCTCTAAAAAATCCTTAGTGGCGTAATATTGTACTATTAGTTCTCGTATACTGTCATTGGATATTAAACTTAAATTTCCTGTACTAACCAATTCACTGTAAGTTCTAGTGGAACCTGTAAAAGATGCCCTACTATTTATTCCGCCAAAACCAACATTATTTATAAAGATAAGTGTATCCGTTGGACTATAATTTCCCATCACATAGTTTCTTGCCAGTTCTAAACATTTAATTTTTTTTTGCCTGTTATTAAACCAGCCTCTTTCAAGCGACAGAGAATCATTGATAATTTCCTTATTTAGATTTGACAAGTATTTATTTTCCTTTTCTGTATTTTTTCTGTTTTCGTTCCAATTATTTATCTGCAATGCTATTAAAATTCCAATAACCACAAGAACAATTTCTCCAATTGCGTATTTTACATATTTTCCAGTTTTCCCTTCTGAAAGCAAGTTTTGACGAATTTTTCTAAAGAATTTTATCATTGATTAATGGTTGGTCATAATGAAGCACAACGGTTCGTGTATGATTTCGTTGCGTGTTTCAGCAACTAATTTAGCAAATAAACACAGATAGAAAGTCCGCGAGTACTTTCGTAAATAGGCGAGACTAAGCAATTAATTTTATACGTCTTAAGTATGAAGTTTTTTTAATTGAAATCTTCTTTTCTTTTTTTCGCTTCAAGTTCAGAATAATAGGTCATTATTGGAGTTTTTATAGAAGTGTCTATTATTCCTTTCGAATCTACTGATTTTAATAAACGTTGAGATGCTCGAAGGTTTTTTGTATAATTTTCTAAACTTTCTTCTCTTATTTTTTCATCCGAATTAAATATATCGCCTACACCAACAAATGTTCCTATGCATTGAACAGCAATTTCGTCTTGTAAATAAAACCCGTTATCATCAGTAAATTGGGCTATTTGTAAACTAAGATAAAAAGCAGTTTCATTTTTCTCATTTAAGGGCATACTTTTTTCCTCAATTATTTCTTTGATTAGTGAATCCACCTCTCTAATTTCATAATATAGTTTTTCAAGAACCATAATTCTTTTTTCGTAAAGACTAGAATTTTGATTTTCTTTTATAAATTCATTCGTTATAACAGACAACGATTCTTTTTCAGCCAGAGATTTCCATTGAATCAAATCATCCACAGAATACTTTCTAATGTCAGTATCGATAAGTTTCGCACAATTTTGACATAACCAAATTCCATTTTTAATACTCTTTCTTTCATTCGATTCCATTTCTTGACAAAATCGAGGACCGCCTTCAGCCGCAGCAGTAATATGTGCAGCAACACCTAAATTTATTACTTTATTATATTTAGAATGAGAGCCAATTGTCATTTTTTTGCAAGATGGATTTGAGCATTTATAACTGACGCGTTTAGCTAGAATTTCTTTGGTAAGTTTAGAAAAGTCATCTCTCATTCAGCTTAAATTATCTGTTTAGTTGGTTCGAGCTCAAAATACGTACAACAATTGTATATAGATCATTAATGATCTATATTTCTTATATATGCGGAACTAAAGATATATAAATACTAGGGTCTAAGTAATTCATATATAACTATTTGTTGGTGTCCCGAAGTTAAGGAAAGTAACCCGAAAATTTAGATTGCAATTACTGGCCGGTAAAACCTTTTTTAAATACAGATGGATTCTCGCCCGTTATCTTTTTAAAGCTTCGGTTAAAATAGGAAAGACTTTCAAATCCGCACTCAAAACACGCTTCGCCCACATTCTTTCCCATGAGCAATAAGCGTTTGGCCTGACTGATACGATATTGGTTTAAAAAAGAAACAAAGGTGCTACCCGTGGTCTTTTTAAAATAGCGACAAAAGGCCGGTTTGGTCAGTCCGCAGAGGTCGGCCATTTCATCCAAGGTTATTTTTTCCTGGTAGCGTTCATCAATATGTGCATATATCATTCGCATCCGCTTTTGTTCCTTGTTTTTTAGCTTGTTAACATAGGGTGTTTTATGTAACAGTTGAAACTCCTTGCTTTGGGACAAACGTTTTAGAATGTTCAATACGGATATAAAGAAATCAAAGGGTTCCAATTGATATAATTTCTTCAATAGCGTACCCACCTCTTCCTTGGTCTTACCGTGAAAGGCGACCCCATATCTGGATAGATCCAAAAGACGGTCCAATTGCTTCAGTTCCGGGTAATCCCGCAATACATTATCCTTAAAACCGGGTTTTATATGTAATACCTCCTTGCGGTACGAGGTAGTAACGCCATGGTCAAAATTCAAATGGGGAATGTTGGAGCCTATAAGCACAAGGTCGCTGCCCTCAAAATTCGAGATATGATCGCCCACATGCCGTTTGGCATCGGCACCTTCTATATAGACCAGTTCCAGTTCGGGATGAAAATGCCAATAAAAAAGATGGCTCAGTTTAGGGTCGTGCAATAACCTGAACGGACTTTTAGAATCGGGCGAAATGGTTTCCAGTTGTACTTTCATCAACGCGAATTTCTACACCTAATATAACTAAATTGATAATTAAACAAGAAGTAACACATAAAAATGTTAATATAGTTCAAATATAGATTAATATTACGGTAGCCGGAAGAATTGTTTCATACTAGTTTTACCTAAAGATTGAGACAAACATAAATACGATACAACATGCAACAATCCACAGAAAAAGTAGCAATGGGAAATATGGCCCATCAGGATATTCCTGGAAATCCGTCGACCGCGACAAGCAGTAAGCAAAAGCTCAATGACCGATCTAATGGAGAACCACTTCGAGTACTTTCCGAGTCCGATTGGGAGTTTTGGAAGCATAACGGATACATCGTCATCAAGAAAGCCATAACCAAAGAACAGGCCGAAAAGACCGCTGAATTCCTTTGGGAATTTGATGAAAAGGACCCCAATGACAAAAGTACCTGGTATGCCCCGCCACGGGCAGAGATGAAAATGAAGGAACTTACCGGTACTGGAATGGTGGAAGTCTATAACCATCAATATTTATGGGATAACCGCCAAACCCAAAAAGTATATGATGCTTTTGTAGATGTATGGGGAACCGAAAAACTATGGGTGACCATTGATCGTGCCAACCTAAACTTTCCGCAGCGGGAGGGTGAAAACAAAAAAGGTTTTATCCATTGGGATTATGACCCGGAAACCAAACCGCAAAATGTACAGGGTGTTTTGGCGCTAGCCGATCAAACCGATGAAAACATGGGCGGTTTTCAGTGTATTCCTTGGTTGTACCGTAATTATGATACCTGGAAATTGACCCAACCCGAAGACCGAGATCATTTTCAACCTGATATTTCCGATTTGGAGGATAAAATTGTGAAGGTAAAAATGGAAGCAGGCGACCTTCTGATTTTTAATAGTACCGAACCACATGGAATTCGGCCTAATAAATCAGGGGATAAAGTGCGAATAGCTCAGTATATTTCCATGATGCCTGCCGAAGAGGATAATGAGGCCCTTAAAAATTGGCGTGTAAATTCATGGAAAAACAGGGTGGCGCCAGAAGGTTATGCATTTCCCGGGGATCCCAGAAAATGGGAACAAACGAGATACGAAACTGCCAAATTATCGCCGCTGGGAGAAAAATTATTGGGTCTAAAACCTTGGTAAGTTGCTAAATCGTTAATAATCATTCGGTTTCTGGCCGCTTCTTGGAATTAATACTATTTTTGCGCCCTTAAATTAATGAGGCGTGCGCAAGTATTTGAATTTATTCGATTTTAAGCAAAAGGTAGATTACAAAACCGAAATACTATCCGGGTTAACCGTGGCCTTGGCCCTGGTTCCAGAGGCTATTGCCTTTGCCCTGATTCCTGGGTTTTCTCCCCTAACCGGACTATATGCTGCTTTTGTCTTGGCCTTGGTGACTTCAATTCTTGGTGGACGACCGGGAATGATCTCGGGGGCAACAGGTGCCGTTGCGGTAATTTTTGTTGGGTTGATCTTGGAATTGAAACGGAATTTTCCCGGGATTGAACCAGAGACCATTTTAAATTATGTCTTTGCCACCGTTATCCTAGCAGGGGTATTGCAGATAGGTGCTGGACTTTTAAGATTGGGTAAGTTTATCCGATTGGTGCCGCATCCTGTCATGTTCGGATTTGTGAACGGGTTGGCCATCATTATATTCATGGCACAATTCCCCAACTTTTATAATAAAACTACGGGTGATTTATTAAGTGGGGCTCCATTGTATATTATGTTAGGGCTCACGCTTTTGACCATGGTTATCATTTGGGGGCTTCCTAAATTAACAAAGGCGGTTCCTTCTTCCTTGGTTGCCATTATCGTGGTTTCTGCCATAGTGATCGGCTTTGGTATCAATACGATGACCGTAGCGGACATCATGGGCGAGGGGGAAAGTATTAAAGGTGGTTTCCCTCCGTTATCCATTCCGCAATTACCCTTCACTTGGGCAACGTTTAAAATCATAATACCTTATGCGGCCATCGTTGCAGGCGTTGGGCTTATAGAAAGTTTATTGACGCTGAATATTATTGATGAGATTACCGAAACCCGCGGTAGCGGAAATAAGGAATGTGTCGCTCAGGGAACGGCCAACATCCTCTCGGGATTTTTATCGGGTATGGGCGGCTGCGCCATGATCGGTCAGAGTTTGATCAACACTTCTGCCGGGGCAAGAGCACGGTTATCCGGAATTACTGCAGCGGTTATGCTTTTAGTGTTTATTATGTTCGGTTCCAGTTTGATTGAACGCTTACCTATGGCTGCTTTAGTAGGGCTTATGTTTATGGTGGCCATTGGGACCTTTGAATGGGCCAGCTTTAAGACCTTTGGGAAAATGCCCAAATCCGACGTGATTGTGATGGTATTGGTAACCTTGATTACGGCCATAACACATAATCTTGCAGTAGCCGTACTTTTAGGGGTAGTCATTTCTGCATTGGCATATTCCTGGGAGAATGCAAAGCGTATCCGTGCCAGAAAACATGTGGATGAAAATGGGGTAAAACACTATGAGATTTATGGTCCCCTTTTCTTTGGTTCTACCACGCTTTTTGCTGAAAAGTTCGATGTACCCAATGACCCGGAAGAAGTGATTATCGACTTTAAGGAAAGTAGGGTGGCGGATATGTCCGGTATCGAGGCGCTGAACAAAATCACGGAACGATATGCCAAGGTTGGAAAAAAGGTTCATTTAAGACATTTGAGCAAGGATTGTATCCGTCTACTCCAAAATGCCGATGAGATTATTGACGTTAATGTGATGGAAGATCCAACCTATAAGGTAGTTGCCGATAAATTCTAATATCAAAATCCTTTCAAACCATATATCGGGTATAGAGAAACGTAAAAATGGACATTAGGATTACAATACTGATTGTGGTCACCCAAAGGTTGTGAATAGTATCTTTTTAGCTTGGCTTCGTATACGGTCTCTTATTAGCTTTTGCTGAAAAGGGGTTAGTTCCTTGTATTTTAATTCGGTATTACTGGTTAAATCCTCATATTCCGCACGAATGTCCTTAAAGCTACGTCTCTTTTTAAGAAGTGCCCTATTGGCTTTTATGACTAACATTGGTTGACTTGCGGAACCCATTTTCAATTATTTCTTTATTAGTGGTGATTTTCCCATTTTTGTTACAGATGTAATTTTTCAGAACATAGTCCGTCTACTTCATCTAATATCCAAGTAAAGTATTGTTACGAGAATGAAAAAAGGAAAGATCAAGGTAAGTGATATTCTTTTTGTGGTTTTTATTGTTTTGCTGATTGTTCCGCAAACAAGAACTTCCATTATGGTGATGTTGAACCAATTGAAGGTTGAACTTTTTTCTCCAGGATTGGAGCCTGAGGAAGAACAGTTGAAATTAAACCCATTTGTATATCAATTGGAAAATTTAAAAGGAGAAAAATCCTATGTCAAAGTGGGTGATGGGGACATCACGTTCATGAGTTACTGGGCCACTTGGTGCCCACCTTGTATCGCAGAATTCCCGAGTATAGATGACTTATACCAAGATTATGGAGACAAAATAAATTTTGTGATGATATCCAATGAAGACCCGGAGAAAATAAGGAAGTTCCTAGAAAAGAAAAATTTTAGCGTTCCTGCGGTTGTTCCAAAAATGGAAGCACCTGAAGACCTATATGAAAAAACAATCCCTACGAATTATATTATAGATGCCTCCGGAAAAATCATCATCAAGGAAAAGGGAGCTTCGGATTGGAACAGTGAAAAAGTGAGGCAGATTTTAGATGGTTTAATAGCAGCAAAGGAAAACAGTAGGGAATAAAAAACCCTTTCCAAAGATTAGAAAGGGCTTTAAAATTTTTATGTATTTTTTTAAAGCGTACGCAAATACTCCGCAACGGCTCTGGCATCTTCCTCAGAAAGATTTTGGTTTAGCATAATGGCATTGTTATACTCTTTCAATAAAGCCTTGGCAATTGGGTCTTCCTTGAGCATTACATCGGGATTGATGATCATGTTCATTACCCACTCCGGACTCCTTCTTTCATAAACTCCTTTTAAGGCCGGTCCGATCATGCGTTGTTCTGCCATATGGCAGGCCGTACAGATAGCTTGGAATTTTTCTTCCCCGGCTGCTGCTAAATCCGCATCAATTTCATCACTAAACTCAACATTCTTGATTGGGCCAACACCCTTGTTATCCAAATCCACGGGAACACCTCCCGAAGCTTCCGTTGCCTTAACTTTCTCTTTTTTTGTACGGTTCATTTCAAAACCATCCTTTTTTTCTTCTTTCTTTTCGCCACAGCTTAGAACCAAGGCGCCAAGGGCCAATAAGGTGAATAATTTTCGCATTTCTTTTTTGAGTTTTATCTTAATTAACGTTGGGAGTACTAAGATATGAAATTTTATTTGTTGAAGATGTTTTTAAAAGGGGAGAAGCACTAATGAATTTCCTTTAAGAATTCCAAGGAACGAACTTCAGTATATGTTTTGTTTTGCCGGCCGTAGAAACCGACATGTCCTCCATATATAGGTACTTCCAAATAAATATTCCTATTCTTTTCAGCTTCTTGAAATGGATAACAAGCTTCACCCAAAAAGGAATCGTTTTGAGCATTTACAATTAAGCAGGGTACTTCTATAAAAGGTATAAACTGCAAACAACTGGATTTGGAATAGTAGTCCATGGCATTGGTAAAACCATGGGCCCTACTTGTATAGATGTCGTCAAAATCTTTTAAAGTCCTAATCTGCTTTATTTCCGAAAGGGAAATCTTGTCCGGAAAAAGTTGTTTTTTTATTTTAAGTTTATCGATGAGGTTTCCTTTAAACCTTTTGGAATACAATATGTTTTTAAAGTGCAATAACTGTTCAAGAGAGTCATCTAATTGACAGGGAACGGAGATGGCCACGGCACCCTTAACTTCTTTGGGTGCTTCTTTATTTTCTCCCAAATATTTCAGCAACAAATTTCCGCCTAGACTAAAACCATAAAGATAAATTTCCGAATAGTGATCCATTTCGAGAATGTAATCAACAACCTCCTTTAAATCCTCTGTGGCCCCGGAGTGATAGGAACGATATAATGTATTAGGGAAACCACTACAGCCTCTTAAGTTTAAAGCACAAACATCAAAGTCGTTCTGGCTTAAAATTTTAGCAGCTCCTTGTATATAGGCCCTTTTGGAATCACCTTCCAATCCATGAATAAGGATGGCTACTTTTTTTGTAGGTTGCGAACAGTAACTCCAATCCAAATCCAAGAAGTCACCATCAGATAGCTGAATCCTTTCCCTTTTCTGGTTTAGACCATGTACTTTTCGAAACAATCCATTATAGATTGTAGAAAAATGTGCGTGTTTAAAGAGTAATGGTGGGTTGTAATTGGAGCTGATAAGCGGCATACCTAGTTATTTTGGAAATATTTCCAAGACTTTTGCTTGCTCTTCTACAGCCTTTTTAAATTCAGATTTTAAGTTGGTCACCAAATGGGATACGGATAAGGTATTATGGATAGTGGCAACACCTTGACCAGCGGACCAAATGGTTTTCCAGGCCTTGGCCTCGGTATTCAATTCCTTTCCAAAATCAATTTTAGTGTCTTTTTTCAAATCCTCTTCCGTGATACCTGCGGCCTTTAGACTGGCACCCAAAAAATTAGCGTGTACCCCTGAAATGGATGCCGTATAGACCACGTCACTCGCACCTGCATCAATGATCATTTTTCGATATTCTGGTGTTGCCTTACTTTCCTCGGTATTGATAAATCGGGTTCCCATATAGGCCATATCCGCACCCATTTGGAGTGCCGAAGCAATGTCCCTACCGGTACTTATACAACCAGATAGAATAATAGTTTTAGAATAGAATTGTTTAATTTCAGATACAAGGGTCATTGGATTAATGGTGCCTGCGTGTCCCCCAGCACCCGAGGCAACCAAAATGAGACCGTCCACACCGGCTTCCGAGGCTTTTTCTGCATGTCTTTTTTTGATGATATCATGGAATACGAGGCCACCGTAACTATGAATGGCGTCAACAACTTGGGAAACTGCGCCTAAAGAGGTAATCACCAAGGGTACTTTGTGTTTAATGCAAAGCTTTAGGTCTGCTTCCAATCGTGGGTTTGTCTGGTGTACGATAAGGTTTACCCCAAAAGGCGCCGGTTTTTTTCCGGTTTCTTTTTCAAATTGTGACAAGGCGGTTTTAATTTCTATCAACCATTCCTCAAAGCCTTCGCTAGTCCGTTGGTTTAATGCCGGAAATGTACCTACGATACCATTTTTGCAACATTCAATAACCAGTTTTGGCCCTGAAATAAGAAACATAGGGGCGGCAATTACGGGGAGGGAAAGGTCTTTGAAAAATGAACTGTTTGTGGTCATGGGTTATGGTCTTGAATTGAAAAATTAAGCAAAAAGTGCAATCATTCCTAAATGATTAACCAAAACTATGGTATTTTTATGGAGTATTATGCATGCATAGCAAAAAACAAAATAGAATGTACTTAAAAGAATTTGAAATAAGGTGGAGCGATGTGGATGCCAACAGGCATTTGGCAAATTCGGCCTACCTTAATTATATGAGCCATACCCGAATGTCTTATTTAATGGAGATAGGTTTTGACCAGAGAACATTGGCGGCCAACGAGATAGGTCCGGTCGTATTTTACGAGCATATGTATTATTTCAAAGAGGCTTTCCCGGGAAAGCCCATCAAAGTATCCATGGAAATAATGGGAATGAGCGAGGATGCAAAGTTTTTTGAATTTCATCATAATTTCTACAACCATAAGGGGGAAAATTTCGCCCATTGCGAAATGATGGGTGCCTGGATAAACTTGAAGACGAGAAAACTTACCGGGCTCACGAACGACTTTTTAGCTACCTTCAGTGGGGTGGAAAAAGGAGAGGGATTTAGAATTTTGACAAAAGAGGATACCCGCAAATTTTCAAAAACACCAAATAACCTTTAGCTTTAACATCCAGTTAAATGGCTGTATTTGTCCCTCGGAATAACGGCTTGTTTCTGTAAGATTTATTTTACTAAATTTATTGGATGTTTGAACAGATGAACAATTGTACCGAGGAGGTTTACACCCAGTTAAGAAAACTGATCGTAACCAAAAAATTAATTCCCGGGGAGGCCATTGGACAAAGGGAACTTTCCCAAATATTAAATACCAATGACGACTGCTTAAAATTGGTCATTAAAAGGCTCTGCAAGGAAACTTTGGTAATTATGGGCTCTAATAAAGAGGTCATGGTTAGGGAAGTGGAGACCAAAGAAATCATTGATGTACTGGATTGTAGAATTGCCTTGGAAACCAAAGCAGTAAAGCTTTTTACGTTGAATGCCTCCCAAGCAAGGATTGATGATTTACGGAATTTAATGGTACCTTTTGAAAACGGACCTCAAAATGCCCATGTTTTTCAAAAAATAGATAGACTTTTTCATGAACTCATCGTTAAAAACTGTGGAAATAAAAGATTGATAGATTTGTTTATGAAGGCCAATTTTTGGTCTGCCTTGGAACTTTTGGGTACTACTCGTTCCCTGAAGGAAATATTACAGGAACATTTGGATATCATTTCTGCCATTCACAACAGGGATGTGGATAAGGCCGTACTTCTTATGGGAAGGCATTTGGAGAATTGTAAGACCTCTGTTCTTTAAAAGGAGTTGCAATTATTCTATCTTAATTTTTGGAACTTTCGGTTTTCTACTCGCTAAGTACACTCCTGCCAAAACCAAAAGGGCAGCAAGTATTTTAATTAAACTTAGATTGTCGTTTCCCGTTCCCAAGGCAAAAAGAATTCCAATAAGGGGTTGTAGATAGGTAAAGGCACTTACCGTTGATGCCTTTAACTGGGTTAAGGCGAAAACATTGAACAAATAGGTGAGGAAGGTGGTTCCCACAATAACAAAAGCTATTGCGGCGTATACTTGTAAAGGTATTGAAGACCATTCTATGGCAGAGACCTCGTTAAAGGTGATAGGGAAATTGATAACTACTCCAATCGTAAAAAGCCACTTCATTAAAGTGAATGGGTGATATTTTTCAATTAGTTTTTTTACCAGGATAAGGTATGTCCCGTAGGCTGTGGCATTTACGATCAATAGAATATTTCCCATAGGGATATTTGGGGCATCCTGTCGTATTTCCGCACCCATAAGGATCAACAATAGTGCACCAACAAAACCCATGAGGATGCCACTGGCTTTTTGCCACGAAATTTTCTCCTTTATCCAAAGGGCGGAAAGAATCACAACAATGATTGGGGTAACGGTTACCAAAACGGAACTATTAATGGGCGTGGACAACTGAAGACCTTTAAAAAAGGCCAGCATATTAATGACCATTCCAAAAATGGAACAGAACAAGAGACGACCCCAATCCCTTTTTTCTATTTTTTGTTTTGGCCCTAGCAGGGAGAAAATCCAGAATAGAAGTGCAGCTCCTGTTACCCTTAGCATAATAAAACCAAAGGGTTGCACATAATTGGGCATGACTCCTTTTGCAATAGTATGGTTAAGTGCGTAAATGGTTGTGGCCCCCAAGGCGGCCAATATGGCAAGGGTTCTTCGGCTCACGAATGAATGGCTTCTTTGGCCGCCTCAACGGTAGTTTTGCTGTTCCCAATAAAAATTTTATCGTTAAAAAGAATTACGGGTCTTTTTAGAAAGGTGTAATGGTCCAAAATCAGGTTTTTGTAATCCTGTTCCCCTAGTTCTTGTTTGTTGAGTCCTCTTTGTCTGAATAACATTGCCCTTCTGCTAAAGAGTGATTCATAACTTTGGGCCAGATTGTACATTTCCTCTAGTTGGGACTCTGTTATGGGTTGGGTTTTTATATCCTGCAGTTCAAATTCGTCCAAAGGTTCCAGCTGCTTAAGGATTTTTTGACAGGTATTACATGTGCTTAGATGGTATATTTTTTTACCCATAGTTTTGTGTATTGATACACAAAGAAACCCAAATCTATTGAAAAGTACTATTTTTAGGATTCAATTAAATGGTATGAGTTTAGAAAGTCAGTTAGCATTAACAGTACAGAGTAGAAAAATTCTGCATAAGATTTTGACCACTACTTCCAAAGAGGATTTATTGAAAATCCCGGAAGGTTTCAGGAACAATATATGGTGGAATATAGCCCATGTTGTGGCTACCCAGCAAATTTTGGTCTATAAATTCAGTGGACTACAAATGAGAATTCCAGAAGAAATCGTGGATAAGTTTATGAAAGGGACCGTACCGGATGGAACAGCCACGGATGATGAAATTAAAATTATTGCCGATTTTCTTATCTCCACCGTGGAATGGACCAAACAGGATATAGATTCGGGGCTGTTTAAGGATTACAAACCCTATACGACCAGTGCCGGATTTGAGTTGAAAACCCTTGAGGATGCCATGAGCTTTAATCTCTTTCATGAAGGTCTTCATACGGCAACCATATCGACCCAACTTAAATTTTTAGCAAAGGGCGCTCAGAAAAATGCTTGAGGAAGGTATTTCTTTATTTCTTGGTAGGGTAGAACGAGCACTATAGGTCCATCGGCATAAGAAGCAACTTCGTACTGTTCATAAAATAATTGTAGGCCTTCTTGGGTGAATCCTATGTTCTCCGGTAAGTAGAAAGTATCGTTCTCAAACATAAACCCTGTACTGTTTATGGAGCTGGTCATCGGTATTTTTTCTTCTGCCCTAAATTTGGATTCTGCCAAGTTTTTAAATGCCTCTATATCCTTAAATAGTTCCTTATTACCTAATTCTTTTCCATTGGTTTTGTCGAAATTTAGATAACGGATACTACTATATCCATGGGCACCACCGGTAAATAAATAATAATCTAAACGGATGGTCAATATTTGCTTATTTTCAAAGGTTACGGTGCCCTTCACTGTAGCTTCCCATTTTGTGGACTCTTCTGGGAATTTACTCTTTAACTTATCATACTCTTTTTGAAAGGATAAAATAGCGCTATCAATGGTTGACACGTCAATTTCATCATCATATTTTAATATTGATATGATTTCCTCCCTAAGGGCCGTATTAACTACTTCATCTATACTTTTGTTACCAATGGCTTTGGGTATGTCAATCTCTATCAGGGCACAATTCTCACATGTCTTGTTGCCAAAGGTCATGGGTTCAAAAATTAGGGAGGTGTCTTCTTCGCACCCCATAAAAACAAGGAGGAAAAGAAGTAAAGTCAAAAAGTGTTTCATTTTCGTTTTTCTAATACTAACAAATGTACTGCTTCATTGTAATCCGCAAAAGATAACGATACATTTGTGATTATAGTTGTATAATATGGCAGATAAAAAATTAAGATTTAACAGTAAGGTGATACATGGAGGGCAAGAGCCCGATAAGGCCTATGGGGCGGTAATGCCACCTATTTATCAAACCTCTACCTATGCCCAAAGCTCTCCCGGAAGTCATAAAGGGTATGAATATTCTAGAAGTGCCAACCCTACTAGAAGTGCTTTGGAAAAGGCTTTGGCAAGCATAGAAAATGGAAATCACGGTCTTGCATTTGCCAGTGGGTTGGCGGCAATAGACGCTGTCTTAAAATTGATGGTCCCGGGGGACGAGGTTATCTCAACTGCTGACCTTTATGGCGGAAGTTATCGCTTGTTCAAAAGAGTTTTTGAAAACTATGGTATCGTTTTTCACTTTGTGGATATGGCTGAAACTTCCGGTATTTTGAAGTGTCTGAACAAAAACACCAAGCTTATCTGGGTGGAGACCCCAACCAACCCAATGATGAACATCATAGATATAAAGGCTATTTCCGAAGAGGCAAAAAGGGAAAATGTTTTATTGGCGGTGGATAATACATTTGCCACTCCATATTTGCAAACGCCCTTGGACCTTGGTGCCGATATTGTGATGCATTCTGCCACCAAGTATCTTGGCGGTCACAGCGATGTAGTTTTAGGAGCCTTGGTCGTAAACGACCAAGAATTGGCCAAAAAATTATATTTTATTCAAAATGCCAGCGGAGCGGTTGCAGGTCCCATGGACAGTTTTTTGGTACTAAGGGGCATTAAAACCTTACATGTGCGTATGCAAAGGCATTGTGAAAATGGTGAGGCCATTGCCAAGTATTTGAATGATCATCCAAAAGTGGAGCAAGTATATTGGCCAGGATTTGAAAATCATCCCAATCACCATATAGCTAAGGTGCAGATGAACGGTTTTGGCGGGATGATTTCCTTCATCCCTAAGGGAAGCAATTATACCGATGCCATCAAAATAGTGGAAAGCCTAAAAGTTTTCACTTTGGCAGAATCCTTAGGAGGGGTCGAAAGCCTTGCAGGTCATCCAGCAAGTATGACCCATGCCAGTATTCCAAAAGAGGAAAGGGAAAAGTCAGGAATCGTGGATGCACTGATACGATTAAGTGTTGGAATTGAGGATATTGAGGACTTGATTGAGGATTTATCGCAAGCCTTGGAATAATTAAGAATTTAATTTAGGCTTTGGAGCCAAAGTCTATGCATTATTCATCGGAATTTAAATTTTGCCGCAAAAAACATAATTTTTAATGTATTGTGAAAAATTTAAACATGTTTTTATAATAATAGCATAATTTTGCCGATATATTTTGAATTCAATAATTTAAATCGATTTTGATGAGCTCAATGAAAGCAAAAATAAAAGCATTTATGGATGAGGTGAAGTCCCGAAACGGTCATGAACCAGAATTCATCCAAGCCGTTCAGGAAGTTGCGGATACGGTTATTCCCTATATCGCCGAAAAAGAAATATACAACGGCAAGAATATACTTTTGAGAATGGTGGAACCGGAAAGACTGGTTTCTTTTAGGGTTGCCTGGGTGGACGATGAAGGCGAGATTCACGTAAACAGGGGGTACAGGATACAGATGAATTCGGCCATTGGCCCATACAAAGGAGGTTTGCGTTTTCACCCAACGGTAAATGCAAGTATTCTAAAATTTTTGGCATTTGAGCAAGTCTTTAAAAATAGTTTGACTACCCTTCCAATGGGAGGTGGTAAAGGTGGTTCTGATTTTGACCCTAAGGGCAAGTCAGACGATGAGGTAATGCGTTTCTGCCACGCCTTCATGTTGGAGCTTAACAGACATATTGGTCCAAATACGGATGTTCCCGCTGGTGATATTGGTGTTGGTGCACGGGAAATTGGGTACTTGTTCGGGATGTACAAGAAAATACGAAATGAGTTTACCGGGGTCTTGACCGGTAAAGGTCTTTCATGGGGCGGTTCCAAAATTCGTCCGGAAGCCACTGGATATGGTACCGTTTACTTCGCCGAGAACATGCTTAAAACCAGAAACGAGAATTTCGAAGGAAAAACGGTGGTTATTTCCGGATCCGGTAACGTGGCCCAATATGCAGCAGAAAAAGTAATTCAATTAGGAGGCAAAGTGGTTACACTTTCAGACTCCAGTGGATATATTTATGATGCCGATGGTATCGATACTAATAAGTTGGAATACGTAATGGACCTCAAGAACAACAGACGGGGACGTATTTCGGAATATGTAAAAAAATATCCAAACGCTGAATATCATGATGGTAAAACTCCTTGGGATGTGAAGTGCGAAATTGCATTACCTTGTGCCACTCAGAACGAATTAAACGAAGAGGATGCAAAACAGTTATTGGACAATGGGTGCATTTGTGTAGCGGAAGGTGCCAACATGCCCTGTACCGCGGATGCAGTTCATGCTTTCCACGATGCAAAAATTCTTTTTGCACCAGGTAAGGCTTCCAATGCGGGCGGTGTTGCCACCTCTGGATTGGAAATGTCCCAAAACTCCCTACGGATCAGTTGGACCCGTGAGGAAGTTGATGAACGCTTAAAAGGTATTATGTCTGATATTCACGATTCCTGTATCGAATACGGAATGGAGGAAAATGGGTATTGCAACTACGTTAAGGGTGCCAATATCGCTGGTTTCGTAAAAGTTGCGGATGCCATGTTGGCCCAAGGCGTTATCTAATACTACATATTTAAATTTTAAAGCCTATCCTTTTTCCGGATAGGCTTTTTTTATATTGCTTTAGTTCCAAAAGAGACTTCCTTAATCATATTTTACCCTATTTTTGAGCCCTAAAACTAGGGCTTGCTATTCAATTCTTTTGAGTTTTTGGTTTTTCTTATCGTTGTTTTCGGATTCTATTGGTTCGTTTTCAACAAGAAAGTCAAGCACCAGAATATTTTGCTCCTTCTGGCATCCTATATTTTTTATGGATGGTGGGACTATAGGTTTTTGTCCCTTATCTTCATATCTACCCTAGTCGACTATTTTGTTGGGTTACAACTGTACCGAACAACAAAAAATGCCCATAGAAAATTGCTGTTGGGAATCAGTATGGCCTTTAATATTGGGCTTTTGGCGTTCTTTAAGTATTTTAATTTTTTTGTGGATTCATGGATACATCTATTGAACAATATAGGTTACCATACGCAGAATACATGGACGCTGAATATAATACTTCCGGTAGGCATTTCTTTTTACACGTTCCAGACCATGTCTTACACTATTGATGTTTACCGCAATAAACTTAAACCTACAGGGGACTTTATTTCTTTCGCAGCATTTGTATCTTTTTTCCCCCAATTGGTAGCGGGTCCCATTGAACGTGCATCCAACCTATTGCCACAGATATTGGGCCAAAGAACCTTTTCCTATGAAAAGGGTATGCAGGGGCTGAGGTTGATCTTATGGGGATTGGTCAAAAAAGTGGTTATTGCAGATGTCTTGGCCCTAAAGGTAGATGATATCTTTGGTAATTATCACGACTTTGGCGGCGGTGTTCTTTGGTTGGGGGCCCTATATTTTGCGATTCAGATCTACTGCGATTTTAGTGGGTATTCGGATATTGCCATTGGGGTATCCAAGTTATTTGGCATAGAGCTGATGTCCAACTTTAAATTTCCATATTTTTCAAGAAATGTAGCCGAGTTTTGGCGAAGATGGCATATTTCACTCTCCACATGGTTTAGGGATTACCTTTATATTCCCCTTGGTGGATCCCGTGGAAGTACATGGAAATCGCTTAGAAATGTATTTGTCATTTTCTTGGTGAGTGGGCTTTGGCATGGTGCCAATTGGACTTTTGTAGTTTGGGGCGGGGTACATGCCATGCTCTTTGTTCCAAGTTACATCAAGGGAAGCAATAGGAAATATGTTGATAATGTTGTTGCGGAAAGCTCTTGGTTCCCTTCATTAAGGGAGGCGGGTCAAATTTTGTTTACTTTTTTAATGGTGGTTTTGGCATGGGTTTTTTTTAGGAGTGAATCTTTAGCTTCGGCCCTGGAATATTTATCGTTCATGTTTACTAAATTCAATTTCCCCCCTATTTATAAAAATGGACTCTATAGTGTGGGCTCCTTGTTATTTTTGGATTGGATTTTTAGGAAGGATGAGCGACTCAATTTTACTTTTTTGGAAATAATTGACAAAAGGGTATTAGGTATTGTGGAGGTAGTAGTGATTATCGCTGTGGTTTATCTGATTAGTTTGAATACGAGTTCCGGACAATTCATTTATTTTCAATTTTAGATGAGGGCATTTCTTAAAAAGGCGGCTTTTTTTGGTTTGATTGTGCTCCTGTACTTTTCGGCCACCAGTGTCTATAATTACCTTATAGACCCATATGGAATTATGGGAAACCGAAAGGAGTTCAAGGGAATCAGACCCAACGAGCACAGTTTAAAAGTGCACTATGTATTGCAAAACCCAAATAAGTTCAACAGTTTTTTGTTTTCCAATTCCAAGGGAGGAACGCTCCACGTGAACCAATTGAATACTGCGGAATCAACATGGTATAATATGACCTATTCGCTAGGTACTCCAGAAGAATTCTATAAGAGCCTGTTGCTTTTTCTTGAGAACGATGTTCAAGTGGATAATATTATTTTAGCTATGGATGAAGGGGTTATCTACGAGCGGGCGAGTGCCCATGAGAACGACGCCTCTCGAAAGTTCGTTAACCTAATGGAGGTTAAAGTCCAATGGGAGTTTCTGTTCTTGCCCATTTCCATCAAGAAAATTTTGGGGACCGATTTGGACAAAAAGCATATTGAACATGACATTTATACCGATGGCAATTACTATGCAAAAAATGCTTATGAAACTGATTGCAGGCTTCATGAAAATTTAGAGATTCTAGATGTTCCCGATGCGGCACCCATTCAGCCATTGGATTTTTCTTCACAAATTGAAATTCTTCAGAAAATCAAACAATTATGTGACCAAAGGGGTATCAAACTAACCTTTCTAATACATCCCAGTTCCTATGATAATTATATCAGTTCCACTGAAAGAAGGATACAATTTGGTTATCTATTGGATGTACTTGAAAATAATGGTTTTGAGCTCTTTAGGCCTTATGGTTCTAAACTATTGGGCGTGAGCCCTTGCTACTGGTTGGACAGGCACCACTATACCAAAAATATTGGGGATGCAATTCTAAAGGAGTATTCCCAAAAATGGACAGACAATACGATAGCAAAGTAAAGGATACCTTTGTAAAAACCATTCATTGATGCAGGTAACAACCAAGGCCATTGTACTCACTTCCATAAAATATGGGGATACCAGTTTGATCGTTAAAATTTTTACGGAATCCGATGGACTAAAATCATACTTGCTAAGGGGAATTTTGGCTTCTAAAAAAGGGAAGGTTAGAAAGGCCCTGTTTCAACCCCTTACCCAACTGGAACTTGTTGCCAATCACAGAAACAAGGGCTCATTGGAAAGTATAAAAGAAGCAAAACTTCATTATAATTATCAGACCCTTCAGACCAATATTGTCAAAAATGCTATGGCTTTATTTTTAGCAGAAATGCTTGCCAACAGTATTCATGAGCAAGAAACCAATACGGAACTTTTTGGTTTTTTGGAAGCCTCCCTACAGTGGTTGGATATCCATAAGGAAATAGCGAACTTCCACTTATATTTTTTGATTGTATTGACCAAGTACTTAGGCTTTTATCCCGATGTGCAGACTATAAACGCCCCTTATTTCGATTTACAGGAAGGGGAGTTCATCAGTAGTCCATCGCTTAACCCTATTTTGTCCGGGGAAAATCTTTTGTTTTTTAAATCATTCTTAGGCATAAAATTTGATGCAATTAATACAATTAAAATGAGAAAAAATAACAGGCAAGAACTGCTTCAATCCTTGGTTTTATACTATGAATTGCAATTACAGGGTTTTAGAAAACCTAGGTCCCTGGCGGTACTAAATGAAGTTTTTAGTTAATATGATAAGAATTTTACCCCTAATTTTCCTATTAAGTTGTTTTATGTTGCGGTCCCAACAAGTAACCGTTTTGGACGATGATACCCTTGAGCCAATTCCCAACGTAGCGGTTTATAATCCGGAAAGGACAAAAATTAGTATTACCGATTTTGATGGAAATTTTGATTTTTCCACCTTTTTAAACGAGGACAGGATTATTCTTAAGCACTTAAGCTATGAACTTAAAAAAGTTACAAGGCTACAGATCATCAAAAATGATTACAAGATTTTTTTGCAAATGAAACCTGAGCGGTTGGATGAAGTGGTCATGTCCGTTTCTAAGTGGGAACAACAGAAAAAGGAAGTCCCCAATAAGATTGTCTCCATAGATGCACGGACCATTGCGTTGAATGCCCCCCAAACATCCGCAGATCTTTTGCAAAGTAGTGGAAAGGTCTTTGTTCAAAAAAGCCAATTGGGTGGTGGCAGCCCCATGATTAGGGGTTTTGCCACCAATAGACTGGTTCTTTCGGTTGATGGGGTACGTATGAACAATGCTATTTTTAGAGGCGGTAATTTGCAAAATGTCATATCTATCGATCCTTTTACCATTAGGAATACGGAGATTATCTTTGGGCCGGGCTCCGTTATCTACGGTAGCGATGCCATTGGTGGGGTAATGAACTTTTATACCAAGCAGCCTATTCTTAGTCAAAAGGGAGTTACTGAAATCTCGGGGAACACCAACTATCGATTCTCTTCCGCAAATACGGAAAACACCGTACACGCAGAGGTAAACATTGGTCAAGAAAAGTGGGCGTCCTTAACGAGTTTTTCCTATAACGATTTTCAAGATTTGAAAATGGGCAGTCACGGTCCGGAATCGTACTTAAGAAATTCCTTTGTAAAGACTGTTAATGGGGAGGACGTACTGGTACCTAATGAAGACCCAAGAAAACAAGTGCCCACGGGCTATAACCAGACAAATTTCATGCAGAAATTTCTCTATAGGCCCAACGTCAACTTGGATTTTAATCTAGGTATCCATTTTTCGGAAACTTCAAAATATTCACGATATGATAGGCTTATACGGCCTTCAAGGGATGGTCAGGGACTAAGGTCTGTAGCGTGGTTCTACGGCCCCCAGAAATGGTTTATGGGAAATTTTCAGTTGAAAAAGAAAGGAAAAGGAAAGCTATATGATGGGCTAAAGTTAACCGCCGCCTACCAACATTTTGAAGAAAGTAGGTACAATCGTGATTTTCAGGACGTCATTTTAAATGCTACTGAGGAAAATGTGGATGCGTTGAATTTGAACTTGGATCTGGAGAACAAAAAGATGGGGAAATTCAAGTTGTATTATGGAGGTGAGTTCATATACAATACGGTAGGGTCAAAGGGTTCGGACACTCAAATTGTCACTATGGATAAAACCGAGGCAGCTTCTAGATATCCAGATGGTGCTACATGGAAGAGTTTAGCAGGCTATCTCAATGGTGAATACAAGGCAAAACCCAACTTTATTGTAATGTCCGGTTTGCGATATAGCCATGTTTGGATCGATGCTTTGTTCGATGACACTTTCTATGCATTTCCTTTTGAGAATGCCGATTTGAGTACAGGAGCATTGACAGGTAGTCTAGGTTTTAGCTGGTTTCCAAAACAAGATTTTCAAATAACGTTCAACGGTTCAACGGGATTCAGGGCGCCAAATGTTGATGATATCGGAAAAATATTTGATTCGGAACCAGGTTCCGTAGTAGTGCCAAATCCTGATTTGGAATCGGAATATGCCTATAATCTGGAGTTGGGCATACAAAAGAACTTTAAGGACAAGCTTGTTTTGAAAGGGGCTACTTTCTATACGTATTTGGTGGATGCCTTGGTACGAAGGGATTTCACTTTTAACGGCAATTCGCAAATCGAGTATGGAGGTGAGTTGAGCAATGTGCAGGCTATACAAAATGCCGCCAAGGCCTATGTTTACGGCTTTGAATTTGGATTGGACGCATATTTGACTGACCAATGGTCGCTTTCGTCAAATCTTACAATAACTGAGGGGATTGAGGAGGAAGAGGATGGCACGGATTCCCCAGCAAGACATGCACCTCCAACCTTTGGTGATTTCCATGTAAGATGGAAAACGGAAAAGATATCTACCGATTTTTTTCTGAATTATAATGGTGAGGTCTCCAATGACGAATTGGCCCTGTCGGAAAGGTCTAAGGATTATATCTATGCAAAGGATGAGAACGGCGACCCCTTTTCACCATCATGGTATACTTTAAATTTTCGATCACAGTATACTATTGCGAATAATTTGAACGCCACTGTAAGTTTGGAGAACATAACAAACCAAAGGTACAGGACCTATTCTTCTGGAATAGTGGCGCCTGGAAGTAATTTAATATTGGGTATAGGATATGTTTTTTAAAATGAAAAGGCCCGTTATTCACGGGCCTGCGTTTTGTTGAATACTTAATAGTAAAAACCGCTGAAAAGTAAATTATTGTGATACTTTGTCCGCCGCTTCCTGGGTAGCATCCTTAACATCTTCACCAATTTCCTTGGCTTTGTCCATCACATCCTCACCAGCTTCTTTGGCAGAATCCATAGCTTTTTCACCTGCTTCCTTAAGATCTTCACCTGCTTCTTTTGCTGCATCCATGGCATCCTCACCCGCCTCTTTTAAATCGTTGCCAGTTTCTTCCATAGCTTCCTCCGCCTGGCTGGCTGCATCTTTTGCTTTTTCGGCGGTTTCTCTACAAGAGATAAAGGAAATGCTCAATGCCAAAACTAAAATTGAACTTAATGCTAATTTTTTCATGTTGTTGATTTTTTAGTGTTTATGTACTTATATACGGGTATAAGGCCATTTTGGATCAAGACCGGCATATTCTTGTTTTAGGATTGTTTTTATTTGAACCATTTCATGGTTTAGTAGGACTGCATTTCCAACTAAATTAATTAATTTTGCAGCCTTAAAACCCAGAACCATAAGCAATTCGTATGAAGTTTGCAGAATATAAGGGATTGGACTTGCCAAAAGTTGCAGAAGAAGTTTTAAACTACTGGAAGACAGCGAATATTTTTGAAAAAAGTGTTTCATCCAGAGAGGGTAAGGACAGCTATGTTTTTTTTGAGGGACCACCATCCGCCAATGGAATGCCGGGAATCCACCATGTAATGGCAAGAACCATCAAGGATATATTTCCACGATATAAGACCATGAAGGGTTTTCAAGTGAAAAGAAAGGCCGGTTGGGATACACATGGGCTTCCTATTGAGTTGGGAGTGGAAAAGGAATTGGGAATCACCAAAGAAGATATTGGGGTAAAAATCTCGGTAGAGGAATATAATGCAGCCTGTAAAAAGGCTGTAATGCGATATACCGATGTGTGGAATGCCATGACGGAACAGGTAGGTTATTGGGTGGATATGGACGATCCGTACATTACCTACAAGTCCAAATATATGGAGTCTGTTTGGTGGTTGTTGAAGCAGATATATGATAAAGGTCTTATCTATAAAGGATATACGATTCAGCCCTATTCGCCAAAGGCAGGTACGGGTTTAAGCTCACACGAACTGAACCAGCCAGGGACGTACCAAGATGTTACCGATACTACGGTAACGGCCCAATTTAAGGCTATAGAAGAGACTTTGCCCGATTTTCTAAAAGATGAAGGAACCATTTACTTCTTGGCATGGACAACCACTCCGTGGACGCTTCCTTCAAATACGGCACTTACGGTTGGGCCTAAGATTGATTATGTTTTAGTGGAAACCTATAATCAATATACTTTTCAGCCCATGAACGTAATTCTTGCCAAAAACTTGGTTGGAAAACAATTTACGGGGAAATATTTTGAAGTATCCCAAAAATCCGAATTGATAGCCTATAATGCTGGGGACAAAAAGATTCCTTTTTATCAGGTAAAGGAATTCAAGGGTAAAGATTTGGTAGGAATCAAATACGAACAGTTATTGGATTATGTTCTACCCTATGAAAATGCTGAAAATGCATTTAGGGTCATAAGTGGTGATTTCGTAACTACAGAAGACGGTACTGGTATTGTACATACCGCCCCAACTTTTGGTGCCGATGATGCCTTGGTGGCGAAACAAGCTACACCTGAAATACCTCCCATGTTGGTGTTGGATGAAAATGCGAATCTCGTTCCTTTGGTAGATTTGCAGGGAAAGTTTAGACCGGAATTGGGGGATCTTGGCGGTAAATACGTCAAGAACGAGTACTATGAGGATGGTGAGGCACCGCAACGTTCTGTGGATGTAGAAATAGCTATAAAGCTCAAGGAAGAGAACAAGGCCTTCAAGGTTGAAAAATATGTGCACAGTTACCCCAACTGTTGGCGAACGGACAAACCTATTTTATACTACCCGCTAGATTCTTGGTTCATTAAGGTTACGGACATCAAAGATCGAATGTTCGAACTGAATCAGACTATTAATTGGAAACCTAAGGCTACCGGCGAAGGCCGTTTTGGAAACTGGTTGGCAAATGCAAACGATTGGAATTTGTCACGATCAAGATACTGGGGTATTCCATTGCCCATCTGGAGAACTAGTGATGGTAAGGAGGAAATGATTATAGGTTCGGTTGCAGAACTAAAGACTGAAATGGAAAATGCGGTAAACGCCGGTGTTTTGGAGAAGGATATTTTTGAGGAGTTTGTAATTGGCGATATGTCCGAAGACAACTATGAAAAAATAGACCTTCACAAGAATATAGTAGATCAGATTACCTTGGTATCACCGTCCGGTCAACCCATGAAACGGGAAAGTGATTTGATCGATGTTTGGTTTGATAGTGGATCAATGCCCTATGCACAGTGGCACTACCCTTTTGAGAACAAGGAGTTGATTGATGAGGGGAAGACTTTTCCGGCCGATTTTATCGCGGAAGGTGTAGATCAAACTAGGGGATGGTTTTATACCCTGCATGCCATAGCAACTATGGTATTCGATTCAGTTGCGTATAAAAATGTGGTATCGAACGGACTAGTACTGGATAAGGAAGGTAAAAAGATGTCCAAAAGGCTGGGCAATGCCGTGGATCCTTTTGACACCATGAAGGAGCATGGTGCAGATGCTACTCGCTGGTATATGATCAGCAACGCAAATCCATGGGACAATCTTAAATTCGATCCGGAAGGTATTGTAGAGGTGAAACGTAAATTTTTCGGTACGTTGTATAATACCTATTCTTTTTTCGCCTTGTACGCCAATATTGATGAATTCAACTATGCAGAGAAGAATATCCCGGTGTCGGAGAGACCGGAAATAGATAGATGGATTTTGTCCGAATTGAATTCACTTATAAAATTGGTCGATGAAGCTTATGCGGATTATGAACCTACCAAAGCAATCAGGGCCATATCTGATTTTGTTCAGGAAAACTTGAGTAATTGGTATGTTCGTTTATGCCGCAGAAGGTTTTGGAAGGGCGATTACCAAAAAGATAAGATAGCGGCGTACCAAACCTTATACACCTGCTTGGTCACGGTTTCCAAACTTTCTGCGCCAGTGGCCCCATTTTTTATGGATAGACTCTATAAGGACTTGATCGCGACAAGCAATCGCGAACCCTTTGAAAGTGTGCATCTGGCAGATTTCCCAAAACCTGACAACAATTTGATTGATACCGGTTTAGAACAAAAAATGCAAAAGGCGCAAACCATTTCATCATTGGTTTTATCCATAAGACAGAAGGAAAAGATAAAGGTAAGGCAGCCACTGCAGAAAATCATGATCCCTATTTTGGGAGAGCAGGACAGAAAGGATATTTTGGCCGTTTCGGATTTAATAAAATCAGAAGTAAACGTAAAGGAAATTCAATTGTTGGACGATGCTTCCGGGGTACTTGTTAAACGGATAAAACCCAACTTTAAAACATTGGGTCCCAAGTACGGAAAGGATATGAAGCTCATTGCCAACGCCATAAGTGCTCTAAATCAGGAGGATATCCAAAAAATTGAACAAGAAGGCGAATTATCCCTTCAAATAGAAAATAAAAACATTAATTTACAGTTTCAGGATGTAGAGATAAGTTCCCAAGATATCGAGGGTTGGCTTGTGGCATCATCTGGCAAAACAACAGTTGCGCTGGATATAACCATTAATGATGACCTTAAAAAAGAGGGTATAGCTAGGGAACTTGTAAATCGCATTCAAAATTTAAGAAAGGAATCTGGTTTTGAGGTTACTGACAGAATAGATATTAAGATGCTCAAGGACGGTTTGGTAGAACAGGCGGTTACGAGCAATCTACAATATATAAAGGCGGAAACTTTGACAGCAGAATTGGATTTTGAAGAAAATTTAGAAAATGGCACCGAAATTGCCTTTGACGAAGTGAACACTAAATTGTTTATTGAAAAACATTAACGAGATGGCAGAAGATTTAAAAGTAAGGTACTCCGATAAGGATTTGGCAGAGTTCAAGGAATTGATCGAGGAGAAAATAGAAAAAGCAAAGAGTCATTTGGAACTACTTAAAAGTTCTTATATGAACGATGGTAATAATGGTACGGATGATACCTCGCCTACTTTTAAGGCATTTGAGGAAGGTTCTGAGACCATGAGCAAGGAGGCCAATACCCAGTTGGCCATACGTCAGGAAAAGTTCATTAGGGACTTGAAAAATGCGCTTCTTAGAATAGAGAACAAAACATACGGCATTTGTAGGGTAACGGGTAAACTCATCAACAAGGAACGTTTGAAATTGGTTCCCCACGCAACCTTGAGTATCGAAGCCAAGAATATGCAAAAATAATCTAAACGCCTTCCGGGGCGTTTTTTAATGGTCTGTTTTGAAATTATTCCAAATAGTTTTATTTGTCCTGGTCGCACAGGTTACCGCCCAAAAGAAAGTACATAAAGTACTGTTGGACGAATCCATAACCATGATACAGGTAAACGCGGAAAATTGCTATGAGGTGGTTCTGGAAACTGGGGATAATCCAGCGATCGAGGTGGAAGCTCAAATGGATGGGGAATATCGGGATGATTTACAGATGAAGGTTTCGGAAGTAGGCAATACATTGGTTCTTGGAGCGGGATTTCAACCTAGTTTTAAAAACCCCAATGATAAATTAAGTGCCCATAAAGTGGTTTCCATTGCCTTGAAGATTACCATACCATCGTATAAAAATGTTCAAATTTTTGGGAAAAGCGCTAGGGTAGTTGTTTATGGAGATTACCTTAATTTAAACGTTACCCTATCCGACGGGACTTGTGTACTGCATAATATTTCTGAAGAGGTTAATGTAAGGACCCAAAGCGGAAATATTTTGGTCTATGCAAATGCAGCCAAAATAGTGGCAGAAACAAAATATGGGGAATTGATAAAGAACCCTATCCCAAGGGGAGTTAATCAATATAATTTAAATTCCGTAACAGGAAATATCATCCTCAACAAAACCGAATAATATTTCTATTTTTGCGCTGTTTAATAAGCCCATGAACCTGAAAAAGTCGATTTTACTCATAGTTCTAATTCTCCTAGTGGATCAATGGAGTAAAATATATATTAAGACAAACTTCGTTTTAGGTGAATCCGTCGATGTTTTTAACTGGTTTAAAATTCTATTTATTGAGAATGAAGGTGCTGCCTGGGGTGCTAAACTTAGCGATGTACTGCCCATTTCAGATGCAACAGGTAAACTGATTTTGACCATTTTCAGGTTGTTCGCCATTTTTGGAATTGGATATTGGTTGTATGATGTTGTAAGGAAAAAATCTTCAAAAACATTGATTGTTGCCGTTTCCTTAATATTCGCAGGAGCTTTGGGCAATATTTTGGACTCTGTTTTTTATGGGTTGCTATTTGATGATAGTTATAATCATGTGGCCACATTGTTTTCGGATGAACCCTACGGAAAGCTTTTTCATGGCAAGGTAGTAGATATGTTATACTTTCCATTAGTGGATACTACTTGGCCGGAATGGGTGCCCAAGGTGGGAGGAAAGAATTTTAGGTTTTTTGAGCCGGTCTTTAATATTGCGGATACGGCTATAAGTACAGGTGTAGGAATTTTGCTGGTTTTTAATAAGCGGGCATTTGGTAATAATAATGAAGAGGAAAAGGTTGTTGAGCCTACGGAGAATCAGGAAGATTATCGGGAACCAGTGAAGGAGTAAATTTTTTCAGGGGTAACGCAGTAATCCAATGGAATATCAGTAGGCAATACTCCGGAAATTCTTTTTTCCGCTTCAAAAAAGCTAAGCCCCACTTTGAGCACTTCGGGTTTACAGCATGCTATGAATTTGTCATAGAATCCTTTTCCATAACCGACCCTGTTACCGTTTTCATCGAAGGCCAACAAAGGAATAAAGATTACATCGATATTGTTGGGTTCTATTTGAATGCCGTTCACTGGTTCTGGAACGCCCCATGCACTATTTTTAAATTTAGTGTTGTCTGTGAGTAAATAATGTTCCAAGGAATCATTTTCTACTTTTGGCACTACAATATTTTTATCCTTTCCTTGAAGAATTGAAAGAAGATTTATAGTATCTATTTCCTGTTTTGAAAGTATGGGAAGAAAAATATGGTAATAGTCTTTGGACCAAATGGGAAGCTCAAGGGTTTTATTGGAAATCGCAAGACTTTTGTCAGCTATCTGACTTGAGGAAAGCTGGTTTCTTAAAGTAAGGTATTTTTGGCGCAAATCTTTCTTCAACATCATTGAAAAAATGATTTGTTTGTCATTTAATTTTAATTAGTCCTTACCTGCAACAGCAAAGAAAACTTTGAAAAACAACATCAAAATAAGGTAAGTTCCCAGTGTTATTATATAGCTTTCCATTAATAAATTCTTTAAGATTTTGAGGTTTGCTTCGAGTTAAATGTAAGTAAAAAAAATATTAAATATCCTTGAAAGGCACATTTTTATCGTTAAAAAGCACTTTTTTATATAAAAATTAACAGTAAAGAGAATAAATAACAGGTTTAAATATGTGTAAGCAACTGTATTTAAGGTGTTTAAACATATTTCAAAGGAGCAAGCGAAATATTATTGAAATTTAGTGTAACCTAGGTTCCTATTTTGAACAAGGATTAAGACATCCTTATATGCCAATTAAAATATATGTCGGTATATATTTTTGAGTTAAAATGCTTGGAAAATTTTAGTTGTTTCGAGAAAAGCATGTAATTTCAAAACCATCGACTAAAGCGTTATTATTTTAAGTTTATGTCCCAAATACCAATTGACGTTCAATTAAGTGCACTACCTAACGGACCAGGTGTTTATCAATTTTACGATAAGGATGATAAAATCCTGTATGTGGGCAAGGCAAAGAACCTTAAAAAAAGGGTGTCATCCTACTTCAATAAAAATCACGAGTATGGTAAAACCAGGGTCCTTGTAAAAAAAATAAAGCGGATCAAACACATTGTGGTACCCACGGAATCCGATGCACTTTTGCTGGAGAATAATCTGATCAAGGAATATAAGCCACGTTATAATGTAATGCTTAAGGATGATAAGTCCTACCCATGGCTATGTTTAAAGAATGAGCGTTTCCCTAGATTATTTCCCACTAGACGTGTTATAAAGGATGGCTCTGAATATTACGGTCCGTATACTAGTATGAAAACTGTTAGGACACTTTTGGATTTGATCAAAAGTGTTTATCCATTAAGGACCTGCAATTATGATTTGTCCGAAGAAAAAATAAAGGGAGGTAAATATAAGGTTTGCCTGGAATATCATTTGGGAAACTGCAAGGGACCCTGTGAGGGACTTCAATCCTCTGAAGAGTATAATAGGCAGATTGAGGATATTAAGGAAATTATCAAAGGAAATTTTAAATCCTCCTTACATTACTTTAAAGCTCAAATGAAATCCCTCGCAGATCAAATGAGGTTTGAGGAGGCGCAACGCATTAAGGATAAGATAGAGGTTCTGGAAAACTATCAGGTCAAATCCACTATTGTAAATCCAAAGATCAGCAATGTGGATGTTTTCACAATCATTTCTGACAGTGCCATGGCCTATGTTAATTTTCTTCAATTATCCCACGGTTCAATAATACGTTCTCATACCATGGAAATCAAAAAGAAATTGGATGAATCCGATGAGGAACTACTCCAATTGGCCATAGTGGAAATACGACAACGTTTTAACTCGCAATCCCAAGAACTTTATCTTCCCTTTGAAGTAGAATTGGAGGCATCCTTAAAGGTATCGGTACCAAAGCTAGGGGATAAAAAAAGGTTGGTAGAACTGTCTGAACGAAATGCCAAGTTCTTTAGACAGGAACGTTTTAACCAAATCAAGATTATAGACCCTGATCGTCATACCAATAGAATCATGGCCCAAATGAAGAAAGACTTGCGATTGTCAGAAGAGCCAAGGCATATCGAGTGTTTCGATAACAGTAACATTCAAGGGACTAACCCCGTTGCGGCCTGTGTTGTCTTTAGGGACGGGAAACCAAGTAAAAAGGAGTACAGACATTTTAATATCAAGACCGTAACGGGACCTGACGACTTTGCCTCCATGGAGGAAGTCGTATTTAGAAGGTATAAAAGACTTTTGGAGGAAGATGAATCCCTGCCGCAGTTAATTATCATTGATGGAGGTAAAGGACAGCTATCATCGGCTTTAAAAAGTCTGGAGGCTTTGGGACTACGGGGTAAAATCGCCATAGTGGGTATTGCAAAAAGGCTGGAGGAAATATATTTCCCGGGTGATTCAATACCACTCTATTTGGACAAAAAATCTGAAAGTTTAAAGATAATTCAACATTTGAGAAACGAAGCTCATAGATTTGGTATAACTTTTCACAGAAATAAAAGGAGTAAAAGCGCAATAAATTCGGAATTGGAGACTATTGAAGGTGTGGGAGAAAAAACTGCACGTGATTTATTGAAGAAATTCAAATCCGTTAAACGTATAAAGGAAGCTTCATTGGAGCATTTGACCGAAATTGTGGGACCTTCCAAAGCAAAGAAAATATATGGTTCGTTTCATTGAATGGAAAATAGCAAGGAAACTTATGGGCAAAGGTATTCTTTTGTCCTTGGTATTTTTTGTATCGATGCAAAGCTTGGCCCAAACAGACGAACCTAAAAGGCCAAAGGTTGGACTCGTTCTAAGTGGAGGTGGTGCCAAAGGGCTGGCGCATATTGGTGCCCTGAAGGTAATTGAGGAAGCGGGCGTGCAAATTGATTATATAGGCGGAACTAGCATGGGTGCCATCATAGGAGCCTTATATGCGGCGGGGTATTCCGCATCGGAACTGGACTCTATTTTTAGGGCGACCGATTTTATTAATCTTATACAGGATAATCTTCCAAGGGACGCAAAAACTTTTCATGAGAAGGAGGATTCTGAGCGCTATGCCCTAACCCTGCCGTTTGAAAATTTTAAGGTAAGTGTTCCTACCGCATTTTCTGGAGGGCAAAATATTTACAATGAGCTAGTTAGGTTGCTATATCCCGTAAAGGATGTGAACGATTTCTCAAAGCTTCCCATTCCTTTCGTTTGTATTGCCACTAATATTGAAACAGGGCAAGAAGTTGTTTTAAACTCTGGATATCTTCCACAAGCCATTATGGCCAGTGGAACTTTGCCCTCTCTTTTTGAACCATCAAGTATAGATGGAAAAGTACTTATTGATGGAGGAGTAGTAAATAACTACCCCATAGACAAAGTTAGAGATATGGGTGCCGATATCGTAATAGGGGTAGATGTACAGCACGATCTTTCAAGTAGGGACGCCCTATTGTCCGCAACGGAAATTCTTTTACAGATAAACAATTACAGAACGGTAAGGGATATGGTTGAAAAGGCCCGTAAAACGGATATCTATATTAAACCGGATATTGAAGGATTTACAGTAATTGAATTTGACAAGACGGGTGAAATTATTGAAAGAGGGGAACAGGCGGCCAAAGAAAAATTTGAGGATCTAAAAAAAATTGCAAGAAAACCATTTCGTGAAAAGAAAGGAATACATATCACGAGTCTTAAGGACACGCTTACCATAAACCGACTAATAATCAATGGTAGCAACCAACATACTAGAGGTTATGTAAAAGGAAAGCTAAGATTTAATCTAGCCCAACCCATTACTTTTGAAAAGCTACAACAGGGTATAAGTAATCTAACGGCAACAGGAAATTTTGCAACGAACAGATATAAGTTAGTCTCCAATGGAATTGGTGAGGATTTAATACTGCGTTTGGACGAAACCCAAAACACTTCGTTTATAAGATTGGGAGCGCACTATGATGACCTTTATAAAAGCGCGGCAATTCTAAACTTCACAAAAAGAAAACTTTTATTTAGGGATGATGAAGCTTCTTTTGATCTTGTATTGGGGGATAATGTAAGATATGACTTTCAATATTATGTGGACAAAGGAACCTATTGGAGCTTTGGTTTAAACTCACGGTTCAATGCCTTTAGTCAGGATATTAGTTTTGATTTAATACGGCAGAATTTTGAAGTGCCCACGGGAACAAATCTTAATACTTTAAATATTGATGTGTCCGATTTCACAAATCAACTATACGTGCAGACCGTTCTGAGGGAAGAATTTGCCTTTACCCTTGGCGGGCAATACCAGTTTCTTAAGTATAGTACAAGGACTATAGAGCCATTCACCGCTGAAACACCATCGGAGGTGGCAGAACCCTCCAACGAAAGGACTTTCTTTGAAAAAGGAAGTTACTTTAGCGTCTATGGTAATTTAAAGCTGGATACCTATGATGACAGGTACTTTCCTACTAGAGGCTTGTTTTTTGAAGGAGACATGCATTACTATCTGTTTTCTTCGGATTATAATCAAAACTTCAAGGATTTTTCGGTTTCAAAAGCAAGGATGGGAACTGCTTTCCCCATTTTTAAAAATCTATCCATGAATATAGAAACCGAGGGAGGTTTCAAATTGGGTACATCTGGTGTAACCACTTTTGATTTTGTTCTTGGAGGTTATGGTACGGATATGATAAATAATTTCACTCCGTTTTTAGGATATGATTTTTTGAGCCTGCCAGGGAATAGTTTTGTAAAGGCGTATGCAAGATTGGATTATGAGTTTATTGGAAAGAACCACCTTTTGTTTGCAACTAATTTTGCCAATGTTGAAGACGATTTGTTTAGAACGGGAGAATGGTTTACTGCGCCAGATTTCTCCGGGTATGGATTAGGGTATGGTTGGGAGTCCTTTATTGGACCGATACAGGTACTATATTCCTGGTCCCCGGAGCGGCAAAACTCCAATTTTTTCTTTAGTATAGGTTATTGGTTTTAACTACGATTTTTCTATTTGGAACCGTTTTTTTCTTAAGGAATTCACAATTGAAAGGCTTAAATGTGAATTACTGTTAAGTTGAAAGTTAAAGTAAGTTAAAACCTACTCCAGTAGAAGAACAAGTTTTAATTTTACCAACGTAAGGGGTGGTTCCCTTACAACTTTAAGTATTGGTTTTTCATAATTTAAAGTTTGGTTGGTTATTTAGGAAAAGCCCAGTTTTATGACTGGGCTTTTTTTATGCAATACTTTGGAATAAATTTTGTTTAAGTAATTGTAAGGTCGTTTATTATGAAAAATCATGTAGTATTTTTATAAAAAAAATGTGCTTATGAGAAAGGTTTTGGTTTTACTGCTTTTGATGGGATATAATAATCTATTTTCCCAAGAACAGCAATCTGCCTTTAAATCTGGGGAATGGCTAAAGTTTAGGATGCACTACGGTATCCTTAATGCCAGCTATGCTACCTTGCACGTAAAGAATGCTACAATAGATTCCATACCTGTTTATCACGTGGTAGGCCATGGAGAAACCACAGGATTCGCAAGTATTTTTTTTAAAGTGGATGATACCTATGAAAGTTATTTTGACAAGAGGGATGGAAAACCTTATAAGTTTATCCGGAAAATAAATGAAGGAGGTTATACCAAGGACGTAGAAATCAATTTTGACCATGAAAAGGACAAAGCGGTGCTCAATGATAAAAAAAACAATAAAAAGTTTAATTTTGATCTCCAAGACAGTATACAGGATTTAATTTCCGCGTTCTACTTTCTAAGGAACAATTATGAGCCCAAAGATTTAGTTGTCGGTGAGGCCATAGACTTGAAAATGCTATATGACGATGATGGTATTTTCAATTTTAAATTGAAGTACTTGGGAAAGGAGATTGTAAATACAAAGTACGGAAAGGTAGAATGTCTTAAGTTTAGGCCCTTGGTACAATCCGGTAGGGTCTTTAAAGAGAAGGAAAGTCTATCATTATGGGTGTCCAATGATGATAATCGCATTCCTATAAGAATAAAGGCAGATTTAGCGGTTGGTGCTATTAAGGCAGATTTGGATGGTTATAATGGCTTAAAGCATCAATTTAAGATACTAATGGATTAATAGAATGGACGATAAAGAGCGGGTCAAATCTCAAATTTTAAAACTTGAGGAAAAGTACAGGGATTCTGGCCAAGATTTAAGCTCTTATCTAGATGGGTTACTATACCAACGCTATCTTACCTACTGGGATTACATTCACTTGGATACCCTATTAAGTCTTCAGGTTCCCAGAACCCACTTTCCCGATGAGGAAATCTTCATCATGTACCATCAGATAACCGAGTTGTATTTCAAGCTCATTTTGCACGAGCAAAAACAATTGGTGGACGACAAATCCCAGAACCTTGATTTTTTTGTAGAAAAGCTAAGGAGAATTAACAGTTACTATACCGCCCTTATTTCATCTTTTAGCATTATGATCAAAGGAATGGAAAAAGAACAATTTCTTCAATATAGAATGGCTTTATTGCCAGCGAGCGGTTTTCAATCGGCTCAATTCAGGATGATAGAGATTTATTCCACACCCCTGCAAAATCTGGTACACGAGTCCCAAAGGAATGATTTTTCGGAAGCTAATAGTATCGAGGAGCTATACGAGAACATCTATTGGAAAAAGGGTGCTACGGATATCTCTACTGGGGAGAAAACCCTAACGCTTAAGCAGTTTGAGTATCGATATACGCCAAGGTTGGTGCGAACGGCCAAGCAATTGTTAAATAACACAATTTATCATAAATACTTAGCTTTGCCACCGGAAGCCAAACAAAATAAAGAATTGGTTAAAGCGTTAAAGACGATGGATTTGAATGCCAATGTCAACTGGCCGTTGATGCATATGGGTTCGGCCCATCGCTATTTAGGAAAGGATTCAGGAGATTTGGAAGCGACCGGAGGAACAAACTGGAAGGAATATCTTCCACCAAGTTTCCAAAAAGTGGTATTCTTTCCAGAAATTTATACAAAAGAGGAATTAAATAACTGGGGCAAACAATGGGTAGACCATATTTATAACCCCAATAAAATTAATACATAGGTTTGATGCGAAAATATTGGGGCATAATATTTACGTTGTTTTTTTTAGGGGCATGTAAGGAGGAAAAAGTTACTGTAAAACATGAAGAGCTAAAAATAAGCCCGGTGGAGGACCCCGTGGTCACCCGATTTGGTTTTAATTTTGACGAATTCAATGTTCATCTGGATACGATAAAGTATGGGGATAGTTTTGGGGAGTTGATGTTGAAGAATAAGGTTGAGTATCCTAAGATTGCGACCATATCAGAGAAATACAAGGATACTTTTGATGTTCGCAGGATTCGTGTTGGTAAACCTTATTTGATTTTAAAATCCAAGGATACTACGGAACAGGCCCAAGTTTTTATTTATGAAAACAATCCAATTGACTATACCGTAGTTGATCTTAGGGACAGTGTACAGGTTTACAAGGGTAAAAAGAAGGTAAAATATGTGGAAAGGGAGGTTTCTGGTATTATTGAAACCAATCTGTCCGAAGCTATCTTAGACCAAGGAATAGATTATAATGTTACGCACAACTTGGCCAATGTTTATGCTTGGACCATTGATTTTTCCATGTTACAAAAGAACGACAAGTTTAAGGTAATCTATAAGGAAAAGTATATCAACGATACCGTCTACGCGGGTGCAGAACCTATAGATGCCGCCTATTTTGAGCATAATGGAAGACCTATCTATGCTTTTGCCTACGAAAATGATTCTTTAAAAAGGTTGGTAGATTATTTTGATGATGAGGCCAACAACCTAAGACGGACGTTTCTTAGAATGCCCGTGGAATTTGGCAGGTTGTCCTCACGATATAACCTTAAAAGAAGGATAAGGTATTACGGGTATAAAGTAAGACCTCACAAAGGAACCGATTATGCCGCGGCCATAGGAACACCTATCCTTGCTACTGCGGATGGTACGGTCACGGAATCAACCCGAAGAGGAGGAAATGGAAAATATGTAAAAATCAGACATAACGAAACCTACTCTACACAATACCTTCATATGAAGAAGCAAAATGTAAAAAAGGGACAATTCGTTCGTCAAGGAGATGTTATTGGATGGGTAGGGATGACCGGAAATACGGGCGGGCCACATGTATGCTATCGGTTTTGGAAAAATGGCAGACAAGTAGACCCATTAAGGGAAGAGCTTCCACAGGCGGAACCACTGGCAGAGGAACTAAGACCAGATTACTATGCATACATAAACCCAATAAAGGAACAGTTGGATTGTATCGTTTACCCGGAGAAGATTGAAGAAGAGGATTTGTTAACACTCAATGAAATAGATGAAACTAAATAATATAGACCCAACCACCACAGAAGCTTGGAAAAAGCTAGATCAACACTATAAGCACTCTAGAGATATTCAAATAAAAAGTCTGTTCGCAGAGGATAGCAAAAGAGCGGAGAACTTTAGTAAAAAATGGAACGATTTTCTTTTGGATTTTTCCAAAAACAGGATTACATCGGAAACGATGGAATTGTTGTTGGGACTAGCGGATGAATTGAAATTAAAGGATGCCATAAAAAAATACTTTCAGGGCGATGAAATAAACGAAACTGAGGGAAGGGCAGTTTTACATACGGCTTTAAGGTGTAAAGAATCTGACAAAGTTTTTGTAGACGGTGAAAATGTTATTCCAGAGGTTTTTGAGGTTAGGAAACATATTAAAGAGTTTTCGGAATCTATAATAGGCGGAGAAAGTAAAGGATACACCGGAAAGAAATTTACGGATATTGTCAATATAGGTATTGGAGGTTCCGATTTAGGCCCAGCGATGGTCACCGAAGCATTAAAGTTTTACAAAAACCACTTAAATGTACATTTTGTAAGTAACGTAGATGGGGACCATGTTCACGAGGTTTTGAAAACCTTAAATCCGGAAACTACCTTATTCGTAGTTGTGTCCAAAACGTTTACCACGCAAGAAACATTGAGTAATGCCACTACCATAAAAAAATGGTTCTTGGAGCATGCTTCCCAAAAAGATATTGCCAAGCACTTTGCCGCGGTATCTACCAACACCGAAAAGATAGCGGAGTTCGGAATATCCGATAAGAACGTATTCCCTATGTGGGATTGGGTAGGTGGAAGATTTTCATTATGGAGCGCCGTTGGGCTTTCCATTGCGCTGGCGGTAGGATATGAAAATTTCAATTCCATGTTGCAGGGTGCCCATGAAATGGATGAACATTTCAAGGATACGGCGTTCAATGAAAATTTACCGGTTTTGATGGCACTCATTAGTATCTGGTATAATAATTTCTATCAAGCAGAAACAGAGGCCATAATTCCGTATACCCAATACTTAAGTAGGTTTTCCGCTTATTTGCAACAGGGTATCATGGAAAGCAACGGTAAAAGTGTTGGTAGGAACGGAAAAAGGGTAGGTTATGAAACAGGAACCATTATATGGGGAGAACCTGGGACCAATTCCCAACATGCTTTTTTTCAATTAATACACCAAGGAACAAAACTAATTCCTACTGATTTCATTGGGTATAAGCATTCATTACATGGTGATACGGATCATCATGAAAAGCTAATGGCCAATTTTTTTGCGCAAACGGAGGCCTTGATGAATGGAAAGACAGTGGAGGAAGTCATCGCAGAATTAAAGGAAAAGAATCTGTCCAAGGAAGAGGTAGAACGTTTGGCCCCCTTCAAGGTCTTCGAAGGGAATAAACCCACCAATAGCATATTGATAGACAAACTAACCCCTAAAAGTTTAGGGTCTTTGATAGCACTTTACGAACATAAGATATTTGTTCAGGGTGTTATCTGGAATATTTTCAGCTTTGATCAATGGGGTGTGGAATTGGGAAAACAATTGGCCGGCACCATATTAAAGGATATTCAAGGATCAACAATATCTCAACATGACAGCTCAACTTTAAGACTTTTGCAATATTTTAAGAGTTGAGTTAGACGATTCCCATTTTTATAACAACACCTGTAACTTCTTCATATACAGTGGGTTTTTTAAGTTTTTTACTGTAAGTTTGAATTGGTGATTTAACGTTCCCTTAACGTTGGAAGTCGAAAAATAAAAGACTTTTGCACCAGTTAAAAAACTAACAAATACAAGAAAAAATGAAAAAAATCTACTTTGCAATTGCGGCCTTTTTGTTGACCGCAACTGTTTTTTCACAAACGACGATTACAGGTACTGTGGTAGATGGTGAAATGGGAGGTCCATTACCAGGTGCTACAGTGGTTGTTAAAGGTACATCTAATGGTACCTCTACAGACTTTGATGGAAACTTTACTATTGAATCTGCGACATCATCTGGAACATTAAGAGTTTCCTATATTGGTTTTATGCCTCAAGAGGTATCCTTTACGGGAGGTAGTGTTGGTACAATATCTTTAATGCCAAACGCCGAAGAATTGGAAGGGGTTGTAGTAACTGGAGTACAGGATATTGCTAAGGATAGAAAGACTCCTGTCGCAGTTTCTACTATTAAGGCAGAGGAGATTCAATTAAAATTGGGATCTCAAGAATTCCCTGAGATATTGAATACAACTCCATCGATATATGCCACAAAATCAGGTGGAGGTTTTGGAGATGCCCGTGTAAATATTCGTGGATTTGACACGAACAATTCAGCCGTAATGATTAATGGTGTTCCTGTAAACGATATGGAGAATGGTCAAGTTTATTGGAGTAACTGGGCGGGTCTATCGGATGTAACCTCCGCAATACAGGTTCAAAGAGGTTTGGGTTCCTCAAAGTTGGCGGTATCTTCAGTTGGTGGCACGATCAATGTTATTACAAAAACATCCTTAAACGCTGAAGGTGGTGCAATAGGGGCTACGGTAGGTAACGATGGCTATGTGAAAACTTTGGCTTCTTATTCATCAGGACTTCTTGATAATGGATTCTCAGCTTCCTTGTTATTGAGTAGGACAGGTGGGAGTATGTATGCTGATGGTACTAAATTTGAAGGATATAATTTCTTTTTAGGCCTTGGCTATACCAAAGGAGATCATAATTTAGAATTTATGGTAACTGGTGCTCCACAATGGCACCATCAGAGGGATTTTGCTCCTTCGATTGCAGACTATATTAGATATGGCGGAACTGCCGATAAGCCTAACAGGAAATATAATAGTGACTGGGGGTATAGAAATGGTGAGGAATACAGTTTTAGGCGTAACTTTTATCACAAGCCGGTTATCAGTTTAAACTGGAGTTGGGCTATATCGGACAAAACTACTTTGGAAACATCGGCTTATGCTTCCTTTGGTCGAGGTGGTGGAACGGGTGAAATTGGAGAAATCAATGGTACCAGACAATTTGCATTACCTAAATCGGCAGATGGTTTGGTAAGGGTAGATGATATTATTGCTTATAATAGTGGTACATTGGTTCCTGATTTTAGTGATACCCCTAGAGAGCAGATTAACGGTCTTTATTTGAACAATAGCGACCAAAATCCAAATGAGAACAACACTAACGGTATTACAAGAAGAGCTTCTGTAAACTCTCATAACTGGTATGGTCTTTTGGCAAACTTCAACAATAGAATTTCTGAGGATTTGACCATTGATTTTGGTCTTGACTTAAGAAAGTATACGGGTTACCACTATAGAAGAGTGAATGATCTTTTAGGCGGTGATGCATACCAAGAAACGGATAACGACAACGATCCCAATCAAATTTTCCGTGAGACGTATAAGGCCAATCAACCTTGGTGGGTTTTTGGAAATATAGATGATGAGGAAAAAATTGATTACTACAATACAGGATTGGTTAATTGGTTAGGTGTTTTTGGACAAGTAGAATATAATTTTACACCAGATGTAACTGCTTTTGTTCAAGGCGCATTATCAAACCAAGGCTTTGCTAGAGAGGAATTTTTTAGCGAAACTCCTCCAGAAAAAACAGATTACGAGAATATTTTAGGTGGAAATGTTAAAGGTGGTGTAAACTGGAACATTGATGCACACAATAATGTTTTTGCAAATGCAGGCTATTATTCAAAACAACCTTTGTTTGATGCTGTTTACTTGAACTTTGGGAACAATCTAAATCCAAACTTGACAAATGAAAAAATTACAGGTTTCGAATTGGGATATGGGTATAGAAGCTCAAAATTCCGTGGAAATGTAAACCTGTATTCAACTAGTTGGAAGGATAGATTTGCCAGTGCCAGTGCCACTTTCAATGCGGGACAACCAGATGAAATTAGGGGAACTGCTAACTTATTGGGAATTAAGCAAGTTCATACCGGTATCGAGATGGATGGTAGGTTTCAAGCTAGCGATAAATTTGCTCTTACAGGTATGATTTCCATTGGTAACTGGGAGTATAAGGATGATGTTAACGCAACGTATTTCGATAATGATCAAAACCCAATCGTAATTGGGGGCGTTGAACAGCAGGAAACTTTGGAATTGGATGGAATTAAAGTTGGTGATGCAGCTCAGTTTACTGCCTTTATTGGAGCCAATTATAATATCATTGAAAATTTGAGTGTAGACCTTGGATATCGCTACGCTGATAATCTTTATGCTCAATTTGATGCTACTGATGTTGGGCCTGAAGGTTCTTTAAAGCTTCCTTCCTTCGGATTGATGGATGCCGGTACAACTTTTAATATTCCTTTTGACGATAAAATGCTTAGCTTCAGACTAAACGTTAACAACGTATTCGATACCACATACATTGCGGAATCTGATACTAATATATTTGCTCAACCTGGTGACGAGACCTACGACGGTATCAATACTAGAAACAGGGTATTCTTCGGTTTCGGAACAACTTGGAACCTGAGCGCAAGATTCAATTTTTAAGAATTAATCTTAATTGTTAAGAACCCTGCCAATTGGCAGGGTTTTTTTATGCTTAAAATTCACTATTTTTAAAATTCATTAAAACCAATAACATGTACGAAACCATACAAATGCTACATTCCTATTTAGCCTATGTAGCATTGGCAATATTGATTATTGCCGTTATCAATGCCATTTCCGGTCTATTGAGCAAAAGAGTCTTCACCATGAACAAGGACCTGAGGTTAAGTCTTTTTGCCCTCATCCTGTGCCATATTCAATTATTGGTGGGGCTTATTCTCTATTTCATATCTCCTAGCGGATTCAGTGCGATACAGGAGTTTGGTATGGGGGGTCTAACTTCTGCTGCGAGATTACTGGCAGTAGAGCATCCATTTGTAAATATTTTAGCCATAGCATCGATAACCATAGGTTGGTCCAGACACAAGAAATTTGTAGAGGGTGATAAGAAATTTAAGAGTATTGCCATTTTTTATGGTATTGGTTTGATATTAATTTTAAGTAGAATTCCATGGAGTCAATGGTTCTAAATAGTATAATAATGAAGAAGATTTTTGGTATAGGATTGATTGTTTTTTTGTGTAATAACCTGATGGGCCAAACAGTTTCCCTTTTCAATGGTGAAAACTTGGATGGATGGGAAGTTTTTGGAACCGAAAAGTGGTACGTGGAAGATGGACTATTGATCTGTGAAAGTGGCCCTGATGCCGGTTATGGGTACTTGGGAACCGAAAAGGAGTATAAAAATTTTATACTTGATCTGGATTTTAAACAAGAGGCCGATGGCAACAGCGGTGTTTTTATAAGATCCAGTGTTGATGGAACTAAGGTAAGTGGTTGGCAGGTTGAGGTAGCCCCACCCGGAAAATTTACGGGTGGTGTTTATGAATCTTACGGAAGGCAATGGCTAAAGAAACCAAAAGAGGAAAAGGATGGTGCCTTAAAATTTGGGGATTGGAACCACATGACCATCAAAGTGGATGGTAAACAAATAACCTCTTGGCTCAATGGTACGGAAATGGTTTCCTTTAAGGACAGAATTATAGGTAAGGGAGAAGGTTCCATTCTGCTTCAAATCCATGATGGTGGAGGTATCAAGGTAAAATGGAAAAACATTCAATTGACTCCGCTGGATTAAATAAGAAAATTTGGTTCGCTAATCTACCTCCCTGATTAAATGTATGTAGACGGGGAAATGGTCACTATAACCCCCAATATAACTACCTCCGGCATACGTGCGTAAAGGATATCCTTTGTATACCCCTTTTGGATCGATAAGGTAGGATGGGCTGAAAACATCCGCTTTCCAAAACCGGTATCCTTCTGAGTTGTTGAGCAAGTTGACGGTTAGGTATATTTGGTCAAAAAGATTCCACCGGTCCCTATAAGCCAAAGAACCGATTCCTTTTTTGAACATACTTTCCATGGGTCCAAAAAGGCTCATCGAGTCCAGTTGCTTCTCTTTACCTTTTACCTTAAGTATTTTTTTAAAACTAGGACTTATGGGGTCATCATTAAAATCCCCCATTCCTATTATTTTGGCGTTTTGGTCCAAATGTCTCAGGGAGTCGATTATTCTTTTGTTTAGTTCCGCTGCCTTTAGTCTGTAGGGCCTACTTCTAAGTTCCCCGCCGCTTCTGGATGGCCAATGGTTTACGATAAGATAAATTTTTTCATTGTCCAACAAGCCTTCAACAACCAATTGGTCACGGGTATAATCACGAAAACCTTCCTCGTCGGTCAAAAGCAATCTCCTACTTACAAAGGAAACTGGAATAAAGGAAAGTTTTGAATAAATGAGCCCAACGTCAATTCCCCTCTCATCTGGAGAATCAAAATGAATAATATCGTAGTTCTTTTTTTTGAGTTTGGGATGGTTGATTAAATCCAGAAGTACGGTCTTGTTTTCGGCCTCACAGATACCTAAGAGGTCTGGGGCAGAACGTGTATTTTCCAGGCCTATTTCAGAAATTACCTTTGAAAGATTATCTATTTTCTTCCAATAGCGTTCTTCGGTCCAGTTGTCTTTACCATTGGTCGTCCTGTCGTCATCAAAAATTAGGCTATCATTTTTTGTGTCAAACAAATTTTCAAGATTGTAGAACGCGATGGTCCTCACTCGATACTCTTTTTTGGACTGTCCTAAGCCAACCCATACAAACAGGAGAAAAAAATATGTATTAAAATTTCTCATTTGGGTCGAAATATATGGTTTTTATGTAGAAAATCTAGTTAAGTAATTGTTTTTAAATATATTACAATACCATTAACATCTTGCACTAAACATAGACCATGTATAAGGGTATATTCCTCATACCAATTATTTTCTTCTTCAGCTTCTCCTTTGGGCAAACAAATTATAGTTTATCGGGTACTGTTTTAAATGAACCGGACAATCAACCAATTAAAGGAGCGATAATAAGTATTGAAGGAGAGTTTTTGGAAGCAAGCACAAATTTAGAAGGAGTGTTTGATTTACGAACCAACCTGAATGGGGAATATATTCTTAATGTAAGGTTTCAGGATTATGAAACAAAAAGGATTCCGGTTCAACTCGAAGGGAAAGCATTGGATCTTGGAAGAATATATTTAAAAAGGGATATTTCAATGGACCAACAGGACAATTTGATAACCCTTACGGATGCAGAGCTTTTGGATGATGAATCTGCATCCAATTCCTTAGGACTGTTGCAGGCCACCAGGGATGTTTTTTTAAGTCGAGCCGCATTTGATTTTGGACAGGCTTTTTTTCGGGTTCGTGGGTATGATTCCCAACAGGGTGAAGTTCTATTGAACGGTATACCAATGAACAAAATATATGATGGTCGCCCACAATGGAATAATTGGGGTGGACTTAATGATATTACCAGGAACCAGGAATATACAAACGGAATAGAAGCTTCCGACTATACATTCGGGGGGATTTTAGGGAATACCAATATTGATTTAAGGCCTTCAGGTTTGAGGCCGGGCAAACGAATTTCATCATCGGTTTCCAATAGGACCTATACTGGTAGGCTTATGGCAACGTATAATTCCGGAATGAATGCCAATGGATTGGCCTATATGTTATCTGGCTCAAGAAGATGCGCTAAGGAAGGTTATATAGATGGTACGTTATATGACGCTTATTCCCTAAGTGGTCAGTTGGAGTATAAGATCAATGAAAGCAATAGTGTTTTGCTTTCTGGAATTTTGGCATCCAATAGAAGGGGTAGGTCATCTGCCATTACGGAGGAGGTTTTTGATTTAGTTGGGAAAAAATATAATCCATACTGGGGCGAGCAAGATGGCAAAATAAGGAACTCCAGGGAACGTAATATATCTGAACCCATGATTATGTTGAATTATTTTCATGATTCCAAAAAAATGAATTTGTCCCTTGGTATGGTATACCAAAAAGGAAGCCATGAAAGAAGTAGACTCGGCTATAAAGATGCTCCCAATCCAGACCCAACTTATTATAGATATATGCCCAGTTTTTATATCAATAGCCCCATTGGAGCCAATTTTATTAGTGCCGAAATGGCCGAGAACAGTTTTGTTCAAAATCCTCAGTTAAAATGGCAAAACCTATATAACGCAAATTCCAATTCCTCTTTAGGTGGCGATGCCGCTTATCAGCTTTATAATGATGTGGTTTCAGATGAGCAGTTTACGGCCAATCTTAACGTTAATTTTCAATGGGCCGAACAGGTAAAACTGGATCTGGGTATTATGAACAGATATTTAAAGTCCCATAATTTTGCTGAAGTAGATGATTTGCTGGGCGCAAATTTTTATACGGACATAGATCCCTTTTCCAACACAAGAAATGATATAAATACGGATTTGGAAAAGAGAGAAGGAGAAGTCCTTGGCTATAATTATGATTTTAAAGCTTCGGAGCTTAGGGCGTATTCCCAATTATCTATAGATCTTAATAAATGGAAATTGTTCGTGGCTGGTCAATTTAATCACCAAATATTCCAAAGAATAGGACATTTTCAAAATGAAAGGTTTCCGGAAAGCTCCTTAGGTCCTAGCGGCAATATACCATTTTCAAACTTTGGGGTAAAGGGAGGTATAACCCATGCCATAACGGGAAGGCATTGGGTCACTTTGCAGGGAGCTTTGATTAATAAGGCACCCTTACTTCAAAACATTTTTGTAAATCCCAGGGAGTCTAACACTATAGTACCAAATCTTCAAACGGAAAACATTTCAACCTTGGACGTCAACTATTTTTTGCGCCTGCCCAACCTCACGGGTCGCCTCTCCGGCTATTATACAAGATTTCAAAATCTCACAGATGTAAATTTTTTCTTTGTGGATTCTGGGGTGGGTTCAGACTTCGTTCAGGAGGTTTTGACCGATTTGGATAAATTACATTTGGGAACCGAGTTGGGGCTGGAATACCAATTATCTTCTACAGTAAAGTTATCGTGGGTTTCCTCAATTGGTAAGTATATTTTTGCAAGTGATCCTTCAGTGACCATTAATTTTGATACGGCTTCCGCTGAGGAGGACTTAATAAACATACAGGGGTCTCAAGATTTGGGTTTAGCAAGTATCAAAGGATATAAGTTGGCACAGGGACCACAAAAGGCCTTTGCTTTGGGTATGGAGTATAGGGATCCCAAGTATTGGTGGGTTGGCATGACGGCCAACTATCTTGCCAGTAACTATGCCAATATTTCTACGATTACAAGAACCAAAAGTTTTTATTTAGACCCGGAAACGGGACAAAATTTCCCGGATGCTACGGAAGAAAACGTAAATGCCCTTCTGGAACAAAAACCATTGGACAATTTTTATCTTTTGAACCTTGTAGGGGGAAAGTCTTGGTTGAAGAAGGGTAAATATGTAGGCGTTTTTGCCAGCATCAATAACCTTTTTGACACCACGTTTAGAACTGGAGGTTATGAGCAAAGTAGAAACGGAAATTTTGGTCAGTTGAGGAAGGATAATCTGAGTGGTAGTCCCTCCTTTGCCCCAAAATATTGGTACGGGTATGGTAGGACTTATTTTTTAAACTTGGCTATAAGTTTTTAAACATGGATGTTAGCATATATACATATAGGAGATTCTTGTCAAAATTTAGGCTATTGCTCTTGGTATTAATATGTTTTGCCTGTGTTAGAAGTAATGATTTTGATAATTTAAAACCATCATGCGAATCCAATTTAATCGCCAATATTAGTTACGGGAAACTTAGGGAGTATTATCAAGGAGAAACTGTTCAGATACAGGAAGATTGGGTTATTGAGGGTTATATAAATTCTTCGGATAAGGAAAATAATTTTTTCAGTGTACTATATTTTCAAAATAGTCCTGATAATCCAACTGACGGGTTTCAATTGGAAATTGATATGAGGGATTCCTATCTTTTCTTTGAGGTTGGCAACAAGGTTTTGATACGTTTGAAGGGTTTGTATTTGGGGTCCTCAAGAGGCCAATATAAACTAGGTGGGGTATTTAGTTCATTTGGGAATAATTCCGTGGGAAGATTGCCGTACAATAGTATTTTTGAGCGTGTCTTTGTTGCTTGTGAGGCATCTAGTGTTTTAGAACCTACGTTATCAACTATTCCTGATTTGGATGATACCATGACTGGTACCTTGGTCAGATTGGAAAATATAGAATTTTCATCGGAGGAGTTGAACCGGACCTTTGCTGAAAAGGAGGAGGAAACGGAGAGAATACTTGTGGATTGTGACGATAATGAGCTAGTTATGCTGAATAGCGGTTACTCAAGTTTTCAGGCAAGAGTTGTCCCTGAAGGTAGTGGGAGTATTACTGGTGTGCTGACCAAGGAGGGATCAGAATTTAAGTTAATTATCCGAAACATGGACGATGTAGAGTTCGACCAGGAAAGGTGCGAGGATGTTGTAGATGAGTTTACGTCCAATAGTATCTTTTTTTCTGAATTGGCCGATCCAGATAATAATGCAGGAGCTAGGTTCGTAGAAATCTATAATGCGGCTCCAGAACCTCTATCGCTAAAGGGGTGGCAAATTCACAGGTATACGAATGAAAGTCAAACGGTGAGTTCATCAACAGATTTGTCGGGTTATACTATAAATGGCCAGAGTACCTTGATTTTATCCCCTAATCCTGATGTCTTTGAACAGGTTTTTGGGTTTTTACCCGATGTGGATGCCGCGACCAACTCACCGGCTGATTCCAATGGAGATGATAATTTAGTATTGGTAGACCCGTTTGGAACGGTAATGGACACTTTTGGTATTCCAGGTGAAGACGGTTCTGGAACCAATCATGAGTTTGAGGATGGTCGTGCACAACGAAGACAAGATGTTATTGAAGGAAGTTCAGTATATCAATTTTCCCAATGGGAAATATATAATGATACCGGAGACTCTGGTACTTTGAATCAACCTCAATTGGCTCCTAACGATTTTACCCCGGGGATTAGGTAATTGTTTTATTTGATATTTTTCAAGGATTTTTCGGTCAATGGTTTTACCAGATAGGATTCTACCGTAGAATAGGTTTTGGCCTTTGCCATGTTTTCAGGGCTTACGAAAGAGCTTACAATGTATATTTTGACATTTTTCCTTTGGTTTTCGGGAATGTTCTCAAATTCCTTCAAAAAGGCCCAACCGTCCTTATTGGGCATATTCAGGTCTAGAAGTATCACTTCAGGTAGCGGTATATTTTCAATCAAAAGCCCCACCAAATTATCAATGGCTTCTTGTCCATCTGCATACCATAGTACATTTTCGCAAAAACCGATATCCTTCATTAGATTCTTGGCGTTAAATGCAAAAAAATCATCATCGTCAATAATACAGCAGCTACCAATCTTACTCATGAAAGAGACTATTAATTCTCATGAAAGAGACTATTAATTCAAATATTTTTCCTTGGACTGTTAATTAAATAAAAACTTCCGATTATTCATAGAAATGAATACAAAAAGATTTAAAAATTAAGATGAGCTTATAAGTAAACTACTCTACTATATAATGAGTCGGATGTATTAATTTATGACAGCAATTCGAGGCAAAATTAACAAATCTATTTTAGAATAATACTGATAAAACTTAGGTTTAGTTCTTTAAGGAATTCAGGACAGTTTCCAAGTCATTAGGAGTTATGGGTTTAAGGATGTAATTGCTGACCACTTTATAGTTTTTTACTTTTTCCAAATCTCTGGGATCTAATGATGAACTGGTGATGTATACTGAAGTATTTTCGAAAATATTTGAATGCAGCTGTAAAACTTCATCCAAAAATTCCCAACCATTCATTACTGGCATATTAAGATCTAAAAACATGACTTGGGGTACTTTTTTACCAAGGTCAACAATTTTGGATAGCCCATCCAATGCATCTTGGCCATCATTAAAAACAATAAATTCGTCACAAAAATTCACCTCTTTCATAATTCGCCTGGTACCATAAATAAAAATAGGGTCATCATCAATAATACAACATGTTTTAATCTTACTTACAGCCATAGTCACTCACATTTTTAAAGGTTATTACAAAGGTAGTTTCTTTATTTAACCTACTTCAATCGTTTCGCAAATAGAATTAATTCGTTGTTTGTAAACAAACAATATATTGTTTTCCATTTTATGGATTAATTATTCTTTACCTAGGTCTTTCTAAGGCTACTGCTTTGTCCATATCACCGAACTGAATGTTATTTAAAAATCTTATATTGAGTTATTAGCCCAATTTAATGATGTCAGAGCCCAGGTTTTAAAATATAAGCAATTAGATAATTAACAAAGATATTTTGCACTTGTAAGGCAACAAAAAACAGCATCAGTTGGGTATTACATGGAGTATTCTGTAATTTTCACGAAAAAAATGCAAGCCACAATTTACGATGATATAAGGAGCGGTAATTTGGAGAAAACTCAAAAATCCATTATTAATAGGCCTGAACTTGTCAATGCTAAGGATGAAAGAGGTTCTACTCCTTTAATTTTGGCCACTTACTATAACCAAATTGAGATAACCAAATTATTACTTGATTCAGGAGCTGATATCAATGAAAAAGACGCCGCGGGAAATACCCCGCTTATGGGTGTTTGTTTTAAGGGGTTTTTGGATTTGTCCAAATTGCTGCTTACTTATGGGGCAGCACTTAATGAACAAAATTCCATGGGTGCCACAGCGCTCATTTATTCTGCAATGTTCAATAAATTGGAAATGGCCCAACTTTTATTAAGTCATGGCGCTGAAAGGAAAATTAAGGACCAAAAAGGAAATACCGCTTTGGATTATGCTTTGGCCAAGGGGTATCCTGAGCTTATTAAATTATTGGAGAAATAGTTGTAATCGTTTATTCATAAGAGCAAAGAACTTAAAGCACATAGTTAAAAATGGAAAATAAATTGAATATCGCATTGGTCCAATCACCCTTAATTTGGGAACAGCCTGCCTTGAATAGAGAAAATTTTTCTTCCAAGATAGCCAATGTCAAAAGTGAGGTTGACCTAATAGTCTTGCCAGAAATGTTTACCACTGGCTTTACCATGACACCTGAGAATATAGATGCGCAAGAAGGTGATATTACCATAAAATGGATGCAAGATTGGGCCAAGGAAAAAAATGCGGCAATCGTTGGGAGTATTGTCTATTCTGAAAATGACTTACATTTTAACCGATTGTTTTTTGTTATGCCCAACGGTGAAGTAAAGCAGTATGATAAAAGACATACCTTCACTTTGGCCGGAGAGCATGAAAAATACCAATCCGGCAGCAATCATTTGATTGTTGAATATAAGGGGTTTAAAATAAACCTTATGATCTGTTATGACCTGAGATTTCCTGTTTGGAGCCGAAACACCACCGATTATGATGTATTGGTATACGTGGCAAATTGGCCAAAACCAAGAGTTGAAGCATGGGACACGCTGTTAAAGGCAAGGGCCATTGAAAATATGAGTTATTGTATCGGTGTCAATAGAATTGGAAGGGATGAAAAAGGGCTGGAATACGTTGGACACTCCGCTATTTATGATTCTCTGGGCCAACAATTAATTTTTTCGGAAAAGGAAGAAGTAATATCAGTTAATATCGATAAGGACCATCTTTTGGAGGTACGGAAAAAATTAAAATTCCTTCAGGATAGGGACAAGTTCCAATTACTTGGAGTTAAGGATTGAAAACAATTGAATCAAATCTTCTTCATTTTTAGGAGATAATTTTTCCTTTTTTAAGATTTCCATATAATGGGAAGGTAGTTCAGATTTCATAGACCTCCTGCTTGTGGGTAGTTCTACGACCTGACTGCCATCTTTGTTATAGTAATAATTGGAAGTTATCTCAACTTTGTCCTCGCTTTTCGTGTTTAACAATTTAGCATCTGAAGGGGCTTTGTTGATTTTAATGTTGAAAACCTTGTATAGGCTTTTCTCTCTCTCTTATAAAGAATTTCGGCAAAAATTGATTTATTTTTCCCCGCTATCTTGAGCGGCACAAAGGTATTACCATTAAGGAGTACTTGTATTCCATTTACTGGTAAAAGTGCAGAAGTAATATATCCCTTAAAACCTCTATTTCACTATGGAAAGTATTGGACCTGGCGAGAATTTTTTTTGATTTAGGTTGATGCTACCTACTTATTTCCGATTTGCAATATATTACCTTACTTGATTTGCATAGTTCACCTATGAAAACATAGTGGGCAAATTTGATAGTGAACAAATAGGAACTAAAAACAACCTCATGAATGCGGTTTTAATCGAGGATGCTAAAGGTAATGTTCTCAATCCAGTTTGCTCGCATCTCTATTGTATTTGGATAGTATGAAACTTTTTCGGGTTGTGTTCTTTTAAGGTAATTTCCGGTATCCCATTTGCCGTTGTTATTTTTATCGAATATTGCACGTATGAGGTATTTTCCTGGATTTATATTATTGAATTCGAATATTTGGCTTTCCGATGCGGTTTGTGTTCTCTGGACTACTCCTTTTTCATCGGTCAATTGAACTATGACGGGGTACTCTATGGAATTACCACTTAGAGATACCGTTAAATTTCCATAATCAGCGAAACTTTTGGTGTTTAGGTTAACACTAATGGAGTCGTTTGTTATACCAAAGAAATCAACTATCGCCCCTGGTAACAACTGTATTTTATATTGTTCGTTGGGTCCGAGTTCAAATTCAAAATCAACCTTGTTCTGCAGTGTATCCAAGACCACCGAATGGGGCACTGGCAACGTATCTTGTTTGGATACACTGATGGCAGTACTATCAATGGAACTCAATGGGGTATTTGCCAACAATGAGAAGTTATCTTGAAATTCCAATGTTCCAGTTTGGCTAGGGGTCAATTTGAGGGAGTCGATCCCCACTTTCCTACTTTTTACATTAAAAGTATCAATGAGTTTTAGGTTTTCGTTCGTAACAGTGAACAGGATAGAATCCATGTCATATGGCGTATACCAAAAGTTTAGTGTGTCCTTATCCCTTTCCTTAAGAGTTTTTGTCTTTACCGTATCAGGAATATCGGAAATAGGGTCAATTTCAATGCTAGCACAATGACCATAATATCCAAAACTAATTTTGTTCTTTGCGACAAAAGTAGGTACGGCAATACCATAGTCAGGTACTTCTTTAAAGAGATTAAGCAGATAGATGGAATCCGTTGGAAGAAATACAGTGTCGGTTATAAAACCTATTTTATCCGTATTCTGATCAAAAACGTTGTTCTTAGCTTGGTCCTTTATGGCAAAAAGTGCGTATCTACCTTCCTTTAAGTTTTTAAGGGTAAATACTATACTGCTATCTAAGGTATTGGTAATATAATTTGGCGGTTTTTTATATATCGTAGAGTCTGTATAGCTGGAATCTATCTTATAAAGCATTACGCTAATAAAGTTGTCCGCTTCCTTGTTCAGAGCGTCCTTGACTACACCCTTTAGCTCTAAAGAATCTATATAATCCCCAGTCGAGAAAACGTAGGTCAAAAATGGGTATGGATTTCCTTCATTGTTGTCCACAACACTTTGACCAAAATTTATGGTGTATGTCGTATTTTCCAATAAAGTATCCTGTATGGTAATTTCTACGAACTTATTGGCCCCTCCTTGTGGACTTAGCAAAGGCTGATATTTTAGGGGTGGTGATACTATCAATTGCTCCTGGACTTTTTCCAGTTTTACTAGCTCATCAAAATATAGGCGTATTTTATTTCCATTGAAATTGACACTCATGTTCTCCGGCTCCGCCCGTATTAGAACAGGTGGAGTAACATCTTTAGGGCCTCCTGTTGGAGTTCCCTTGCGCGCGCACTGGTAAAACGCTGTAATTGAAAGTATAATGAATATGTAGCCTAGAATTCTACGAAACATAGCAAAATATTATTACGCAAAGAAACGATATATTCCTTAGAATCTAATCTACAACTGCTATACTGGCTATGAAGAGGGTGATGCCTTCAATTTTCAACAGTGCTTCGGCGCAAAGTTCCATGGTAGCTCCGGTAGTGATGACATCGTCGACTAATAAAAGAGTTTTATTTTTTAACAACTCAGCATTAGTTATCTCGTAAAGTGATTTATTGTCGTACCATCTTGCTAAACGGCTCTTTTTTGTCTGGGTCCTTGTGTTGGCCGTTTTGACCAATACATCCTCCAAATATTCTGAGGCCAGATGCTTTGCCAACTGTTTTGCAAACAAGGCCGTTTGATTGTATCCTCTTTTTCTAAGCTTTTTCCTGTGCAGAGGTACAGGAATTACATAATCTATTTTAGGGAGGTGGTCATTTTCCTTGATAATGTGTCCGTACCAGTTTCCAAGAAATTCTCCAATTTGCTCTTGATTTTTGTATTTCAGGTTGTGAATTAGGTTCTTAACGATACCATAGTCTGTAAAATGAAGGAAAGAACTTGCTTTTTTAATGTTAATTCTTCCGTAAAAGATACGGTCTACAGGGTTTTCTTCGTTAAATGTATAATCGGTGAGTGGTAATTGGTGTCGACAAACAGTACACAAAAGCTTCTCTCCTCTAATTAATCGGTCATTACATCCAAAACATGCATGAGGGAATAGGAGGGTGTTTATATCATTTGCTATATTTGAAAGCTTGGTGAGAATCAACTCTTACTATATTATTTAACCTACTAAACGCCCATTTACTGGATGGACAGTCAAGATACTAAATTCAATTATAAAATAATCCTTGCCGCAATGGCAGCTGTTATAATTGGTATCCTTATCGCCTTTTACTACAGCTATGCCCAATCCAAATCGGAAATAAGTTTTTTGGAACAACAAAAGGATGTTTTGGTCAAGGACCTTACCCTGATGAAGGCAGATCTTGACAGGCTTTCTGCGTTAAATGAAATGAACGATATTGAATTACAGGATGCTAAATATCAGGTACAGAAGCTAAAGGATTCTGTAGGAAGACTAAACTTTACGATTGATAGATTAAGGGAATTTAAAACCGAGTTAAGAAGATTGGAGGCTAAAAACGATAGTTTAAAGCTTAAAAATAATTTTCTTAGATATAACAATATTTTGCTGACCGATAAATACGACGATGCCAGAAAGCAAATAGAGCTCTTGCAGGCGAATAGTAACAGTTTAGCCGAAGCCGAAGCTTTACAGCGAAGGAAAATCATGGAGCTTAATCAACAGTTAAAGGTTAAGAACTACTTAAGGATGGATTACTCCGAGGGTAGTGGGTTTAGGCTTAGGGGTTCTCGCCCCGTAGGTACCAACAAGGCCTCCACTATTGAAAAACTACGTGGTTGTGTAACCGTTTTGGCCGACCCTGAGGTAAATAATTCCGAAAAGGTAATTTATTTACAATTTTTAGATCCTGACAAACAAATTGTAGAGGATAATGCGAATACCATAACAGTAAACGGTAATATTTACAGTAAAAGGGTAGAGTTTCAATATTTTGGCCAAGAAACTTCCATCTGTGATTATGTTACCGTTCCAGAGGGTTCCTTAAAGGAGGGTACTTACACTCTTAATGTATTTGAAGATGAGAGACTTATTACTTCCTCGGAATTTCAATTAAAATAATTATACTTCTTTTTGGCTAAAATTCTATTTTTGCCGCATGGCAAATCAAGAAGATAATTTTAAGAAGGTAATTTCCCATGCAAAGGAATATGGTTACGTATTCCAATCCAGCGAAATTTATGATGGTTTAAGCGCAGTTTATGACTACGGCCATAATGGCGTAGAGCTTAAAAAGAATATCCGTGAATATTGGTGGAAAGCCATGGTTCAACTGAACGAAAATATTGTGGGCATCGATGCGGCAATATTTATGCATCCTACCACATGGAAGGCTTCAGGCCATGTGGACGCTTTTAACGATCCTCTGATAGACAATAAGGATTCAAAGAAGAGATATCGGGCAGATGTACTCATAGAGGACTATGTGGGTAAAATCGATACTAAAATAGAGAAAGAAGTAAAAAAGGCCGAAAAACGGTTCGGTGATAACTTCAACAAGCAAAAGTTCATTGAAACCAATCCCAGGGTAGTTGAATATATTGAACAGGGAAAAAGCATATTGAGCCGAATGGCAAAATCTTTGGAGAAAGAGGATTTAGCCGATGTAAAGGCTTTGATCGAGGAATTGGATATTGCCTGCCCTATGTCAGGCTCCAAAAACTGGACCGATGTAAAACAGTTCAACTTAATGTTCGGTACTAAATTAGGGGCAAGTGCAGAAAACGCTATGGATCTCTATTTACGTCCTGAGACCGCCCAAGGTATTTTTGTGAATTTTTTGAACGTACAAAAGGCAGGGAGGATGAAGATTCCCTTCGGCATTGCCCAAACGGGAAAGGCCTTTAGGAATGAAATTGTTGCTAGGCAATTTATCTTTAGGATGAGGGAGTTCGAGCAAATGGAGATGCAGTTCTTTATACAGCCCGGAACCCAACAGGAATGGTACGAACATTGGAAAGAAAACAGAATGAAATGGCACCTTTCCCTAGGTCTGGGTGAGGAAAATTATAGATTTCATGATCATGAAAAACTAGCGCATTATGCAGATGCTGCAGCGGACATTGAATTCCGTTTTCCTTTCGGTTTTAAAGAATTAGAGGGAATACATTCCAGAACGGATTTTGACTTGGGCAGTCATGAAAAATACTCCGGTAAAAAGCTGCAATATTTTGACCATGAGACGAACAGGAACTATGTTCCCTACGTACTGGAGACTTCCATAGGCCTTGATCGTATGTTCTTGGCCGTTTTCTCTAATTCATTACAGGAAGAGGAATTGGAAAATGGTACTTCAAGAACCGTTTTAAAGCTTCCGGCCGTTTTGGCACCTACCAAAGCTGCTATTTTGCCATTGGTCAAGAAGGATGGATTGCCAGAGGTAGCCCATGAAATCCTTGAGGACCTTAAATGGGACTTTAATGTAACTTATGATGAAAAGGATGCTGTAGGCCGAAGATATAGAAGACAGGATGCCAATGGAACTCCATTTTGTATTACGGTGGACCACCAGACTTTGGAGGACCAAACGGTCACCATTCGTTATAGGGATTCCATGGAGCAGGAACGGGTCGCTATTGCTGATTTAAAAAGTATCATCCACAAAGCCGTGGATATGCGCACGTGGTTACTAAAAATGGAGGATCAAAGGGCATAGGCCAAATTAAGGCCTCCGTAAAAATTCCTTCCATCTCCCGGGTAGTAATACCGGGGTTCCGCTCCTCCAAAACCTTGAGTGTTTATAAGAACGGAACGGGCATAAAGTACATCAAACACATTATTGACGCCAAAATTAACTCCCAAAGTGAATTTTGGCGTTAGTTTTTTTCGGTATCCGGTTCTTAAATTAACCAAATTGAAGGCATCGCTATACCTATCATTGGCATCCGTCAAGGGAATACTTCCCACATGTTGGTAGATAAGATTGAGATAATAATGGGTAAAGAAACGATTTTGTAAACCTATGGTCAATCGATGTTTGGGCACCCCTGTTAAATCATTACCGGAATAGTCGATACCATCGTCCACAAAATCAGTGAATTTATGATGGTTGAGGTTGTAATTGACAAAAGGATTTACTTGAACTTTTGAACTAGGTGAAGAAAGGGTATAGTCTATTCCAAGTTCCAGGCCTTGGTGTCTGGAACTTCCGGCGTTTTTCTCAATAAATTGATCATCTCCTACTTGTTCGCGTATCAAAAGATTTTTGATGTTCATTTGATATAGGGTCAGGTTGATTCGTAACCTGTTTTCGTCCAAAAGAAGGTTCGTTCCAATTTCGTAGTTTGTCCCGGTCTCCTGTTGGATGTCTGGATTGATGATGCCATCCGGAGTCAATGTTCTTTCAAGGCTCGGATTTGTAAATCCCCTACTAATATTCCCAAATAGTTCATGATACTCTGAAATTGAATAATTTAAGGTTAAACTGGGTAATAGAATTAGATCAAAATCCCTACTTCCACTATTGTTGGTATTTATGGGGTTGAACCGGTCTTGAAGGTCAAAAGCGGTTTTATTCAAGTTAAGTCCCAATTGGGCAGAAAAAGAATCTGATATTGGGTATTGCACTGAAGTAAAAGCGTTCCATTGACTTCTAAATTCCTTGTTGCGGGCAAACTGTGCACCCTTTAAACTTCCGTTTCCGTCGTTTTCTTGATAAAGGTTTTCAAATTCGTCCCAATCGTACTCATCTTTGTAAAGTTCCGCTCCAAAGACAAAATCAGCTGATGTATCAAACAAGGTAAAATCACCTGAAAACAAGGTTCTAAATCCAAATCCGTTGGTGATTTCCTCCAAAATGCCAAAGGGCCTGGCTTCGGTCTTGTCCAAATAATTATAAAATACACTGGTCGTGTTTTTAAATCGGGAAGAAAATTGATGGGAGAGAGATAACCCCACCAGGGTCTGATTATTTGTTTCATAGCCTTGTGAGGCCCTCCATGTAAATGTAGCTTGTGTCGGGTCTTCATTAAAGGCGGTGAACCCGAGTGAGCTTGGAATTTGAGCGGTATAGTCTATATGATTTACTAACAGGGAGAGCTTATTATTGGAATTCAATTGATACGAAGTATTAAGCAAAAATCCATCCCTTTCAAAGTTGTTGTTCTCGCGATATCCATTGGTTTCGATATGACCGTACTGTAAGTTCAACCGTAATTTTCCATCGTAATGATTAAAAGCCAAGTTGTTTTTTATCAAATTATAGGAGCCGATGGTGAAATTATTGCTGAAGTTGGTGGACATTCCCAAGGCCTCTTTTGGGGTTAGAATTATGGCACCACCAAGGTTGGCCCCAAACTCCGTTCCTTTTGGTCCTTTGACCACTTCAATTTGTCCCAGGTTTTCCAAATCATAGGCCTCGATGGTAGAAGATCCCGTACCGTTCGTCACTGGTATTTCGTTGTAATAAAGGCGTAGCTTATCAGTTCCAAAAAGTGTACGGGCACCAATACCTCGAATGGTAATTCTATTGGTATTCAAGGCTCCCGACAACACATAAACCCCTGGAATTTGGTTCATGGAGGATACGATATCCACCGGACTGTAATTTTGAAAGGTCTTGGCGGAGATAACATCTGAAGGGGTAATACCAATGACTTTTTTGGTTTTTAGCGCATCGATTAGAATTACTTCCTCCAATTGGGTAACACTATCTTTGTCTATAGGGTCTTGTGCTTGGCCGAAAATGACGGCAAAAAATAATAGAAAGTGTAGGTATTTCATTAAAATGTGTATGAAATACGAATTTATAATTTAAAATCTAAAACCAATGGAGAGTCCGCCGCGAAACATAAACGCATTTTGAAAATCGGAAGGATTTATGTTTCTCCCAATTCCCCCATGAATTTCTAAGGTAAATCGGTCACTTCGGGTAACCCACTTATTTCCAATTCCCAAACCTATGGCGGTGGTTCCATAGTCAATGTTTCTTGCTCCCAAGGTAGCGTTATTGTTCTCTTCTCTTCCCTTATAATAGAGTCCAAAAGCTTCGGCAAAAAATCCACTTCTAGGTACATAGCCAAAATAGGCTCGTAGATTAGGCCCAATTCCAAAGTTGCCGTTGTAGTCCGTGGCATCACCATCGGCATAGATGGTTCCGCCAATACTGGTGTCCTCCGTGAAAAAATACTCATAGGAACCTTCGACCGTTGAAGTGGCCAAAAATTGACCGATATTGAATTTTATCTCGTGATTGTTTTCAAATCTGGGGTAAGCTTGTCCCATTACGGAGAGGGTGAAACCTAGACTAATAATCAGGAATAAAAAGTATCTCATGACGTATGTTTTCTAAATCTTAAAGTAATAATCAAAGGTTGTTCCAAAGTGTACAAAGTTAGGATTTAGGCAGCCATACTTGGGAGTATTTATGCAGGCTTTTCTATTTTTGGTTCAAAGGCACGTATAATGAAGATAGTTTCCTACAATGTAAATGGTATTAGAGCAGCATTGCGAAAAGATTTTTTGCAATGGTTGAACGCTGTGGACCCGGATGTGGTCTGTCTACAGGAAATTAAGGCCAACGAGGAACAGTTGGACCTATCCCTTTTTGAAGCGGCAGGTTATCCCTATCATTATTGGTTCAGTGCCCAAAAAAAAGGGTATAGCGGCGTGGCCATACTATCCAAACAAAAACCCGATGAGGTGTTGTTTGGCACCGGTATCGATTATATGGATTTTGAAGGCCGAAATATTACCGTACATTTCAATAATGTTTCGGTGATGAGTATGTACCTGCCATCCGGTACCAATCTGGCTCGGTTGGAACATAAACTGACCTATATGGACGATTTTCAGAAATATGCCGATGAATTCAGAAAAAAACATCCCAACCTGATTGTTTTGGGCGACTATAATATTTGCCATCAGGCTATTGACATTCATAATCCGGTGGGGTTAAAGAACGTTTCGGGGTTTTTGCCCGTGGAACGGGAATGGATCGGTAATTTTATAAAGAGTGGTTTTATAGACAGTTTTAGGTATTTCAATAAGGAACCTGAAAATTATACTTGGTGGAGCTACAGGGCTAATGCCAGAAATAATAACAAGGGATGGCGTTTGGACTATGGGATGGTCGCTGAACCCTTAAGTGATAAACTAAAACGTTCCGTTATTTTGTCCGAGGCCAAGCACAGTGACCATTGCCCAATTTTACTGGAACTTAATGATTGATTAAAAGGTGAACCGTTCATATTTTGTAATTTTGGCATTTTTAATCAATAACCTACCGAATCTAAAATGAAATACACCCAACTTCCGCACACCGATATCGAAGTAAGCAAAATTTGTCTGGGTACCATGACCTGGGGGAATCAGAATACCGAAGAAGAAGGTCACGAGCAAATGGATTATGCCCTTGACCAGGGAATCAATTTTTTTGATACCGCCGAGCTCTACCCTATTCCGGCACATCCGGATAGACACTCGTTGACCGAAAAAATCATTGGGACCTGGTTCAAGAAGAACGGTAATAGGGACAAGGTCATCTTGGCTAGTAAAATTGCCGGAAAGGCGGATTTTACCAAATTTATAAGAACGACTGGTTTTACTCGAGAGTCCATCATAGAAGCGCTGGAAGGAAGCTTAAAGCGTTTGCAGACCGATTATATCGACCTCTATCAATTGCATTGGCCGGAGCGTAATACCAATTATTTTGGGAAAAGAGGATATACCCATGAGGTAACGGATTATTGGGAAGATAATATTCACCAAGTGCTGGAAACCTTGCGGGATTTAATGCGTGAAGGTAAGATTCGCCATGTTGGTATTTCCAATGAGACGCCTTGGGGTGCCATGCGTTTTTTGGAGGAAAGCAAGGTCCATGCCTCCCTTCCTAGGATGATCACCATTCAAAATCCGTATAGTTTGCTTAACCGATTGTTCGAAGTTGGTCTGGCCGAAATCTCCATGCGGGAACATATGGGACTGTTGGCCTACTCCCCATTGGGTTTTGGAGTATTAAGTGGTAAATATTTGGGAGACAGGTTGCCAGAAGGATCCCGTATTAAACTTTTTCCAAACTATACTCGGTACAGTTCAAAAACGGCCGTTTTGGCCACGCAAAAATATTATGAGTTGGCACAGGAGCATAATATTTCCTTGGCCCAGATGGCCTTGGCCTATGTGAACTCCAAACCCTTTTTGACCAGTAATATCATTGGTGCGACCAGCATGAAACAATTGAAGGAAAATATTGGCAGCATTGATATTACACTGACTTCTGAAATTATGGAAGGCATAGAAAAAATTCATGAAGAACATCCTAACCCAGCACCTTGATGATGGATTTATTGGTTTTTTTAAAGATAGGTTTTTGGCAAGTGGTCTTGATCATTGTGGTCATCATAATCATTTTGACCTTATCTAGGATTATGCGGGATAGGCGGTAGTTCTGTTTAAAGTAGAGATATGTGTAATTGTACACATATACAATTGTTGTAATCAATAGCTAAAAAAAACTCTACATTCAATAACGTAATACTAATTTAAACGCATCCATTTTCATAGAAAGTCATCTATAAATTAAAATATTGATGTTATGAAAAAATATATTTTACTCGCTTTTATTGGAATAACCTTTCTAAGTTGCTCGAACAATGATGATTCGAATGAAAATGTCTTTGTTTTATATAATCAAACAAATTGCTCCGACCCTTGGGGATATAGCGACGATAACAAGGAGTTGGAGGACAAAATCAATAATTACCTCAAAGAGGAGAATATTGAAATATCCAATGTGACAATTAATAATGATGGTACTGCTATCTCATGTAACGCCTGCTTTTGTTTAAGCGGTAAGAGAATTGTCGGAAAAGTTAGCAGACAAGATTTGGAGTCTATAAAGGAATTTGGGTTTGAAGAACTTAATTGACAATACCTCCGATTTCGTTAAATGAAATTTGAGCAAGTTTATGCAAATAGACTCCACTCAGACGTAGCTGTTGTGCAGATGAACTTTACTCGGGCGGAAAAACAAAGCAACGGAATCATTAGTGCTTACTCGAACGTGTCGCTACAGATTACAACAAAACCTAAACGTAATGCGGACTTTAGGGCTAAAAGGAATGGTCTGTATATATTTATGAAGTCGCTAAATCTTATGGCTTTAACTTTAGACAAGAAAAAATAAAACAAAACAATAAGCTTTAGCTTCGTGCACAGACGTAAACGAAAGGTTTCCTTGCAACCGCACTACGCTTAGCTCAAACGTTAGCGGCCACTGCGAAGTGACACCCAACCAACAATAAAATTTTAGAAAAATATGAAAAGAGTTACTGTGTTTTGCGGTTCAAGTTCTGGAACAGAAAACATTTATCAAGAACAAGCTAGTTTACTCGGACAGACTTTGGCCAAACACGATATTGAATTGATTTATGGAGGCGCTAATGTCGGTCTAATGGGGGCAGTTGCAGACGGGGTCTTAAATAATGGCGGGAAAGTAATAGGAGTATTACCTAATTTCTTAAAATCAAAGGAAATTGCCCACGAACATTTGACAGAACTTATTTTGGTTGATACAATGCACCAAAGGAAAACCAAGATGAATGACCTATCTGATGGGGTAATCGCAATGCCAGGTGGCTTTGGGACATTGGAAGAGTTCTTTGAAATGTTAACTTGGGCACAATTAGGACTTCATAAAAAACCAATAGCTATTTTGAATATTGACGGTTTCTATGACTCGCTTAATGTTTTGGTGCAGACTATGGTTGATAAAGGCTTTTTAAAGGAAGTCAATCAGAAAATGCTTTTGGTTAGCGATAATATCGATGAACTTCTCGAAAAAATGAAAAACTACGTTGCACCATCAGTTGGCAAATGGATCAACAAGGAAACTCTGTGATAAATAAAAGAAACGCTAAAGCTGTATTTTTAATAATACTTTCCTAAAAGATCGCTTAAAAATATACTCAACGTTCAACAATCACCCAAACAAACTACTTACCACATCCTCAATCTTGCCGGCCAGCTGCACCTCGATTTTAGTATTCTTTAATCCAATTTTATTGTTTTTGGAAACTACAATGGTGGTATAACCCAATTTTTCGGCTTCCAAAATACGCTGCTCCACCCGCTGCACGGGCCGTATTTCTCCGGCCAAACCAACCTCAGCGGCAAAACAGATACCCTTTTCAATGGGAATGTCCTCGTTGCTGGATAATATAGCGGCAATGACCGCTAGGTCAATGGCGGGATCGTCCACAGAGATTCCACCGGTAATATTGAGAAAAACATCCTTGGCACCCAATTTAAATCCGGCCCTTTTTTCCAAAACCGCCAAGAGCATGTTCAGGCGTTTGGCATTGTAGCCCGTAGTGGAACGTTGAGGGGTTCCATAGACCGCAGTACTTACCAAAGCCTGAATTTCAATCAGTAAAGGTCGCATACCTTCCACCGTAGAGGCGATGGCCGTTCCGCTCAACCCTTCATCATTATTGGAAATCAATACTTCGGAAGGGTTGTTCACTTCCCTGAGTCCGCTTCCCTGCATTTCATAAATGCCCAATTCCGCCGTAGAGCCAAATCGGTTTTTAAGGGAACGGAGGATTCGGTATACATAGTTTCGGTCGCCTTCAAACTGCAAAACGGTATCAACCATGTGTTCCAAAATCTTAGGGCCTGCGATGGAGCCGTCCTTGGTAATATGACCTATCAATATCACCGGGGTATTGGTTTCCTTGGCAAATTTGATGAGTTCTGCGGTGCATTCCCTAATCTGCGAAATACTTCCGGCCGCTGATTCAATATAATCTGAATGCAAGGTCTGTATGGAATCAATGACTACAATGTCCGGCTCGGTAGCTTCAATCTGCTTAAAAATGTTCTGGGTCTTGGTTTCCGTCAGTATAAAACAGGTTTCGCTATTGGGATGGATACGGTCCGCTCGCATCTTGATCTGCTTTTGGCTTTCCTCTCCGGAAACATATAAGGTCTTATAGGGCAATTTTAAGGCAATCTGCAATAATAAGGTGCTTTTTCCTACTCCGGGTTCACCGCCTAAAAGTACCAATGCCCCGGGAACCAAACCACCACCCAATACTCTATTGAACTCTAAATCGAAGGTATTGAGGCGTAATTCTTTTTCCGTACTTATTTCGTGGACCAATAGCGGTTTGGAAACTCGTTTTGCCACGGAATTAGTGGGTTTCCAGCTTGTTTTTTCTTCTTTCTGAACAACTTCTTCAACAACGGTGTTCCATTCCTTACAGGCAGCACATTGCCCAACCCATTTGGCGTATTGCGTGCCACAGTTCTGACAGAAAAAAGCGGTTTTTGTCTTGGCCATCCTTAGCTTATCTCATTTGTGCTAAGGTACTAAGAAGTAGGAATTATTCTTCTTCCGATTGTTTTTTCTTGAACTCCCATATGGCCATAAAAAAAGAGGCCCATGCCAGGAATAACGAAAGTATACTCAGTGCCAGTACTTTATCGCCCTTTAGGCCATAATAGGTAAAATATACGCCGGCACAGACGTAGTATTTAAAGATGCCTTTAAACATAAGTGTAGGTTGTAGGTTAGATTTGGGGTCTAAGATTATATTTTTTTGGGAGCGGGGATTTGGCGTAGGTTAAAAACCAAAATCCGCTTTTAATGCGTCGATTTTTTCTAATGCCATTTCTTTGGTTAAAAAATCGATTTCATCCATCTGAAAAGCTTTTTCAAAGGTTTTCAAGGCTTTTTTGGGCTCCCCCATCTGCTCATAATACTCCCCTTCAAAATAAAAGCCCATCATGGTATCCGGATACTCTTTCTTGCACAGGTCGGATAAAGATTTCAGGGATTCAAGATCTTCTTTCTTCCTGGAAGCGGCATAGATGGCCATAATATCATTAAGCTCCACCGGTTTACTGAATCCGAACAAATCCACAATACCCTGATATTTATTTTCCAAATATTGATACACCGGTTCTTCCGAAGTCAATATTTGCGTTTTGTATTCTTTGGGACTAATGGGTTTAAACATGCCAAAAACATTATCGAATGCTTTTCCAATGCCATAAGTAGCCACGGAGATATGATCTGCCTTATCATATTTATCGAAAAAATAATGCAAGGTTTCCTTGTTAAGGGCCTTTATACCATTATCCAGGGCCATGATTTTAGGAGTGTCATCGGTCTGTTCGCCTTCAACGATTAACTGGTAAAATATTTGTTTGTCAAATGTGTTTAACCTCATGGGAACCCTACTCTCCATTTCTGGAGCCAAAGTTGGAGATATGCTCACATAGGCATCAAAAACCGAGTTATCCTTGAACAACCAGTAATTTTGGAAGTTCGCCGTAATATCATAGCCGAAAATCATTTTGAAAGGAGCGGTACTGTAATTGAGGTCTAAATATGGAATTAACTCCATCCCGATGAATTCGTAGAATTTTTTTCCTTTTTCATTGGGAAGTCCACTTGCCGGATCAAACGCACAGTCATCCAATCGAATGCTATTCTTGCTCTGGTTAACCCCAACCACGATGCTTTCTGGCATTCCATGGAACTCACTGTAATATTTTGAGACGGCAACAACCTGATCGAAAAGATAGTTGGCATCCAACACCACAATCAATGGGTATTTTTTTGTTTCATCCAAATTAGGAGGAAAATAATATTGTACGTCCCTTCGCTCCTGCAGTTTAAAGGACTCAAAGATTTCCTGTGTAGTTTGTGCACTCCCCACCATCACCAAGAGCAGTGTAAGAGCAGTAAGTATTTGACGCATAGAATATTTTTAAACAGTAAACGTATTATTTGTTTCTGTTCAATAACGGTAATAGGAGAAAAGATATTGCACCAAATACAATGTTCATCATGGTCTGTGCAATCCACATGATCCATCCAAAAGCATCACCGGAGACGGTACTTATTCCAAAAAGACCAAGGGCCTTACTCACCAAAATGGGGAAAAGCCCCACACCGCCATTGGTCGTGGCCATGGCAAAAGCACCAAAAACAAAGGCCACCATAATCTCATTTAGGGAAAGGTCCATGGTTTCAGGAACTGTAAATTTTATGACCCACATCATACCAATGTAGCAGACCCAAATTAATAACGTATGGAATACGAATGCCCATTTTCTCTTCATTCTAAATATGCTGAAAACCCCATCCAACAAACCTTTTATGAATGCTTTGATTTTTAATGCTAGAGCATGGCTTGACTTTTTGATGAACAAAAAGAAAAATAGGAAGCCCACGAGGCCGGCAAACAACAATAATAGAATACCATTGAGGTTGATGCCCCTTTGCTCAAAGAAAGTGATTATGATGTCCGTTTGTAATAAAAGGGTGATAATAACTATAATCAATAACATGATTAAATCAACGACCCTTTCCGTTACTATAGTACCAAATCCTTTTTCAAAAGGAACTCCTTCATACGTGGTCAATGCCGTTGCCCTTAAAATTTCTCCGGTTCTAGGTACTCCCAGATTGGCAAGGTACGCCATGAAAATCATGAGAATATTGTTTATGAGTTTCGGGCGATAGCCCAGGGGTTCCAAAAGATAATTCCATCTGATAGCGCGGGATACATGACCAATAATACCTAAAAGTAACGATATAGATACCCAGAAAATATCGGCTTCCTTGATATAGAAAAGAATTTGTTCCCTGTTTTCCGGAGAGGTCCTGATATACCAATACAGGACCAGGAAGACCCCGATAAGTATGGGTACAATCAACTTTAGCGTCTTCTTCAAGGAATTGTTCACGAGTTTAGGGATACGTTGTCAAACGCTAAAATAAGCAAGTATTTTTCAATGGGGAAGGCCTTAAAAATTATTGTTAAGAATAAAAGAAGGACTTATTTTAAAAGATTGGTTTTTTCGTCAGGAAATACAAGCGATGGATTAAAAGTCTTGGCCTCTTCTATAGGCATCCAGGCATAGGTTATCAATATTAGCACATCCCCCACGGCTACTTTTCGTGCTGCGGCCCCATTGAGTGTAATCTCCCCACTATTTCTGGGCCCGGGGATTACATAGGTTTCCAGTCGTTCACCATTATCATTGTTCACGATCTGTACTTTTTCACCTTGTATTATGTTGGCAGCATCCATTAAATCCTCATCAATGGTAATACTACCAATGTAGTTTAGGTCTGCTCCTGTGACCTTAACGCGATGAATCTTGGACTTTACTACTTGTACTTGCATGGGACAAAATTAATCAATTGAGTGCTATATTGTCAATTAGCCTTACATCATCGGCATAAACGGCAATAAACGCCCTATATTTTTTATTCTTTACTTTTCTTTTTAGTGGGTTCAACGTTTCAATATCGGCGATTTCAAAATATTCCAATGTGAAATCATCCTCTTTAAGAAACTGATTTTTAACCCATTCCTTTATTTTTAGTGCACTTTTCGTGCCAAATTTCTTTTTGGCAGTTTGTAGTGTCCTGTAAATAAATCCAGCCTTTAGTCGCATTTCCTTACTTAACCTTTCATTTCTGGAACTCATGGCCAAACCGTTGTTTTCCCTAACAATGGGGCACGGTATAATATGAACGGGTATATCCTGTGTTTCTACTAGCTTATTAATAATGCAGAGCTGCTGAAAATCTTTTTCGCCAAAATAGGCGTTATCCGGCTTAACAATGTCAAAAAGTTGTTCAACAATGGTGCCTACCCCGTTAAAATGATCATCCCTGAACTCACCCTCCATAACCTTGTCCAAATCATTGAAATCATATCTCTTCGGACGTACGTTTTCATCATAGATTTCCTCTACCGAAGGAGCAAATACAATAACTTCTTGATTATATCTGTCAATAAGTTCAAGATCTTTGGAAAGGTCTCTTGGATATTTTTTCAGGTCTTCGGTATTATTGAATTGCGTGGGATTCACAAAGATGCTAACGACAACAAGGTCATTCTCCGAGATTGCTTTTTCAATAAGTGCCATATGCCCCTTATGTAAAGCTCCCATGGTAGGAACAAGTCCTAATTTTTTGTCAGAGGAATGACTATTCAATTTAAGATCAAGTTCTTTTTTGGTCTTGATTAAGGGCATGTGAAAACGTAATTAGCGAGCAAACTTACTATAAATACTGGTAATCTCTATATTTTTTGTAATTTTGCACCTGCGTTTCCACGAAAAACAAAATATAACTTTTATGAATGGTAAAAAGGTATTGTTTGTATCTTCTGAATTAGTTCCTTACCTCCCCGAAAATGAAGTTTCACATATGTCCTATGAAGCTCCCAGAATGGTCAACAGTAATGGGGGGCAAATACGGATTTTTATGCCGAGGTACGGAAACATTAATGAAAGAAGGCATCAATTACACGAAGTAATCAGGTTATCTGGTATGAACCTTGTCATAAATGATATGGATATGCCGTTGATCATAAAAGTCGCTTCTATACCCAGAGAGCGTATTCAGGTCTATTTCATAGATAATGAGGAATACTTTAAGAGAAAGGCAACATTTACCGACAAAAAAGGGGAATTGTTTCCAGACAATGATCAGAGAGCCATCTTTTTTGCCAAAGGGGTCATGGAAACCGTTAAGAAACTAAATTGGTCCCCGGATATTATCCATGTGCATGGTTGGATGGCAAGTTTATTGCCGTTATATCTTAAGAAGTACTATGCGGACGAACCTCTTTTTGCGGACAGTAAAATTGTACTTTCCGTTTATGGAAAAACTTTTGAAGGAGAGCTGGACAAGGAAATGATAAAAAGAATTGCTTTTGACGGAATTCCTGAAGAAGAAATATCCTCTTTGGAAAGCCCTACCTATAATAATTTGTTAAAAGTAGCCGTCGATTATTCCGATGCCATTATTTTAGCATCGGAAGAAATTCCAGAAGATGTAACAACACATATTTCCAACCAAGAAAAACCTGTGTTAGCATATGTCCCTATTCAAGAATTTGAAGAGGCCTATGCTAATTTTTATAACACGGAAGTTTTAAAATAATCTGAATGAACATTTTTCAAAAGCCGGGTCTACCCATAATGTGGGGGGTTGTTTCTATAGTTACCATATTTTTTTCTTGCGAAGAAGATCTTACAACAGTAGGTGCAGGAGTAACCGGTGCTAACCCATTTTCTACCGGAAAAGAAATCTTCGATGTTTTTGCCTATAACCGAAATATTGATGCGGTTAGAGCCAACAAGTTGCCCGTATATCAATTGGGAACCTTCAATGATCCGGTATATGGAACCACAAGAGCAACGATAACTTCCCAGTTAAGACTACCGTCCGTCAACCCTACTTTTGGGGTGCTATCACAAAGTACAGAAAATAATGCAGATAATGATGATTCTGCAACGACTATCGATGAAGAAGAAACGGTCAAGGATGTATATCTTTATATTCCTTATTTGACTAAAGGTGCTTCCCGCGATTCTGATAATGATGGTGTTGAGGATTTATTTGATGATGAACCAAATGACCCTACAAACGATAGTGATGGGGACCAGGTCTCAAATATTGAGGAAAAAGCGGCCAACACCGACCCATTGGATGATCAAAGTGTGGATTCCGATCGTGATGGTTTAAATGACTTGGGTGGTTCGGAAATAATTGCAAATAATTTTGCCAAAACTGTAGATTTGGATAGCATTTATGTAAATGCAAAAAATTATGATGACATTGCTGAACCCGTCGTAATTGGCTTAAAAGTACAGCGTTCCACTTATTTTCTTCGAGATTTGGATCCAAACACCAATTTTCAAGAATCCCAACAATACTATTCCTCACAACAGTTTGCTCCGACATTTGTGTCCGATGTATTGTTTGATTCTGATATCGACGGTAATATCACAGTGGACAACAAAGAAATTTTAATCCCCGGGGAAGACGACGAAACCACTACAGAGGTGGATGAATCTCTAACTTTTACAAAATTGGACCCAGGTATTAGAATTCCATTAAACAAGGATTTCTTTCAGCAAAATATATTGGATAGAGAAGGTAGCTCAGAACTATTAAGTCAGGCCAATTTTTCGGAATATCTTAGAGGTATTCATTTGTCCCTACTTGAATCTGTTGGAGAACCAACAATGCTTTTATTGGATTTGACACGGGCCAATATTACGATAAACTATACCTACAAATCACTCGACTCGGAACGCAACGTCTTGGACAGGGAGAGTTCTTTTATCTTAAGCTTGTTGTCCGGTTCTGCCACAACTGGCCTCTCTGGTAATGCGATCAATACTTTGATAAACGAAAACTATCCGACTGGAATTTCGGAATCTTTGGGTGTTCAGACCAATGCCTCTAGAATATTCTTAAAGGGAGGTGCGGGAATCACCACTGAAATTGAGCTCTTTGAACCAGATAATGCTGAGAATGTATTGGAAGAAATACGCGCCAATAATTGGATAATCAATGAAGCGAACCTGGTTTTCTATGTAGACAGGAATTATCCTGGTATGGGTGTGGAAGCTGCCGAACCTCCTCGACTCTATCTTTACAATGCTGAAACAAATAATCCCTTGTACAATGTTGCTACGGAACAAAATACAAGTGCTGGGGGATTATATGGCACCTACCTAAATTATGATGGAATCCTAGTAGAGGAAAATGATTTGGGAGTAAAATATACAGTTAGGATAACAGATTACATCAATAACTTGGTGGTTCGAGATTCTGTAAATAGTACCTTAGGGCTAACACTTACCACGAATATTCAAAATATAAGGGCTTTGAATGCAATTTTTTCCAATAGCTTGGAAGAAGAAATACCATCCACATCAACATGGACCCCTTTGGGGACAGTGTTATTTGGAAGTAATATCCCTAAAACCGATCCAGGTTATGATAAAAGGTTAAAATTGGAGATAAACTATACCGTAGCGGAATAGGCTATCAAAAGTATCATATCAGAACTTTTTTTATCATAACTTATACACTTTACAGGATTTATACGTTCAATTAGCAGATAACTTTTTGAACCTTGGTTTAGTAGTATATTTTTGATACACTTTTTCAAAATAAAATTACAAGAATATGTGCGGAATAGTTGGCTACATTGGTCATAGGGATGCTTTCCCAATAATCATCAAAGGATTACAGCGACTAGAATACAGAGGTTATGATAGTGCCGGTATCGCTTTATTTGATGGGAATCAAATTAATCTTGTTAAAACAAAAGGCAAGGTTGAGGATTTAAGGAATAAAGCTAATAGTATTTCCAACGAGGGTACTATTGGTATAGGCCATACCAGATGGGCCACACATGGGGTTCCAAATGATGTGAACTCCCACCCACATTATTCCAATTCTGGGGATTTGGTTATTATCCATAATGGAATCATTGAAAACTATGAATCCATAAAAAAAGAGCTGACCAAAAGAGGATATACCTTTACTTCGGATACGGATACTGAGGTTTTGGTCAACCTTATTGAAGAGGTTAAGAAAACTGAGGATGTTAAATTGGGCCAAGCCGTACAAATAGCTTTGAATCAGGTAGTAGGTGCTTATGCAATTGCTGTTTTTGACAGAAAAAAACCGGACGAAATTGTGGTTGCTAAATTAGGTAGTCCATTGGCTATTGGTGTTGGCGAGAACGAATTTTTTATAGCTTCAGATGCTTCGCCATTTATTGAGTTTACCAACAATGCGGTCTATCTCGAAGATGAGGAAATGGCGATTGTAAGACTTGGAAAAGAGATAAAACTTAGGAAGATTAAAAATGATGCGGTAGCCTACCCAAGAATATTGGAACTTCAAATGAATTTGGAGGAAATAGAAAAAGGAGGTTATGATCATTTCATGTTGAAGGAAATATATGAACAACCCAGGGCTATAAAGGATACCTATAGAGGAAGGCTACTTGCGGACCAAGGAATTATTCGAATGGCAGGAATAGACCAAAATTTGGAAAAATTCATGAATGCCAATAGGATTATCATTGTTGCCTGTGGTACATCTTGGCATGCAGGTCTTGTAGCGGAATATATTTTTGAGGATTTAGCTAGAATTCCTGTTGAGGTAGAATATGCATCGGAATTTAGATATAGAAATCCTGTAATTACGGAAAAGGATGTACTTATTGCCATTTCCCAATCAGGAGAAACAGCCGATACTTTAGCGGCTATAAAATTGGCGAAGGAGAAAGGAGCCTTTGTATTTGGTGTTTGTAATGTAGTTGGTTCTTCCATAGCTCGCGAGTCAGATGCTGGGGCATACACACACGCCGGACCGGAAATAGGAGTGGCCTCTACAAAAGCCTTTACCACCCAAATAACGGTATTGACGTTGCTGGCGTTAAAATTGGCAAAGGAGAAAGGGACTTTTTCAGAAACGGAATTCCACGAATTCCTTACCGAACTGGAAACCATACCCAGTAAGGTTGAAAGGGCATTGGAAGCCAATCCATTGATTGAAATTATTTCAGATGTGTACAAGGATTCGACTAATTGCCTGTATTTGGGCAGGGGGTATAATTTCCCCGTGGCATTGGAAGGTGCGTTGAAATTAAAAGAAATCAGTTATATACATGCAGAAGGATATCCCGCTGCTGAAATGAAGCATGGACCTATTGCATTGATAGACGAGCATATGCCCGTATTCGTGATTGCCACCAAAAAGGGACATTATGAAAAAGTGGTCAGTAATATCCAGGAAATAAAATCCAGAAAAGGAAAGATCATTGCCATTGTAACCGAAGGTGATGAGCAAGTAAAGGAATTGGCAGATCATGTGATTGAAGTTCCAGAAACGTTGGAAAGTCTTTCACCTTTGTTAACAACAATTCCTCTTCAATTGCTTTCCTATCACATTGCAGTAATGCGAGGGTGTAATGTTGACCAGCCCAGAAACTTGGCGAAATCGGTCACTGTAGAATAAATTCAAAAAAATAGTAAAGTAAAAGGGCGCAGTTTTGCGCCCTTTTTTGCTTCCAAATTATGGGAACGCTTAAAAAAGGCCTTTGATTTTATTAAAATAATACTATGCACGCATAATTTTTTTCAAATTCCTATATTTCGTTTAAAATTATCTGTATCTTCATCTGCGAAAATTTTAACTCAAATCTAGAATGAGAACAATACTACTGTTAGCATTGATTTTATTTGGAGCGACAAGTTTTGCTCAGACTACAATCAATGGAAACGTCGTTGATGAAAATGGCGAACCTATTCCCGGGGCCAATATTGTCATTGTGGGCAAGGCAATTGGGACAACTACCGATTTTGACGGTAATTTCGTGTTGCAGACTTCTGAAGTTCCTCCATTTCAGTTAAGTATTACAAGCATTGGTTACACTGATGGACTTGAAAATATTACTTCAACCGATCAAACGGTAAGAGTGGTGCTTTCAGAAGCCCAAACATTTTTGGATGAAGTTGTTATCTCTGCTTCCCGAACACCGGAAAGGATTTTTGAATCCCCGGTAACTGTGGAAAGAATGGGAATAGAAACTATTAAGAATACCGCTTCCGCTGATTTTTATGGAGGACTGGAGAATTTAAAGGGAGTCGATGTAAACACGAATAGTTTGACTTTCAAATCTGTAAACACCAGAGGTTTTGCAACTTTTGCGAATACCCGTTTTATGCAATTGGTAGACGGAATGGATAATTCTACACCTGCTTTGAACTTTCCCATTGGTAATTTGGTGGGTATGGTTGAAACAGATGTCCTAAGTGTGGAACTTTTGCCCGGGGCATCATCGGCTCTATACGGCGCCAATGCATTTAATGGTATTTTATTTATGCGAAGTAAAAGCCCTTTTGATTACCAAGGTATTAGTGTTTCCGTAAAACAAGGTGTTACATCCCAAGAAGCTGCTGGTACCAATTCATATACAGATGTAGGGGTGCGAGCGGCCCATAAGTTCAGTGATAAGTTCGCCATTAAGTGGAATTTTGGGTATTTGGATGGTACAGACTGGGCGGCAACAAGTACAGTGGACAAATTTGTGCCAGGTCGTACAAGGGATGCCTTAAATTATGACGGTATTAATGTCTATGGTGATGAAGTTTCTACGGATATTAAGGATGTTGCTGTAACCTTGGAGGGATTGGGAATCCTGCCTGCAGGAGCGAACGCCTTGGTTCCCTCAGTAGAAGTTAGCCGAACAGGTTACAATGAAAGCGATTTGACCAATTATACTGCTAGAAGTATAAAATCTGATTGGGGTCTCTATTATAGACCCATTGAAGGAAGTAACCTGGAGCTTTCATATGTAGGTAAAATAGGTACTGGAAATACCATTTACCAAGGAACAAACCGATATAATATTGCTAATTTTTTCTAAGAACAACATAAATTGGAACTAAGGAACGATAACTTTTTTCTAAGGGGTTATGTAGTTTCGGATAAAGCAGGGGATTCCTATGATATGGTATTTACGGGAATCAACATCAATAGGGCTTGGAAGGATGATAATACTTGGTTTGGGGAGTATGCTGGTACTTTTGTGCAGGCCACTTTGGCTGGAGCTACAGAAGAGCAGGCACACGCAGCAGCTAGAGCCCAAGCAGAATCAGGCAGGTATTTGCCCGGTACCCCAGAATTTCAATCGGCCTTCAATAGAGTAATTAAGAATCCCGACCTTTCACAAGGTTCGCAATTTAGGGATGCTTCAAAATACTATCATGCAGATGCCAATTATAATTTTGGTCATTTATGGGATTGGGCAGAAGTTCAAATAGGCGGGTCCTTTAGACAATATAGCCTTAATTCCTTCGGAACTATTTACACCGATGCAGATGGACCAATTGATTATTCCGAGTACGGACTTTATACGCAGGTTCAAAAGAAAATTGAAATGGCAGATGAGAAAAGTTTAAAGCTAACGGCATCCGTCCGCTATGACAAGAATGAATTTTTTGATGGATTTTTCTCTCCTAGATTTTCTGCAGGGTATTCTTTAAATAGAGACCATAATATTAGGGCATCCATACAAACAGGTTTTAGGAACCCTACAACACAGGACCTTTTTATTGGTTTGGATGCAGGTAGAGCCGTATTGGTGGGTGCAGCGCCGGATAACTTGGACAGGTATCAAAGGACATTTGAGGTTAGTGGAGGTGGTCAATTATTAGGGCAGCCCTCGAGCATTGAACAAACAGGTAGGGCCGCTTATGAAAATTCTTACTCTGCGGAATCTGTTTTGAGGTTATCAGAAACGGGAAACCCGGCAGACTTGGAGGTAGCTAACCCTGATGTGGTTCAGCCTGAACAGGTGACATCAGTAGAGGTTGGATATCGTGGAAAGGTCAAAAAACTTGTAATTGATTTTAGTGCTTATTATAATAGCTACAGTAACTTTTTAGCACCAGAGAATGTGGTAGCTCCATATTATGGTACAGTCGGCGATGGATCTTTGTCCGTGGCAGCCATTTCCAATCGTGATTTCCAGACCTATCAGGCCTATACTAATTCAGATGTGAATATCAATTCTTATGGTGCCTCTTTGGGTCTAACCGCTAAGGTTCTTGGGAATTTTGACCTAAGTGGAAGTTATACTTATGCCAAGTTAGATTTTGATAGAGTGGCCAATCCCGATTTTCAAGTTGGGTTTAACACACCAGAACATCAGTTCAAGGCTTCCTTTGGTAATGCAGAACTGTTCAAGAATTTTGGTTTCAATGTGAATTATCGCTTCAGTGACGATTATTATTGGGAGGCTACCTTTGGTAATGGGGCTATTCCAGAATTCCACGTTGTGGATGCACAGATCAATTATTCAGTGCCTAGTATTAAATCTACCTTTAAGATCGGTGGTAATAATTTATTGGGCGATGAATACTTTACTGCGTTTGGGACCGGATTTATTGGTTCTATGTACTACCTATCTTGGACCATTAACAACTAAAAATGAATTTTAAACTTCGTTTAGAAATGAAAAAAATAACCTATATATTTTTATCCTCCCTCCTATTGGTCCTTACAAATTGTAACGACCCAGAGGATGTAGATTTGGACCCAATTATTGAACCCGATGCCAAACCGGAACTTACGGCAGGATCAGCGGATTTTTCGAACTATATTTCCTTGGGAAATTCCTTAACTGCTGGTTTTACCGATGGGGCTTTATTTCAGGCAGGTCAAAATTTCTCCATACCTAATATACTTTCCCAAAAATTTGCCATAGTAGGTGGTGGAGACTTTATTCAGCCACTTACAAGCGATAATCTTGGTGGATTGGCCGCCGGTGGCGAACGTATTCAAGGACCACGGTTGGTATTTGGAGGTTCTGGTCCAGTCCCACTTGAATCCGTCATTGGCCCTGTTACTGTTGGGACTGATATCGTATTAAACAATCCATCAGGGCCCTTCAATAATTTAGGGGTACCTGGTGCCAAAAGCTTTCATCTGTTGGCTCCAGGTTATGGTAATTTGGCCAATGTTTCTTTAGGTTTGGCTAATCCGTATTTTGTAAGGATGACGGGTTCTACTCCAGATATTAGTGTTTTGGAGATGGCAGTTAGCCAATCTCCTACTTTCTTTACCCTTTGGATTGGAAACAATGATGTTCTGGGATATGCTTTATCCGGGGGAGATGGTACAAATCCCATAACTCCCGTTGATGGCCCTCCAGGAGTAGGATTTCAAAATACCTACGGCGCGCTAATACAAACCTTGACCTCAAGTGGCGCACAAGGTGTCGTAGCCAATATACCAAATGTAACGAGTATTCCCCATTTTACAACGGTTCCTTATAATCCATTGGACCCTACTAATCCAGATTTTGCTGGTCAAATACCAACGCTGAATACCATATTTGGAGCTTTGAACCAAATTTTTACCGCTTTGGGGGCTACTGAAAGAATAATTACCTTCTCCACGAGCGAAGCTAGTCCGGTAGTCATTTATGATGAAAGTCTAACTGATTTATCGGCCCAGATAACAGGAGCTTTGAACGCAAATCCTGGTTTTCCAACCTTTGTACAACAATTTGGTCTTCCACCACAAGCTGCACCATTAGTGGCAGGCCTTTTGGGTTCAACCTACGGACAGGCTAGACAGGCCACGGACGAGGACCTTTTCGTACTGCCCAGTAGTAATGTCATAGGAACGGTGAACATGGAAGCTGCAGGCGCACTGGTAGGACAGGGCTTATCGGCAACATTGGCTGGACAGTTTTCCGTTGAAGGTATTAGTTTACCCTTGGCGGATAAATGGGTCCTGACACCAGAGGAACAAACCGAGATTGCTACTGCAACAACAGCCTTTAATCAAATAATATCGGCTTCCGCAAGCCAAGCAGGGCTCGCTTTGGTGGATGCCAATGGTTTATTGGAACAGCTTGCCAATGGGGGAATTACTAGTGGCGATTATACATTGACCTCTAACTTGGTCGTAGGGAGCGCATTTTCCTTGGACGGAGTTCATCCTACGGCTAGGGGATACGCTTTATTGGCCAATGAATTTATGAAGGCTATTGATGCCACTTATGGCTCAAATTTTGAAGATTCTGGTAACTTGGTCAATGTTGGCGATTATCCGACGAACTTTTCACCAACGCTTCAATAAGATATAAATGTGAAGAAGTAACAAAAAAGATGCATTTTAGTGCATCTTTTTTGTTTTGTAAAAAACCCAAAAAAACAATTTTTGTTTAAAAGGGAAAGGCATATCTTTGCAGCCTGAAAATCAGAGCATCTTTTAAGATATTTTTAAAGTAATATATAATCAGATTAGTAATGTCAAAAGTTACAGGTAAAGTTTCGCAAATCATTGGACCAGTGGTTGATGTAGAATTTCAGTCGGGAGATGATCTTCCTAAAATCTACGACTCTTTGGAGATTACCAATAAGGATAACTCAAAATTGGTTTTGGAAGTTCAATCGCATGTTGGTGAAAATACAGTTAGGACCATTTCCATGGACTCTACGGATGGATTAAGTAGGGGAACTGAAGTAGTTGCTACTGGTGCAGCGATTCAAATGCCTATAGGTGATGACGTTTATGGACGTTTGTTCAATGTTATCGGTGATGCTATCGATGGATTGGGTAATTTGCCCAAATCAGGTAAGGATGGTTTGCCCATTCACAGGGAAGCTCCAAAATTTGAAGATTTATCTACTTCTACAGAGGTATTGTTTACCGGTATTAAAGTTATCGATTTGATCGAGCCTTATGCAAAAGGTGGTAAGATTGGTCTTTTTGGTGGTGCAGGTGTAGGTAAAACGGTTTTGATTCAGGAATTGATCAATAACATTGCCAAAGGACACGGTGGTCTTTCTGTTTTTGCCGGTGTAGGAGAAAGAACTCGTGAGGGCAATGATTTACTTCGTGAGATGTTGGAATCCGGAATTATTAAATACGGTGATGATTTTATGCATTCCATGGAAGAAGGTGGATGGGATTTGTCCAAAGTGGATAAAAAGGCCATGAAGGATTCCAAAGCGACTTTCGTTTTTGGACAGATGAACGAGCCACCTGGAGCTCGTGCTCGTGTTGCGCTTTCCGGTTTGACTATTGCTGAATATTTCCGTGACGGTTCTGGTGAAGGTCAAGGAAAGGACGTTCTTTTCTTCGTAGATAACATCTTCCGCTTTACACAGGCAGGTTCAGAGGTTTCGGCACTTTTAGGCCGTATGCCTTCTGCGGTGGGTTACCAACCAACATTGGCTACCGAGATGGGTGCTATGCAGGAGCGTATTACTTCTACTAAAAGAGGTTCCATTACATCGGTACAGGCGGTTTATGTACCTGCGGATGACTTAACGGATCCGGCTCCCGCAACTACTTTTGCCCACTTGGACGCTACAACGGTACTTTCCAGAAAGATTGCTGAGTTGGGTATCTACCCAGCGGTAGATCCATTGGACTCTACCTCTAGGATATTAACGCCTGAAATTTTAGGAAAAGACCATTATGGATGTGCACAACGTGTTAAAGAGTTGCTGCAACGATATAAGGAGCTACAGGATATTATTGCTATCCTTGGTATGGAAGAATTATCAGAAGAGGATAAGTTGGCGGTAGGTAGAGCTAGACGTGTACAGCGTTTCCTTTCCCAACCCTTTCACGTTGCCGAGCAGTTTACGGGTATACCAGGAGTATTGGTAGATATTAAGGAGACCATAAAAGGGTTTAATATGATTATGGACGGTGAGTTAGATCATTTGCCAGAGTCTGCTTTTAACCTAAAAGGAACAATCGAAGAAGCTATTGAAGCTGGTGAAAAAATGTTGGCCGAAGCATAACTAGTTGCTGGTTGTTGGTTGATAGTTTTGGTATCCTGGACTAGCAACCAACAACCAACAACCAACAACTAAAAAATATGTATTTAGAAATTGTATCACCCGAGGCAACTTTATTTTCTGGAGAAGTAACTTCTGTAACCGTTCCCGGAATCAACGGAGAGTTTCAAATGTTGCAAAATCATGCACCTATTGTTTCCCTTTTACAGGAAGGAAAGGTAAAGGTTCAGGGAAATATGAATTTGGATGAGGAATTTGCTTCCAAATTCACAAAAGATCAGGACGGAAATACCGTATTGGAGATTTCCAGTGGTACTGTTGAGCTAAAGGATAATAAAGTAATTGTTTTGGCGGATTAAAAACGCTGATAATAAAAAATAACACCGTCCGGTCACTGAGATAAGTCGAAGTGCGGACGGTTTTTTTATTCTGAATATTCCAACAAATCCCCGGGTTGGCATTCGAGTTCCCTGCAAATCGCCTCCAAAGTTGAAAACCGAATGGCCTTTGCTTTTCCAGATTTTAAGATGGACAAGTTGGCTTCCGTTATATCAATGGCTTCAGCAAGTTCCTTGCTCTTCATTTTCCGTTTTGCCAACATGACATCCAAGTTTACAACGATTCCCATGTTAAATTGTTAAATCGTTTTCATTTTGAACTTTCAGTCCTCTTTTGAAAATTGCGGCAACAAAGAGTAAAAACACACCGAATATTAAACTGAGAATCAAATTATGGATTCCATTCATTATTGAAATATTCAGGATTACGAGTCGTAACGATAAATATACTATTGGGAAAACCAGTAAATTGATGATTGCCAGTATGTTTAAATGTCGAAGGGCCGATTCATTAAAAAGAACTGCCGACTTGAATGATTTCAAAATCATTGACAAACTGTAAAGAAATCCGCCACTGTAAATTAAAATTAGTGTGATGCTCGTTATGATGGAAGTTTTATAAACGCCCTTAATGTCAAAGTAAGAAAACAATGGGAATGGAATGGTAAAGCGCCCATCCTGTACTTCATAATTGCCGAATAAAAAGGATAGTAGTATGAAAAGTAATAGGATAAAGCTACAAAGTGACGCAAAACGGAAAACATAGAACAAATAACTTGAGACTGATTTTGAACCGAACATTTTCATATTAAAAATTATTGTTTAACAATAACAAATATAAAATAATTATTGAAAAACAATAATAAAATACTGTAAAAAGGAAATATTATTTCCAATCCCAATAGACCAGTTCCCAAGAAATGTCCTCAGAAACATGGGTTTGAAGTATTTCAAATCCCACGCTTAAATGGGCATTTAGGGAACGCTGGTTGCTTGTTGCCACTTCGGTTACCAATCCATCGTAGTCTTTTTCAAGTTCTTGTCTGTAATAAGTATACATGCCTTTAAAAACACCTTGGGCCCTAAATTCCTTGGCAACACAGATTTGTCCCATAGCCAGGTATTTTTTTCCGGCCAAGAGAATATCCGCCATTTTGAACATGGGGGCAAGTAAAGGAATATCGGTACTAAATTTTCGGGTCATGCAGAGGGCATATCCCTTGACTTTATCATCAACTTTAGCGATGATATGCGGGCAATCCACATTCATCCTTTTTAATAGTTCAAAGGAATGAATTATGGTTATAAACCCCTCCTTTAACATTTCTTCATCGGAAAGGAAACTTGGTGTATTGTTTTGTTGAAGCGCCAAGATGCCATGCAGTTCCACGTCCGATGTGGCGCGACAGTAGTGTATATCCATCTATTTCAGCTTTAACCAGTCCTTCCGGGCATCGCGTTGCTTTTTTGTCAATTCATCCCCTTCTTTCTCCGAAGGAGAAATTACATAGGTGGGACTGGAAACCAATTTTACTTGGGTTGTTTTTGGCTTTCCAAATCTTTCAAATTCAATTTTTAGAACGTCACCGGGTTTAAACTGTAATAAATATGCATCAAATTGTTGTCCATCCGGAAAAGGTTCTCCATTAATGGCGGTAATGATGTCCCCTTTATCCAGATTGGCGATATAAGCTGGACTATCGATTGTAGGGTTGGACTTTATTTCTCCATTACCGTCACCGTCCAGAGCGGCATAAGCACCAAAATAGGCGACTTCTGGATTCGTCTTTAAAAGAACCCCTACTGTTTCAAAAAGGTTTTTGTAATTGGGCATTTCGCTTTTATAGATATAGGAATTAAAGAAAGTATCGGCAAACTTCTTTCCGGCATATTCGCCCAATGTGTTTTGTAAGTCCTTTATTTTATAGGGAATTTGGGTCTTACCAAATATTTCCCAAACAAGTTTCATGTACCCATCCAAGTTCAATCCTTTTTCCCTTAAGGCAAGGTCTAGGGCCAAGCCCAAAACACTACCATACGAATAATAGGAAATGAACGTATTCTCCCTGTTGACAGGATCGACCGAAGTGGCGGCATCTACAAAAGGTGCCTGGTAGCTCATCTCTATGGGATTGAAAAATTGTCTGGCCGGTGAGTTCCATACATAATTGAACGTTCCCGCTAGACCTTCTATATATTCCTCAGGCGCCATTAATCCCGCCCTACAGAGTATGAGGTTTGTGTAATAACTCGTAAAACCTTCGGCGAACCATAGGGCCCCACTCATATTCGCTTCTTCAAAGTCGAATGGCTCCAAACTTTGTGGTCGTATTCTTTCCACGTTCCAAGCGTGAAAAAACTCATGGGATACGGTTCCAATATTACCTTCCATTCCACCATCGGCCAAACTTCGGGTGCTGGTAAGTATGGTGGAGTTCCTATGCTCCATACCATCGCCCGATGCATTTGGGATGTAACAGGCTAGAAAAGTATATCGGCCATAATCGAAATTGGGCAATTCACCATATACCTCTTTTTCTGCCAAGACCACTTTTTTTACCTTTTCAAAATAGGTATCCAGTTCCTCATCCGTTCCGTTGTGGTGAAGAACAAACTGAATTGTTTGTCCGTCTACATTAAATTCCCTTCTACCAAAATCACTGATTTCCGTGGGACTGTCCATAAAATATTGCAAGTTGGGTGCCGTATAGGTGGTACCTGAAACCAAGTGTAGTTGCGTGACAACCTTCCAATTCAAATCTTCTCTTGTATCAAAAGTGACTTCGATCGGTCTTTCCTCCAAACTTGGTGCAAACATAAAAGTAGCGGGAATATTCAAATGGGCATGTGTTTCGTCCACTTGCGAGTAGGTACCACCACCTCTGTTGGCAAATAAAAGGTATTCTATTTTTACCGTACCATCATGTCCATAGACTTTCCATTGGTAGGGATCTGGGCGAACTATTTCCAAAGGATTACCCTTGCTGTCAAATGCCCTAAAACCATATACGTTTTTTGCAAACTCATGAAGGGCGTATCTACCGGGAGAAGATCGGCTCATGCGTACGGATAATGTATCCTGGTCAATATTTGGAAAGGTAGCTTTTACCTTTGCCTCATGATGTACGGCATTTTCAAAGGAAATGGTATACGAATTGCTTTGGGCGGATAGTACATTTAGGTACAAAAAGAAAGACAAACATAGGATGAAGTAACGCATAGATAACTTTTTAGCTAATATAATAAAGCTTATGCTATCTATTTTGATCTCTAAATATGTTTAAGTCCTCACTTTCTCAGAATCTGATCCTAATTACCCTGCAATTGTACATACCCATTTGTGAATAGTCATTTAAGATTTCAGGACATTGCAGGAAATAGATTTAGTTTTGAATAAATGATGCGGCTATGGTTTTTAAGTAATTTTACAAATCTCGGCCATTATATTCAAGCATGAAGTGCTTACTTATTTTGAATTTTTCAATTCTATATTATAGAATGAATTTTCTACAATCTCCTTAATGATGGAGTCTATTTCGTGGGCAGATTTTATAATAAAATTCAATATTTCATCTTTTTCTTCGAAAGAAAGCTCATTATCCTTGATTAATTCTATCAACCCCATTAATCTAGCTACCGGAGCCCTAACAACATGGGATTGTGTCCATGCAATTTGCTTAAGCTTAACATTCTGTTCCTCAATTGCTTTAAGATACAAAATGCGCTCCGTTACATCTCTTGAATTTGCCACAATACCTTTTAAAGAAGGCTCGTTCATTTGATTGGTTGCTATGGTCTCTACCCATCGCCACTCTTCATTCTTATTTTTAAACCTAAAAGGCTCAATATTTATCTGAGATTTTTCTAAAATTTCCTTGAAACTATTATATACAGAAGCTTGGTCGTCGGGATGTATATAATCAAAGGCATTGGTCCCAATAAACTCCTCTGGCTTGATTTGCAAAATTTTGGTGGATGTTGGACTTACATATTTGTAATTCGCTTGTTCATCCAAAATGGCTATAAGATCACTGCCTTCTTGTATTAAAGATTTGAATCGCCGTTCACTATGTTCCAGTTGGTGTTCAATTTTCTTCCTATCCGTAATGTCCCTGGCTACACAGTACATTATTCCATCTTGGTTATTCCAATTTGCAGACCACATTAAGGACACCAGTGAGCCATCTTTATGTAAATATCTGTTTTCAAAATTTAAAGTCTCCTTACCTGAAAAAGTTGCTTCAGATGATTTTTTTGTTTTTTGTCTATCCTCCTTATAAACAAAATCTATGTAATTTCTTCCAATTAATTCATTAGGACTATACCCCCAAATTTTCTTGCAAGCACTGTTTACGCTTAAAAAAGTACCATTTCTGTCAATCGTGCAGATAATGTCCAATGAAGAATTCATAATTTTTTCAAGTTCTTCATTTTTCTTTTCAACTTCTTTTTTTGTTTTACGCAATTCCAACAAATGGATAACCTGCTGGGCAAGCGTTTTTAATCCTTTTATTTGTTGACCGCTAAGCTTTTTGGGCTGCTTATCCATGACACACAAAGAACCTAGACGGGTTCCGTTGGACCATATTAAGGGAACACCTGCATAAAAGGAAATATGAGGGTAATTCAACACAAAAGGATTATCAGAGAACCTCTCGTCTTCTTTGGCATCTTCCACAATTAATTGGTCGATATCCTCTTTGATTAGATATTTACAAAATGAAACCTCCAAGGGCGTTTGATGAAAATCAAGATTATGATGTGATTTAAATAATTGTCTTTTGTCATCTAATAATGTAATAAGGCTAATTTGGGAATTGCACATTGATGCAGCCAGTGCAGTGATGTCATTGTAAATTTTTTCTGGACTTGAATCCATGATTTCTAGCGTATCCAAAATCGCCAATCTTCTAATATCTCCAATGCTAGACTTCATACGAAACAGTTAAGATGGAGTTCCCTTTTATTTAATGTAAGAAAATTCCTTTTAAAAAGGCGGCAAAGATAAATCTAAACCTCGATAAAATATGTTTCAAATCAAAGTTTAATTTAACTTTATGATTTTTTACTTTTATTTAAACAATTATAAATCAGAATATTATAAAAAATATACACTATATAGATATCAAAAGTGACTAATTTTTAAATGATTTACAGATTTTGGTAAAAATCATTGACAAATTCTGTAATTATGTGTGTAAATAAGCATAAAGATTTTTTGTCATATGACTGAATTTCCCACAAAACTCTCCAGGCTATTAGAAAACCGGAAAAAAGAAGATACTTTCAGGACTTTATCTTCCTCAAATGGCTCAATTGATTTTTTCTCAAATGATTATTTGGGGTTTGCCAGAGATGAAAATTTATTTTCCAAAACCTTTCAACTATTGCTAAAGGAGGAGGTGGCTTCAAATGGATCAACCGGGTCTCGCTTGCTTTCTGGCAACCACAAATTATATGGTCAATTGGAAAGTTTATTGACTTCATTTTACAAAGCTGATAACGCATTGGTTTTTAATTCGGGCTATGATGCCAATATTGGATTTTTTGGTGCCGTTCCCCAACGTGGCGACTTTATTTTTTATGATGAGTTCATACATGCAAGTATTAGAGAAGGCATACGTTTGAGTAATGCTAAGGCCTATAGTTTCTCCCATAATGATTTAAGCGATTTAAGGCAAAAGGTAGACCTAGCATTGAACAGAAATAAAAACGTGGAAGAGGCCAACATTTATATTGTAACGGAAAGTGTCTTTTCAATGGACGGGGATACCCCAGATTTAAGTGCCTTCATACAGTATTCAAAACAGAACGACTACTATTTAATCGTTGATGAAGCCCATGCTGTGGGTACAACAGGGGTAAATGGAGAGGGCTTAGTGCCTCAATTGGGTATTGAAAATGATGTTTTTGCCAGAACGGTTACTTTTGGCAAGGCCATTGGCTGTCATGGTGCCGCAATCTTGGGTTCAAATGAATTAAGGGATTATCTTATCAATTTTGCCAGACCTTTTATTTATACGACAGCCTTAACGCCACATACCTTGGCTACGATTATTGCTTCACACTCCTTTTTCAATGATATTGGAGAAAACTCCAGGATTAAATTAATGGAGAATATTGAGTTTTTTAAAAACCAGGTAAGTGCAAAGGGATTGAACAAGCATTTTATAGCTAGTAATAATGCGATTCAGTCTTGTGTGCTTCCCAGTAATAAAAAAGTTAAGGCCGTTTCAAAAAAACTAGGGGACGATGGTTTTGAGGTAAAGGCAATTCTTTCCCCTACTGTACCAGAGGGCCAAGAGCGCCTAAGATTTTGTATACATAGTTTTAATTCCAAAGAGGAAATAGGTTTGGTCCTACAATTGTTGGCGAAGTATATTTAGAACATGGACGGGAAATTTTATCAATTGGCTTCTTTTGAATACGTTGCCGATGTTCAAATCCTTAAAGGAAAATTAGAATCCGAGGGTATCCCGGTATTCCTTAGGGACGAGAATACCTTAAATTCTGACCCTCTTATTAGCCAAGCCATAGGGGGTGTCAAATTACTGGTATATTCACAGGATAAGGAAAGGGCTTTGGAAATTTATAACGAGGTCCGTGTGTATGCATTGGATGAAAATGATAACCCGATTACCTGTCCCAATTGCAAAGCATCAAAATCTGAAGTATATTATAACAGGAAGGGAGTTTTTTATAAACTTTTTCCATTTTTTGAGAAAAGAAAATATAAGTGCCTAAATTGTGGCATGATCACTAAATCTAGTTAAGAATGCAGAAAATCTTCGTTACCGGTATTTCCACAGGTGTTGGAAAGACAGTTGCTTCGGCCATCATTACTGAAGCCCTAAAGGCAGATTATTGGAAACCAATACAATCTGGGGATTTGGATCAAACCGACAGTGATACGGTAAAAAATCTCATATCAAACGATCAAACCACCATTCTTCCTAGTAGTTATGAGTTAACGACGGCAATGAGTCCCCATGCGGCGGCTGAAATCGACGGTTTAAAAATTGACCGTTTCCATATTAAGGAACCTAAAACGGATAAAAATTTGGTTATAGAAGGTGCCGGAGGCCTTCTTGTTCCATTGAATGACGAGGATACGATGTTTGACATCATAATGCCAGAGTACAAGGTAATTGTGGTTTCCAAACATTATTTGGGGAGTATCAACCACTCATTATTGACTATTGGGTGGTTACAAAATAAAGGTTATGATGTTTCCGTACTGTTCAATGGAAATGAGAATCCACATACCGAAAACATAATCCTTCATAAAACTGGGGTGTCCCTCGTGGGAAGAATTAATGAGGAACCTAAAATTGATAAGGAAGTTATTGCCAAATATGCCGGTCAATTTAAACACATTCTAGAGACCCTCTAACCGCTGTAAAATTTCTGCCTTTTCTACAGTAGCCTCTATTTTGTAATGCTTAGCCAAATAGGCATTTATATATTCGTTTTCCTCTATTTCATCCTTGTCGAATACACTTCTTCCCTTTCTTACAACAACGGTATGGGGCTTTACCTCTTCCATGATATAATGTAGTTCTGCTAGGGAATTTGGTCGAGGGTTGTCAAAAAAAGGATAGAGCTCGTCCCTACAGATATTACTAGGATGTGTAGAAGCCATAGTCGGGGGGAGTTCACCAATGTTCCAATAACCAATATGGTAGCCTAAAAAGAGAATTTGATTACTGTCAAGATTATTTTCTTTAAGGTATTTGGGAACACTAAACCCCTCACCATTAAAAAAAGTTCCCCGTTCAATTTTATTTTGAATGATGTTCACATATTCCAAATAACTCTCTATTGGAAGTAGTAACAAAACAAACAGATATAACTTGGGAATACTTAGATTATGTTGATGAACGAGTTGATCAATAAGTATTGATAAAAATATTATTACCATAGGATACACTTGGATAAGATAATGACCATTGATTCTGCCTCCTTTAAAAAATGAGAATAGGACACCACATACAGCAATAAATAAAAGCAAGGATGTTCTGTCTTTGAATGATAAAATTCTTCTCTTCCAACAATTGTATAATAGTATTCCAATCAATAAAAAAGGAGGAGCAAGCTTAAAAATCGAAGAGCGCCGAGCCTCTGCGTATTCCAATGGAGCTAAAATGACCGATTTCCACCAAACGGAAACTTGACCATTTAAATAATATGGAAGAATGGTCAATAAAACCACCGTAGTCGCTCCCATTCCGAAAGAAATAACTCCCCCTATAGATACTTTTTTTTTACGTAAGAAATACCCATAACACAGGTACAAACCAATCAAGAGGGCAGGATAGGCCATGTTTAGTTTAACCATAATGGAAATACCTATCAGAATGCCCGAAAGGAAAAACCAAGCTGGCCCTTTTTTGGATATAACCAAATAGAGTGCAGGAATAAAAAAAGCCATACAAATATGTTCGGACATTACCCCTTGAAGACTTCCAAATAAACTCAAAAGAATCACACAGAATGAAGCTGCCCAAAGCGAAACGTGTGAAGAAGTCATTCTAATGGAGATTTTATAAGAATAAAATGCAGTAATGGTTACCAGAAATACGCCAAAAAGCCTAATGGCTATAAAACTTTTTCCGAAGAAGTAGATAATTGAGGCGAAGAACGCAAAGGTCAAAGGTGGTTTTAAATCCCAGAGTTGTGTATAGGGCAGGTATCCGTCTACCAAGGATTGCCCTAGAAGAATGAATGTGCTTTCGTCACGGTCTATATAATCTCTAAAGAAAAAAGGAAAACGGATAAGAAATGTAATTCCGGTAAGAATTAGAAAAACAGTTCTGTTTTTAAGTTGGGAATTACCGTAAAGGACGTTTTTTAGAACACTAGGTTTCATTCACAAGTTTAACTTTATTTCCCATCTTTGCAAGATAGATAAATTGTGGATTCTTGAATTCTATGAAAGGGAAAAATCTATCGGAACGGGACAAAAGATATCTTTGGCATCCGTTGACCCAGCACAAAACCGCCGCTCCTCCTTTAGGTATTGTTAGGGCGGAAGGAGCCCTTTTGTGGGATGAGGCAGGAAATTCTTATATAGATGGCATTGCTTCTTGGTATACTGCTATGTATGGCCATGGAAATAAATTCATTACTGAAGCCATAAACAAGCAAATGAAGAAATTGGATTTTGTAATGTTCAGTGGCTTCACCCATGAACCGGCCATTGATTTGGCCGAAAAGTTAATGGCTATACTTCCAGATAATCAATCCAAACTATTTTTTAATGATAATGGATCTACCGCGATAGAGGCGGCAATTAAAATTGCACTCCAGTATCACCATAATCATAATGACAGAAGGGACACTTTAATAGCCTTTGAGAATGGATTCCATGGGGATACCTTTGGTGCGATGAGCGCCTCCGGGTTATCCTCCTATAATGGGCCGTTCGAGGATTTCTTGTTAAAGGTGGAGCGTATCCCGGTTCCGAATGACCAAAATATAGACGAAGTTCTTGAAAAGTTGGAATCGATTTTGAAAAATAATCGCTGTGCTGCCTTCATATTTGAACCCTTGGTTCAAGGTGCTGCGGGAATGAAATTTCACTCTGCCAAAGGTTTGGACAAGCTCGTTAAAAAGTGTAGGGAACACAATGTACTCTGTATTGCCGATGAGGTAATGACAGGGTTTGGTAAAACCGGGAAAAACTTTGCATCTGAAAATCTGCAAAACCTACCTGATGTGATGTGCCTCAGTAAGGCGTTGACGGCCGGCATGTTTCCGTTGAGTATCACGAGCTGTTCACAAAATGTATTTGATGCTTTTCTAAGTGAGGAGGTATCAAAAGGTTTTTTTCACTCCCATACTTATAGCGCACACCCTATAGGGTGCGCCGCAGCCTTGGCAGGACTGGAATTACTGAATTCCAAGGAAATAATGGAGAGAAGAACGTATATTGAAGCTGCCCATAAGTTTTTTGTTTTATCCGTTCGAAACCATCCAAAAATTAAGCATACTCGGGCTATGGGAGTCATTCTTGCAATAGATTTGGACTTGGAAATTGAACGATATGGTAATTTAAGAGATCAACTATATCAGTTTTTTATGAATAGAGGCATAATGCTTAGGCCACTGGGTAATACAATATATGTTTTGCCGCCCTTTGTGATTTCGAACGATCAACTGCGAGAAATATATAATGCAATCAACGAATTACTGGAAAGTTTCTAGATAGAATGTCGAAGGATAAAATTTCAATTACCGCTATTTCATCCATTTCTCCATTAGGTGAGACTTTGGAGGGAATTTGGCAAAATTACCAAAAGAGCGAGCATTTTCTTACTGTGCAAGACTTTGACGATAATCCTACCTGGGTGGGTCGATTAAACAAGAATACATATCAAAAGGTTGAAAAACTAAGAAAATCTGACACCAAATATAAAGAATTGGATAATAGCGTGTTATATGCACTGCTTGCTTCCCGAAATGCTATTCAAATGGCAGGTTGGTCAAGGAAAGAAGAAAGAAATTTTGGAATTAATATTGGTTCTTCGAGAGGAGCTACCGGGCTGTTTGAGAATTTTCATGAAGACTATTTAAAGAATAATAGAACACCTTCCCTAACTTCGCCCACCACCACTTTGGGGAATATTTCATCCTGGGTAGCCCATGATTTGGGAACAAACGGACCGGAATTTTCGCACTCCATTACCTGTTCCACCGCATTACATTCTCTATTAAACGGTGTGGCTTGGTTAAAAAGTGGAATGGCGGATAAGTTTTTAGTGGGAGGTAGCGAAGCTCCTTTGACCCCGTTTACCATTGCACAAATGAAAGCCTTGAAAATTTACTCTAGAGAGCTTTCTAATACCAAATTACCCTTAGCTTGGCGAAATCGGAACTATCCCTGTAAGTCCCTTGACTTGGAAAAAAAAGAGAATTCCATGGTATTGGGAGAAGGAGCTTCCATGGCCTGTTTGGAGAAAGGTATACATCCGTCTTCCTTGGCGATTATAGAGGGGGTTGGTTATGCTACGGAACATTTAGAGCATAATGTATCTATTTCCTCAGATGCCATGTGTTTTCAGAAATCCATGAAGATGGCTTTAAAAAATATACCTCTTGAAAATATCGATGTTGTCGTAATGCATGCCCCTGGAACACTAAAAGGAGATATTTCTGAAGTTTCCGCCATAAAAAAAGTTTTTGGTAACAATATTCCTTTTTTAACTACTAATAAGTGGAAACTTGGACACACCTTTGCAGCTTCGGGTATGCTGAATATTGAGATGGCAATATTAATGTTGAAACATCAGAAAGTAATTAAGGTTCCCTTTTTGGAAAATGGGAATTTCCCTTCTCATGTAAACAATGTATTGGTCAATGCTGTTGGCTTTGGTGGGAATGCTGTGAGTATTGTGCTTTCCAAAGTTTAGAATATCCAATTATATTTTCTGAACTTATTCCGCTATTTTTGATTACTGTTAATTTTTATGGAATTTATGAGCGAATCTAGACACGATTGGACCAAGGAGGAAATTCTTGATATTTATAATAAACCCTTGATGGAACTACTTTATGAAGCTGCTACGGTTCATAGAAAACATCATGACCCCAATACGGTTCAAGTCTCTACGTTACTTTCTATAAAGACCGGAGGTTGCCCTGAGGATTGCGGATACTGCCCCCAAGCGGCACGCTACCATACGGATATTGAGGGAAACGACTTAATGACGGTTTCCCATGTAAAAGCTCAGGCACTTCGGGCGAAAGCTTCAGGAAGTTCAAGAGTTTGTATGGGGGCTGCATGGCGTAATGTAAAGGATGGTCCGGAGTTTGATCAGGTCTTGGAGATGGTTCGCACCATAAACAAGTTGGATATGGAGGTCTGTTGTACTTTGGGTATGCTTACAGAAAATCAGGCAAAACGCTTGGCGGAGGCGGGTCTCTATGCATACAACCATAACTTGGATACTTCAGAGGATTATTACAAAGATGTAATCTCAACCCGGGCGTTTCAGGACCGTTTGGATACGATAGACAATGTACGCAAGAGTAATGTAACGGTCTGTAGTGGTGGTATTATTGGAATGGGGGAAAAGGAAGAGGATAGGGCAGGCATGCTAGTGGCCTTGGCGTCACTTAATCCCCAACCGGAATCGGTACCCATTAATGCCTTGGTAGCTGTAGAGGGGACTCCCATGGAAGACATGGAACCCATCGCGATCTGGGATATGATCCGTATGGTCGCAACTACTAGAATTGTGATGCCCGAAACTCAGGTTCGTCTATCGGCAGGCAGAACACAAATGAGTAGGGAAGGACAGGCCATGTGCTTTTTTGCCGGAGCCAATTCCATTTTTGCCGGCGATAAACTATTGACGACTCCCAACCCCGATGTTAATGAAGACATGGAAATGCTCAAACTTCTAGGGTTGAATCCTCAAAAACCGTTTATCAAGGTGTCACAGCCAAAAACGGTAGAGGCTACGGAATCAGAATTTAAATCGTTAAACGAAAAGCCAAAATGGACCAGACCCGGTCACACCATTGAACGGAACGAAGAGGCCAAACAGAAGACAAAATTGACGGACTAGTCCTACATTATTACAATTTTAATAAAGTATTTTCTCCGTGTTAACTAAATTTGCGGTTTACTAAAAACCCAAATTGCTTTGAAGTTAACAGAAATTCCAAAGGTAGCTTCTATTACCAAGGAAGATTTTATAACGTATTATTTCAAGCCCCAAAAGCCTGTTGTCATACAAAGTGCAATCCAGGATTGGCCTGCATTCAGTAAATGGAATTTGGACTACATGAAGAACATAGCGGGGGATAAGGTCGTACCACTTTATGATGATAGGCCCGTGCAGCATGAGGACGGATTTAACGAGCCACATGCAAAAATGAAAATGTCAGAGTATATAGAGTTACTTAAAACAAAACCCACAAAATACCGCATCTTTCTTTGGAATATATTAAAGGAGGTGCCAGAATTACAACAGGACTATTCGTATCCTGATTTTGGGGTCAAACTAATGAAAGGGCTTCCCATGTTGTTCTTCGGGGGGCAGGACTCATATACTTTTATGCATTACGATATTGATCTAGGAAATATATTTCATTTTCATTTTGAAGGTGAAAAGGAGTGTATTCTTTTTCCACAATCCGAAACCAAATACTTGTATAAGGTTCCCCATTCCTTGATTACACACGAGAGTATAGACTTTTCTAATCCAGATTATGAAAAATGGCCTGTTTTAAGGAAGGCGAATGGCTATAGGACTAATTTAAAACATGGAGAGGTATTGTATATGCCAGAAGGGTATTGGCATTATATGAAATATATTACTCCGGGTTTCTCCATGAGTTTAAGGGCTATTGCAAGGAACCCAAAAAACCTCGCCAAGGCGCTTTACAATGTGTTAATAATGCGTCATTATGATGTTTTAATGCGAAAGATAAAAGGACAAAAGTGGATTGATCAAAAAAATGAAAGGGCCATTTCCAGGACTGATAAATTGAAAAATACAAGTAGATAGAAGTTGGGAATTATAGTCAAGGGAAAATTACCGATTAACAGTAAGCTTGTTATCCTGAGCGAAGCAATTGAAACCAACAACAAAAAACGAAATTGACGCCCTAAGTTTGTTGAAAGGCTTAACCAACCAGCTCATTTACCTTATCGTACACTAAATGACTTTCCCAACCACGGTATAAAAGGTAATCGGCAAGTTTCTTTTTTCTTTTTTGGCTATTTTTTTCGGTGATTTGTTTTAGTCTTTTTTTAGCCAAATTGTCCAGTGTGTTAAAATATTCAGGACCTTCTATTTCTTTTAAGGCCGTTTGGATATTGTATCTTGAAATATCACGGAATTTCAATTCATTAACGATTCTATTTTTACCCCATTTTTTTATCTTGAATTTACCCCTGGCAAAGCTTTTTGCAAAACGTTCTTCGTTAAGAAAATTTTCCTTGATTAAATGGGAGATAACGGTGTCGATTGCCAAGGGAATCATACCCATACCCTTTAGTTTTGTCACAATTTCCTTATGGCATCTGTCCTGATAGGCGCAGTAACCCTCCAGTTTTCGGGTGGCTTCTTCCAAAGTATATGTTTCGTTACGCTTCATTAAACCTTTGAAGTTCTTCTCATTCTTTTCGGGCCGTACCAAAGCCAAAATCCTGTTATCGTAAAGAGCAATAGGGCCAAACCCATTACGGAGGTATAAAAGAGTTTGATGGGTCCGCCTGAAGTTCCCGCATAATGGTCAAGAATGGAGCCATCATGTACTTGTTCAATAAAATCGGACCTACGCCTTTCTATTTTCAACAAGGCGCCGGTAGCCCCATCCAATTGAATTCCGTAGAAATTGTCCTTGAAGGTAAACTTTAAAACACCCTTGTCCGGTCTTACGTCTATTCTATTAATTTCCGATGACAATTCCTTTGAAATGGAATCCCTGAATATTTTTTGAGCGTTTGATTTAAGTTGATGCATGGGTAACCATTCGGAGAGTTCGGTAGAGGTCCCTTTCTCCGTATTTGCCAAGATAAGTCCATTGCTATTTTTTTTCCATCCCAGCAGCAGGCCTGTTATCGATATGAATAAAAAAAAGAAAAAAAGAAGGGCACCGGTTGTTCTGTGTAATTTCCGGGAAATGCGAAGAACTTTGGCTTGTTGTTGCCGTAGATTGTTTTTTGACATGGACAAGTATTTCATTTGCAATATTACTTGCTAAAGGTAAGGGAAGCATAATTTTTGTGAAAAGGTTTCCGGCATTTTAGGAGTTCAAATTTTTACGACATTACATATTCGAAATCCTTACCAACAAAAAAAGCGACTTCCTAAAAGGAGTCGCTTTTTCGTTAATATATTGTTTTGCCGTCTTTATTTTTAAAACGGTATTCAAGATACGTATACGCATCCCTTGGTTGAATTTTTATCCATCTTTTATGTTCCAAGAACCACTTGGTACGGATCGATGGGAATCCTTTGGAAATATAAGCTGCAATAAAAGGGTGTATGTTCAATATAATGCTATTGTCCTTAGCAGGTCCTTTCAGCAAGCGCTCTAAATCCGCATTGATTTTATTGATCAATACAATGGGAGCTTCAATCTCCTGTCCACCTTTGTTAGGATTTTCTTCGGTGGTTTTAATGTTCATTTCGGGTCTAACACGCTGTCTTGTTATCTGTATTAGCCCAAACTTACTTGGAGGTAAGATCTTATGCTTTGCCCGGTCATCTTTCATCTCATCCCTAAGATGGTCAAAAAGCTTTTTTCTGTGTTGAGATTTTACCATATCGATAAAATCCACTACGATGATACCTCCCATATCCCTTAAGCGAAGCTGTCTTGCAATTTCAGAAGCGGCCAAAAGGTTTACTTCCAAAGCTGTATCTTCTTGGTTCTTTGCCTTACTGGAACGGTTACCGCTATTAACGTCTATAACGTGTAATGCTTCGGTATGTTCTATGATAAGATAAGCACCTTTGCTCATGGTCGCGGTGCGTCCAAAGGAAGTTTTAATTTGTCTGTCTATTCCGAATTTCTCAAAAATAGGAACATTGGTGGTGTAGTGTTTAACAATGGATTCCTTCTCTGGTGCAATCTCTGAAACATAGTCCTTGATTTCGCCATATAAAGTAGGATCGTCCACATAAATTCCGGTAAAGCTATCGTTAAATATATCCCTAAGGATAGAGGAAGCCCTGTTGAGCTCCACCAATACTTTTGAGGGCGTCTGAGCCCGATATAATTTTTTACACATTGCTGACCATTTGTTCAGCAAGTTTTCTAGATCTTTGTCCAGTTCCGCAACTTTTTTGCCTTCTGCAACTGTTCTAATGATGACTCCAAACCCTTTTGGTTTTATGCTCTTGACAAGTCTTTTCAACCTGTCCTTCTCTTCCTTGCTCGCTATCTTTTGTGATACGGATACGCGATCGGAAAAGGGCACCATCACTAGATATCGTCCTGCAATGGAAAGCTCTGAACTTATTCTGGGTCCTTTGGTGGAAATCGGTTCTTTTACAATTTGCACTAAAAGTGATTGATTGGCCTTAATAACATCCGTTATTACGCCATTCTTATCAATATCTTTATCAAATGGAAAGTTTTTCAAGGAGTAATCCTTTAATTTCCCGGAACTCACTTGCTTTATGAACTTTAACATGGAAGATAACTGTGGTCCAAGGTCATGATAATGCAAAAAAGCATCTTTTTCATAACCAACGTTGACAAAGGCCGCATTTAGTCCGGTAACCGGCTTGCGAATTTTGGCCAAGAATATATCGCCGACCGAAAAGTTATTATTGTCTTCCTCTTTGTGCAGCTCAGTGAGTTTTCCGTCCTTTAATAAGGCAAAGTCTACGGCATCGGAACTAGATCTTACGATTAATTCTCTATTCACCTGAATGTATTTATATCCATCCCAATAAAAATTAGGGATAGATGGATTAAACAATGCTGGAAACAGATTTAAAAAATCTGCCGAGGCTCTCTTTGGAGTCTCTATGTCAAGGAACGTGGGTATTAAAACGAAAAAGTAGTTTCTAAAACTACTTTTTCTTGTGTCGGTTAGCTCTTCTGCGCTTTTTACGCTTATGGGTAGCTACCTTATGTCTTTTTCTTTTCTTACCGCTCGGCATAAAGTTCTTCTTTTTAGATTATTATTTTACTTGTACGTTGCTTTTTACACCTTCTACAAAAACCTTTGCCGGCTTAAATGCAGGAATGTTATGGGCGGGGATTTTGATGGTTGTATTTTTAGAGATGTTCCTACCTGTTTTCTCTGCCCTGGTTTTGATTATAAAACTTCCAAAACCTCGTAGGTACACATTATCACCACTCTCCAAAGAAGTTTTAACTTCTTCCATAAAGGATTCAACTGTCGCTTGTACATCTCCTTTTTCAATTCCCAGTTTATCTGAGATCTTCGATACAATTTCCGCTTTCGTCATCTTACAATATTAGATTTTCTGTATTTTTTTCGGGTTGCAAATATATAAATTAAATTCAATCTTTCTTTCTAAAGATCTAATTTTAAGTATTTAAACTGATACTTTTGCCCCTTATTATTTTTGGCAATGTCTTTTTCCGATAAAATTTTGGCCTGGTACCATGAAAATAAGCGAGATCTGCCGTGGCGGGAGACCTTGGACCCTTATAAAATCTGGTTATCGGAAATTATCTTGCAACAGACAAGGGTAGCACAGGGAATGCCGTATTACTTTAGGTTTGTTGATGCGTTTCCAACGGTTAGGGATTTGGCCAATGCGGAAGAAGAGCAGGTCTTAAAACTATGGCAAGGTCTGGGATACTACTCGAGGGCAAGAAATTTACATGCCGCGGCAAAAATGGTAGTTCAGGATTACAATGGTGTGTTTCCCACTAGTTATGAGGAGCTTTTAAAGTTAAAGGGAATTGGGGATTATACGGCCAGTGCAATATCATCCATTTGTTTTAACGAGCCCCAGGCGGTAGTGGACGGAAATGTGTATAGGGTATTGTCCCGATATTTTGGTGTAGATATACCCATTAATAGTTCCGAAGGAATAAAATATTTTAAGCAGTTGGCTCAGGAAATGTTGCCCCCAATCAATATCGGGGATTATAATCAGGGTATTATGGAATTCGGTGCCATACAATGCACTCCAAAGAATCCTAATTGTGAAATGTGTCCAATTGCTGATGGATGCTTGGCCTTGGCAAAAGGAACCATAAAAAATTTACCGGTCAAGGTTGGAAAGACCAAAGTAAAAAAAAGGTATTTTAACTATTTGGTACCTATAAGTATTACCGAAGCTGGTGACAAAATCACTCAACTTAGGCAGCGAAAAGGAAAGGGTATTTGGCAAAACCTTTGGGAGTTTCCCTTGTTGGAGACAGAAAATGAAGCAGAGTTGGACCAAATTGAAAAGAGTTATGGGGAAATTTTGAACTTAAAAGGAAAACCCCAAATGAGCTTATATAATAAAGAGTTTATTGTTCACAAATTATCCCATCAGCACTTGCACACCAAATTTTGGATTGTAGAGGAGGTTATTGAACTGCAAGAGGGAATTGCGGTTTCCGATCTAAAAAAATATCCGGTGCCCGTATTGATTGCGGAGTTCATGAAAACATTTAAATTTTAGTACTTTTGAACAGAATAAAAAAGATATGAGCGGTACATTAAACAAAGTGATGCTAATTGGGCATCTAGGGGACGAAGTGAAGATGCACTATTTTGAAGGTGGGGGATGTATAGGTAGGTTTCCATTGGCTACCAACGAAACGTATACCAATAAACAAACAGGAGAGCGTGTTACCAATACGGATTGGCATAATATTGTTGTAAGAAACAAGGCTGCGGAAATCTGTGAAAAATATTTGAGCAAGGGAGATAAGGTGTATGTAGAAGGACGTCTTAAAAACAGGCAATGGCAGGGTGAGGACGGCAATACAAGGTATACCACTGAGGTGCACGTGCAGGATTTTACCTTTTTGACAACAAAACAGGAAAGTGGCATGGGCACTAGTTCCGGACAATCTACCCAATCACAACCTAATCAGGATGATGAAAGGACACCACCTAAGACTCCTGCACCTTTAGGACAGGATGAAGATGACGATTTACCATTCTAAAATTGGACATTAAAATATATTAATTGGATCCTGACCCTTTACCACTGACCTTGAATTTTATGGTGATGGATAGTGTTTTTGCACTAAATATTGCCATGTTGGTCGTTCTTCTTATGTGCTCCGCACTTATTTCTGGTGCTGAGGTGGCCTTGTTTGGACTTTCGGTTACGGAAATAAATGAAATAAAGGAGCAAAAAACGGACAAAAGCAACATCTTGATTAAGTTGTTGGAGCGTCCAAAAAAGCTATTGGCGACCATACTTATTGCCAACAATGCCATTAATATTGGGGTTGTGCTGATTTTTAATTTAATTGGGGACACTCTTTTCTCTCAAGTAAATACGGTGTTGTTCAATATTGTTTCCGTTAGGTTCCTATTGGAAGTGGTAGTGGCCACCTTTTTGATTTTGATGTTCGGTGAAATATTGCCCAAGGTCTATGCCAATAGAAACCGACTTAGTTTCTCCAATACTATGGCGTATCCATTGAAAGTGTTGGACTTTTTATTTTCACCTCTAAGCCTTCCAATGCGTGCCGGTACTATTTTCCTATATAACAAGTTGGGGAAGGAAAAATCCAACCTGAGCGTTGATCATTTATCGCAAGCCTTGGAACTCACTTCCCATGGGGACACCACTAAAGAGGAACAAAAGATTTTACAGGGTATCGTTACGTTTGGAAATACGGATACCAAACAAGTAATGAGACCTAGGATTGACATTTTTGCATTGAATGAGCAAATGAAATTTCCTGAAATACTGGAGGAAATCAAAAAGAACGGCTACTCTAGGATTCCTGTTTTTTCGGAAAATGTTGATAACGTACTCGGCGTATTATATGTAAAGGACCTTTTACCATATCTGGATCGCAAGTCGTTTAATTGGATGTCCTTGATAAGGGAGCCCTACTTTGTGCCAGAGAACAAGAAGTTGGATGATTTATTGGCAGATTTTCAGGCAAAGAAGAATCATTTGGCAGTCGTAGTGGACGAGTACGGTGGAACCTCCGGTATTGTAACATTGGAAGATATTATTGAAGAAATAGTTGGGGATATAAGCGACGAGTTCGATGACGAGGATTTGGTTTTTTCCAAATTGGATGACTATAATTACGTATTTGAGGGAAAAACGACACTCAAGGATTTTTATAGGGTCATTAAACCGATTGATGAGGATATTTTTGAGGATAACAAGGGTGAATCTGAAACTATAGCAGGCTTTGTACTGGAAATGGCAGGAAGTTTTCCAAAAAGGGGAGAGGAAGTAGTGTTCCAAGATTATAAATTTGTAGTGGAAAGTTTTGATAAAAAAAGATTGAAACAAATTAAAGTAACATTGCCACATGAAGCTTAAACTAATGTCCCTGCTTGTTATTTGCAGCTTTCTTTTTTTTGCATGTGAGGATCAGGCCATCCCTAAACCAAAGGCTCAAATACGATTGGAATACCCGGAAGGTCCCCTTTCGAACTTGGAGATGAATGACTTTAAGTTTCAATATAACGGGCTAGCTACACCGGATCTTGATTCGGAAAACGCATTCTCTTTGATATACCCAGACATGAAGGGTGCCATTTTCTTAAGTTATAAAAAAGTCGATGGTAATCTGGAAAAACTCATTACAGATGCCAGGCGTCTTAGTTATGAACATGCCGTAAAAGCTGATAATATAGTGGAACAACCCTATGTAAACCCTGATAAAAAGGTCTATGGTTCCTTGTTCGAAGTTCAGGGAAATGCCGCTTCCCAGTCCCAGTTCTTTGTAACCGATAGTACCGAACATTTTTTAACAGGATCTGTCTATTTTTATACCAAGCCAAACTATGATTCCATTTTACCCGCGGCGGCCTACCTTCAAAACGATATAAGGGGTATCATAGAAACGTTGGAATGGAAATAAAACAAGCAAGCCATGAACAAGGAAGAGCTACTTAAATGTCATCAAAGAATAGTTCCATTTGTTCATGCAACTCCCGTATTAACTTCTTCTCTAATCGACAAAAGACTGGGTTGTAAGGTTTTCTTTAAATGTGAAAACTTTCAACGAACAGGTGCCTATAAAATTAGGGGTGCCACCAATGCGATTTTAAAACTTGGGGATGAAGAAAGAAAAAAGGGTGTGGTGACCCATTCCTCCGGTAATTTCGCCCAAGCCGTTTCCTTGGCTGCTAAGAGCCTAGGTGTTCCGGCCCATATTGTTATGCCTACATCCGCACCTAAAGTTAAAAAGGAAGGGGTCGTGACTTATGGGGGTATCATATATGAATGTGAGCCAACCGTTGAAGCAAGACAGACCATGGCCGATAAGATATCCCACGATACCGGTGCCACTTTTTTACATCCATCCAATGATTTGAACGTGATAATTGGTCAAGGAACCGCTGCCATGGAACTATTGAACGAACAGCCGGATTTAGATGTGATTTTCTGTCCCGTGGGCGGTGGTGGACTTATTGCCGGCTCTTCCCTTACTGCAAAATACTTTGGCAAGAACTGTAAGGTAATCGGGGGAGAACCCATGGAAGCCGATGATGCCTACAGGTCATTGATTTCTGGAAAGATTGAAGGAAACGAAACCGTAAACACTATTGCAGATGGATTAAGAACCACCTTGGGCGATGTTAATTTTCCTATAATCAAAGAACATGTTGCCAAAATTGTCTGTGTCACGGAGGAAGAAATAATTTCGGCAATGCGATTGGTTTGGGAAAGAATGAAAATTATAATAGAACCCTCAAGTGCCGTAGCTTTGGCAGCGTTGATAAGGGATAATCAGGAGAATGCATCGGACTATCAAAATAAAAAGGTCGGGGTGATAATTTCTGGAGGTAATGTGGATTTGAATCAATTGCCCTTTTAGTGAAACGGTTAAAACGGATATTAAAACGTATGTTGATAACGATTATAAGTATACTGGTTATACTTTTTGTTCTGGTGGCACTTTTTGTAAATCTGAATCCGGAGTTTGGCGGTACCATTCCGGACACAAAAAAGGAGCGTTTCTCAAAATCCCCAAACTATAAAAATGGTGTTTTTGAAAACCTTGGTGGGGTAAAGATGAGTATGGGATTCAGTGATTACATAAAGGGGATGCGTGGCTTTTTCGCTTCGCAATCAAATACTAGACCCAATGGTAATCTCCCTACGGTAAAAGTAGATTCTTTGGAATTGGCCAATTATTCTGGAGCCGCAAGACTTATATGGTTTGGCCACTCCGCCTTTCTGTTTCAAAAAAATGGTAAGAATATTTTAATCGACCCTATGTTTGGACCTGTCCCTGCTCCCCATCCTTTATTGGGTGGAAAAAGATTTAGTGAACACTTGCCTATCGAGATAGAGCAATTGCCCCCAATTGATATGGTCCTCCTATCCCATGATCATTATGACCACTTAGATTATAAGTCCATTCTTAAGTTAAGGGATAAAGTAAAAATGTTTTTTACTCCGTTGGGAGTGGGGTCACACTTGAGGGAATGGGGTGTGCCCGAAGCTAATATTATCGAAATGGATTGGTGGGATGATACTCTTTTTGAAGAGGTTTCTTTAAAATGTACACCTGCCCAACATTTTTCCGGACGTGGATTAGCGGATAGGGGCAAAACTTTATGGAGTAGTTGGGTCGTTCAAATGGACAGCACCAATATCTTTTTTAGTGGGGATAGCGGTTATGGAAGCCATTTCAAGGAAATAGGGAATACATATGGACCTTTTGATTTCGCTATGATGGAATGTGGACAGTATAATGAACTCTGGAAGGAAATACATATGATGCCCGAGGAAACGGCGCAAGCCGGTATTGATGTAAAGGCGAAGATGATTATGCCCATTCACTGGGGTGCCTTTAAATTGGCAATGCATTCATGGACCGATCCTGTAATCCGGGTAACCCAAAAAGCAAAGGAATTGAATATGCCAATTAGTACACCCAGAATTGGGGAATTCATTTATTTGGATTCACTACGGGAAGACGAGGAAAAATGGTGGAATGAAGTTAATTAGCTTTTTCCAATAGGGCTTCTGCGTTGGCAATACTGGAATTGATTTTTTCCTTGACCTCTTTGACCTCAACCTCTTCCTCGTCTAACCATTGTTTCTTTTCTTCACTGAGTTCCTTGCCCTCCATAATTTCCTCTGGCTCAAATCTATTACCAAAATTTTGCATCCAATCCATCATAGCCTTATTGGCATCCTGTAAATCTCTCATCGCCTTAGCTTCTGGAGAATCTGCACCTAGCGAATCTGCCATGGGTTTTAATTGACCAACTAATTTTCCCAATTGTCCCATTTTGGGCATGACCTCATCATGTATGGCCATAACTTGTTCCATTTGTGTAGGAGCTTTTTCTTTCTTTTCTTCCTTGCAGGAGATGAAAAGTACTAAGCAACTTAGGATTGGTATAAGATATTTTTTCATATTTCTATTCTTAAGTAGAAGCGTGTTAATAATTCTGCAAAGATACCAAATAGGGCAATAACCTATGATTTATAGACTCTAAACTTCCAGTTATAAAATGTGAAATAAGAAAGCCCACTTGAAAATCAAATGGGCCCCTTAAAATCATTACAAAGGTAATACTATTCAAAATCCGCAGGAGTGACCCCGTCGTTGACCTTGATTTCGGAAACAATGAACTCAATATTCTGGGTTCCCATACTTTGGGTTAATTTATAGGGAAATAATATTCCGGAAACCTCTTTATAGTCACTTAAAACCAAGGTTTGTTGCATGGTCTGTCCCTGCATCTCTAAAACATTTACCTCTTGCAGTTTAAGGCCGGTTTCGGTATCGTAAAAAGCAGTTTTATTGTCGGTGATTTTCACTTTGTATGCTTTTTTATCACCTACCATATCGGTTCCTTCCAATGAAATACCTCCTGCAGCCAGATAATTAAGTTCAGGGAAGGGAGCAGATTCTTCCTTTATTTTAATGATTTCTTCTTCAGAAAAATCCTTGCGTTGACCTTGGGCCACGGTGTAGCCTTTATCGCCATCCAGCACCTGCTTACTTAAAGAATTACCCATCATGGTAATATCCTGCATAAACTGGTCCTTGGATGTTTTCTTAAGTTCCAGGTTGAGTTTCATCCCTTGCATTTCGGCCTCGGCTGTCATGGAATAGGAATCTACACTTTCCAATTTATCCTTTCCGCCTATGGCCTCGATGTATTTTTCAATCACTTTTTCAGCTGTAAGACCTTCAGGGGTAGCTACATTATAATCTGGTTTTTCTGTCTTTTCTGCAGTTTTGGTGTAGAATAGAACGGGTAATTTCTTCCCTTTAAACTCTACCTTTTCCAAATTCTCCAAAACATCACTGCCTTTACCGGCTACCACAACGCGGGCATTAGAGGAGCTGAAGTATTTTTTGGCCGCTTTTTGAACATCTTCCACCGTTATATTTTCCAAACGCTCTAGATAGGTTTTGTAAAAATCTTTTGGTAATCCTTCTTTTTCGATGTTCAGTGCATAATTGGCAATGGTCTGTGGCTGTTCCAGAGCCATTACAAACCTACCGGCATATTTGGCCTTGGTGTTTTCCAATTCCTTTTTGGACACGGGTTCCGTAATTATTTTATCGATTTCTTTCAGAATTTCAACTACTGAACTGTCCGTGACGGCATTACGAACACTGGCAACGGCCCTGAATCTTGAAGGTTCATATTTATCATCTCCAATAGCGGAATAGGAACCGTAGGTATACCCTTTGTCCTCCCTCAAGTTTAGAAAAAGTCGGGCTTCTCCACCACCTCCCAAGATTTGGTTTGCTATCAAGGCGGCCAGATAATCATCATCCTTCATTTTAAGGTTAACGATATTCTGTACCACTATTTCAGACTGTACGGCATTGGGCATATCAACGAAACTAATTTGCGTATTATAGACATCCTTAGGTTTGCTGTAGGTATAAGAAGGGGGGACAGCTTTGGTCCAGGGAGTAAAGTATTTTTCCGTCAATTCCTTTACCTCGTCAAAATTAACATCGCCCACTACTACCAAATAGGCATTCGCCGGCACAAAATAATCCCTGTAAAAGGCCTTTACGTCATCTAGCTTAACATTGTTAACCGTCTCTATCGTGGTAAATTCACCGTATGGATGGTCTTTTCCATAAGCCAATGCCCTTTGAACCCTTCCACTAATGGCCGACACATCTTTTTCCTCTGTCTTTAGGGCCGTAATTAAAATGTCCTTTTCCTTATCAAACTCCTCTTGGGTGAAATTTGGATTAATGGCGGCATCGGCCATCAACTCCATCATTCTGGGAAAATACTTGGAAAGTGAACTTGCAAAAGCACTCTGTGCACCAAAATTAAGTCGGGCCCCAAGAAAATCCACCTCTTCATTGAACTCGTCCTTAGGGATGTTTTTGGATCCTTTTCCCATCAATGACCCCGTTAAGCTTGAAACACCGGCCTTGTCGCCTTCCAAAATAGGAGGGTTGTCTATGGTCAATTGAATGGATACCCTTGGCAATTTATGGTTCTCCACAACCATTACCTTTAATCCATTATTGAGATTGAAACTTTGAGGTTCTTCCAGATTGATTTCTGGAGCTGGTCCAGGTTCAGGCATTTTGGTTCTATCTACTTGTGCCTGTGACACTAAGGTAGCTAGGACTGTAAAAAATAGTATATATAATTTTTTCATTTCAGTTTTAATTTGAAGGTTTTTCTTCGGGTAAATAATCTATAATGACTCGTTGATTTGGCATTAGGTATTTGTTGGCCACTTCCATGATTTCTTCACGTGTCACTGACCTATAAATATCTATTTCCTTATTTATCAATGAGGTGTCATCATAAAGCATATAATTTCTAGCCAAGGAATTTGCAATACCTTCCACACTTGAATTTGAATTCACGAACTGATTCTCAAATTTATTTTGAAGTTTTTGATAGTCCTTTTCTGAAATAAGCTCAGTTCGCACTTTGGCAATTTCCTCTTCCATTTCGGATATAAGTGTATCCGTGGAAGTTTCGCCCACTGGTAACGCAAATACAAGATACATACTGTAATCCTCTTGCGGAATATTAAAGGCGCCAACTTGTAATGCCTGCTTTTGGTCGTCTACCATTTTTTTGTAGAGCTTTGACGTAGGGCCATCACTCAAATAAGTGGATATCATATCCAAAACATAGGCATCTCTTTCTTTAAAACCAGGTGTCCTATATGCCAATCCTGCTGCCGGTATTTGGATGTTGGGATCGTAGGCTGTGGCTTTTCTTTCTGTAGTGATGGGTGTTTCTTGGGGATAATTTCGAGTAACTTCCGCTCCTTTTGGAATAGGCCCAAAATAATCCTTTATCATTTTCTTGGTATCATCAACATCAATGTCCCCGGCCACTACGAGTACGGCATTATTAGGTACATAATACTTTTGATTGTAGGCAACAACGTCCTCCAAGGTTGCTGCGTCCAAATCTTTCATGTAACCAATATTTGGGTCTTTGTAAGGGTGCTTTTCAAAAAGATTTTTTCCTAGTACAGGAAGTAATTGGCCGTATGGTGAGTTATCATATCGTAGCCTTTTTTCCTCTTTCACTACTTCAATTTGTGTATCTACTCCATTTTGATTGATAACTGGGTGCAGCATTCTCTCGGATTCTAACCATAAGCCTAGCTTTAGGTTATTGGAAGGGAATACTTCATAATAATAGGTTCTGTCCTGAGAGGTATTTGCATTGTTTTTACCGCCGTTAGCGGAAACGATCTCGAACCACTTTCCTTTTTCAATGTTTTTGGTTCCCTCGAACAATAGATGCTCAAATAGATGGGCAAATCCTGTTCTACCTTCCGTTCTGTCTTTGCCTCCAACATGGTACATTACTGATGTGGTGACCACCGGGGCGGTATTGTCTTGATGCAGGATTACGTGGAGACCATTGTCCAGGTCGTATTCCTCATATTTTACTTCTTGCGCCAAAATAGTGGAGCAAGAAAAAAGAAGGCCTGTAGCCAACCATACATGTTTTTTCATTTTTTCAGTGTTTAGTTTTTATTTAAATGGTATGGGTGAATTTTATATTGAATGTTACACTAAAATAAGCTTTTGTAAGGTTAATCCTAAATAACAGTTGGATTTTTGGAGTTATGAGGCCAAATTATCATAAAAGATTTCTTAACTTAAAGGGAAAAACAGGATTCTCATGAAAAATTTAACCCTCCCGATTAGATTCGGCATAGTAACCAGTGCATGTCTCATAGCGTACTTTTTGGTTCTGGCGTTATTGGGGCTGCATACCAACGTATTTTATAGTCTCTTCAATGCCCTTATTACAGGATTTGGCGTATATGAAACCATAAAATACCTTAAGATAAAGGAACCTGAAACTTTTGATTATGGCAAGGGTTTTATGGGCGGACTGATAACAGGAGGTATCGCTACGATTATTTTCACCTTGTTTTTTGCTTTGTATTCCACGGAATTGGCCCCTGGTTTTTTAGAGGAACTTTCCACAAAATGGGCCAAGGAATACGAGAATTTTGAGGCCATAGTTTTTTTGGTCGTCGCCACAATGGGTTTTGTTACTACCTTGGTGCTTACATTGGCCTTCATGCAATTATTTAAATCTTCCAATAATTTAAAGCGAAGGAGTAGCTAAATTCATAAAAAAACCCTTGTACGTTAAGGAATAAGCAGTATATTTGCACCCGCCTTTGGAAAAAATCCACTGGGCATTAACAATACATTTTTAACGATATGTACGCAATTGTAGAGATGGCAGGGCAGCAATTTAAAGTTGCGAAAGACCAAAAAGTGTACGTTCACCGTTTACAGACAGAGGAAGGAAAAAAGGTAACTTTTGACAACGTTCTTCTTTTGGATGATGGTAAGAACGTAACCGTTGGCGCCCCGGCTATAGACGGAGCCGCTGTAGAGGCTAAAGTCATTAAGCACCTAAGAGGTGACAAAGTAATCGTTTTTCACAAGAAAAGACGTAAAGGTTACAGGAAGAAAAATGGACATAGGCAATCTTTAACAGAGATTGTAATCGAGTCTATTGTTGCAAAAGGCGCCAAGAAGGCAGCCCCTGCTAAAAAGGAGGACAAACCGGCCGCCAAAAAAGCAGCTCCTGAAAAACCAAAGGCTGAAGGTAAAGCGGCTCCAGTAGAAAAATCTGTTGCTTCCAAGCCAAAAGCAGCCAAGGCAAAATCAAAATCGGACGACCTTAAAAAGGTTGAAGGTATTGGACCAAAAATTGCAGAAACCTTGAATGCCGCCGGTATTTCAACTTATGCGGAATTGGCAAAATCCACTCCTGAGAAAATTGCTGAAATAATCGCTGATGTACGTGGCAATCATGTAACCGATACTTGGCCAGCACAAGCTAAATTGGCTGCTGAAGGCAAGTGGGACGAGTTGAAGAAATGGCAAGACGAATTAGACGGAGGTAAGGCTTAATCGCCGTACTTTCAAAGTATAACAATATAAAACCTTAAAATTATGGCACATAAGAAAGGTGTAGGTAGTTCTAAAAACGGTAGGGAATCAGAATCGAAACGATTAGGCGTTAAGATTTTTGGAGGCCAGGCAGCTATTGCCGGAAACATTATCGTTAGACAACGTGGTACTAAACACAATCCAGGTGAGAATGTTTACGCAGGTAAAGACCATACATTGCACGCACGTGTAGATGGCATGGTTAAGTTTGAGAAAAAAGCGGGAGGAAAATCCTATGTTTCCATTGAGCCGTTTGAAGCTTAAGAAATAGTTCTCTATAAAAAATGAAACCCTCACATTGTGAGGGTTTTTTTTATGTAAAATTTTAGATTTTGGAAAAAATGTTCTTATAAAATTGATATAGGAAAAGGAATAGATAATATTGAAAGTAATGACTTAACATTTATCAAAAGGGAAGGTCAACAATGATTTTGGTTAACTTCCAAATAAGATTTAAAACGTTTGAAAAACTGTGAGTAATAATAGTAATATTTAGGATCTTTATCCCTTTTGAAAAACGACCAGGCCTCTTCAGGTGATTTAAATTGCTCAGGTTCCTGAACATCTTCGTTTTTTTGCGAAGGTTTTACTTGCAAGAGTCTTTGGTGGGCCAATTGCAATGCTTGATTCTTTTTGTTCATTACTAATAGTAGGATTGGAGCTTTTATTCTATTATTAATTTGTAAGCCTAACTTATGTTTATCCAGAACCTCAAATAAATACTCATCGTTGCAGCATAATTCCAATTCTGGAAGTGCAGACTTTCTGATGGTAGACATCATGGAATCGACCTTTTTAAGTATTGCTCTTTCGCTGGATTTTAATTTAAACTTCCATGTGATATACTCATTTTTTTTAGTGAGGTAACCTAAAGATTCTGTCCAAGTATTATAAAGGAAATTTTCTCCATAATATTCGAAAGCGACTTCTTTGCATATCTTTTCTACCTCTTTATGTATAAACCCAATAATAGGATTATAGGAGAGAATTGTACCCGTGAAATTCATGGATGTATGAAATGAAATAAATGCCTCCCTATCCACATCCAGATGTTTAAAATAAAAATCGTTTTTAGACTTAAAGAAGCCAATCTCCCTTAACTTCTCTTCAACAATTTTTTCTATAATTTTTTGGAGTTCTTTTTTACTTCTTTTCTGAGTTTTATATGGGGCAAAATAAAGTTTGATCTTTTTATAGAACATCATAAAAGTTTTTCGGCAACCTCTTGCCAAGAATTCACCCGTTCAATACCTGTGGTATGGATATTATGTGGAGAAGTAAAAAGTAACGGTCTACCATCAAAATGTGTGAGGTTATAACTTCTATCATCGATTAAAACATCTCCTTTTAAAATATGCTTGTGACCACATAGAATTCTATTTTGCCAAGGAATAAAGGGAAAATGTTCATCCAGCCAATCGCTTTTTTCTTCCAAGGAATTAGGGAATTGCATAGCGGCAGAAGCGATATAGACCTTATATTGTTCAGCCAGTTGCTCTAGGATTTCTTGGCTGTCGGCAATCGGTTTTAAACTCCTGAAGAATCCCCTCCTTCTGGCATGGTTTCTAACACTTTCCTGATGTGCTTCGGGCACCACATGCCAAACTTCCTTTCCCATACAGTAATCCTCTGTAAGATTACCATCAAATTCTTTGTTGTAAATATCAATATGGGCGCCATAGGTATCTGCCAATACCTCGTCCATATCCACATAAATTGTCATACTCGGTTCTTTTTTTATTTGCTCAATCCGGCTTGTGCCAAAGTAATCAATAGGGCAAGTTTTATAGATTCCTCACTGGGTTCATCATTAATATACCATTCATGAAGAGAGTGCGCCCCTCCACCAGAACCGCCTCTGCCTATACATACTGCAGGTATGCCTTTAGAAACGGGAATGTTGATATTCGTAGAGCCCCTTCCCAGTGAGGGAGTGGCACCAAAATATTCGGTGGCGGCCATACTTCTTTGTACTAAAGGGACATCCGCAGAAAGTTCACCTGATGGCCTGTCCCCAATTTTAATAAGTTCATAGGTCACTTCGCCAGCTACACCACTGGCATTGTATTCTTTAATAGCTTTTTCTACGGAGGATTTGAATATAGCCTCAATTTCATCTAGGTTTTTTGGACTAATGGCTCGCATGTCCACTTCCATCCATGACTCAAAAGGGATGGAATTTACGGACGTACCACCTCCTATTCGACCTACATTAAAACTGGTTTTGGAAATGTCTCCAGAGGTATAGTCCCAAGCGGATTGGGAAAACAGATCAATGGCTTTGCCCAAGGCGTGGTGTGGGTTGGCCAGTCCAAAGGCTCCCCACGAATGGCCTCCTTTTCCCTTCACTACCAATTTATATCTTTTGGAGCCTAATCCAGCATTGCTCAATCTTCCCATACTGCCTCCATCAATGGCTATCCAAGAATCGATGTCCATTCCCGATTCGTTGAATATGTATTTCATACCCCGTAGGTCACCTAATCCTTCTTCACCAACGGATCCTACTATGAGCACATCCTTTTCCGTTTTTATATCCGCTTTGTTCATCGCTTTTAACATGGAAATAAGATTGGCCAAAGCTCTGGTGTCATCGCCGATACCTGGCGCCTTTAGGGTATCTCCCATTTTTTTTACGGTAACATCGGTGCCTTCTGGAAATACAACATCGAGATGGGCATCTATGCCAACATAGCCGGAAGTTCCAGAAGTTCCTTTCCTCAATCCGATTACATTACCAACTTTATCGGTCCAAAGACTGTCCACTCCCGCTTCTTCCAGCATTTTAGAAAATGCAACGCCTCTTTTGTCTTCTTTAAAGGGAGGTGCCAAGATTTCCGTCAATGTTATATGATTCTCGGTAGTTTCATTTTTTTGATTCTCTATATAACTAAAGGCAGCCTTTACTTTTTTCGCTTTTGCCAAGCGGTCTATTTCTTTGGTGTACTTTTTTTCAATAGCAACATCTTCTTGGGCCAGGCCCAAATTAAAAAATAATCCTATTGTAAGAATTCCCAGATAAATTTTTCTCATATATGTTTTCTCAGTCAATTTCAGAAATTGATAGTTATTAAAAATGATTCACTAGGTGGAAATTAAACCATATTACATTATAATTAAAGCCTTATGCTAAAAATAAAAAACCCTCACATTTCTGCAAGGGTCTTAAAGTTATTCCTGGGTTCTTAATATCTATAATAATCCGGTTTAAAAGGACCATCTACAGTTACCCCAATATATTCCGCTTGTTCCTCATTAAGCTCTGTTAATTCGGCTCCAAGTCTTGAGAGATGAAGCTTCGCCACCTTTTCATCCAAGTGTTTGGGAAGCATGTAAACTTTGTTTTCGTAATTCCCATGGTTTTTCCAAAGCTCAATTTGCGCCAAAGTCTGGTTTGTAAAAGAATTACTCATTACAAAACTTGGGTGACCCGTAGCACATCCTAAGTTTACGAGCCTACCTTCGGCCAAAATAATAATATCCTTGCCGTTAACAGTATACTTATCCACTTGAGGCTTAATTTCATCTTTGGTATCTCCAAAGTTATTATTTAACCAAGCCATGTCAATTTCATTATCGAAGTGACCTATGTTACAAACAATGGCCTTGTCCTTAAGTGCCTTAAAATGTTCCCCCCGTATGATATCTTTGTTTCCAGTGGTGGTGATAACGATATCGGCATTACCAATGACAGTCTCCAATTTTTTAACCTCAAAGCCATCCATACAGGCTTGTAGTGCGCAAATTGGATCAATTTCCGTAACGGTAACAATGGAGCCAGCTCCTTTAAAAGAAGCTGCCGTCCCTTTACCTACATCACCATAACCGGCTACTACAACCTTTTTGCCTGCAAGCATAGTATCTGTTGCCCTTCTTATGGCATCCACCGCACTTTCCCTGCAACCGTATTTATTATCGAACTTTGATTTGGTTACAGAATCGTTTACGTTAATAGCGGGCATTGGAAGAGTTCCTTTTTTTACACGCTCATATAAACGATGAACACCTGTTGTTGTTTCTTCTGATAATCCTTTGATTCCACCTGCCAATTCCGGATACTTATCAAGAACCATATTGGTTAAATCTCCGCCATCATCCAAAATCATGTTCAAAGGCTTTCTGTCTTCACCAAAGAATAAGGTTTGTTCTATACACCAATTGAACTCTTCTTCGGTCATGCCCTTCCAAGCATAAACGGGGATACCCGCTTCTGCAATTGCCGCAGCAGCTTGATCTTGGGTGGAGAATATGTTACAGGAACTCCAAGTCACTTCTGCACCTAAAGCAATAAGTGTTTCGATGAGCACGGCAGTCTGAATAGTCATATGCAAACATCCTGCAATACGGGCACCTTTTAGGGGTTGCTCATTTTTATATTCTTTTCGTAAAGACATTAAACCTGGCATTTCAGCCTCGGCGAGTTCTATTTCTTTTCTGCCCCAAGCAGCAAGATTAATGTTCTTAACCTTAAAGGGAACATATGGAATGGTGGTGGTGCTCATATCTATTTTTCTTTTTACTTTCGTTATCTAAGCATCAAGCTTTTTATGAGCAGCAAAGGTACTAAATACCACTGAATTAATGCCACTTTACAAAACCATAACCGTTAACAAGGATACTTTTATCGCTATCTGGAAGGTAGGGGAAACTGAGGGTGATTTGGCAAAGGGTATTCAGTTATCCGACCATTGTCAATCGCGATACGATGGCATGAAATCCGAATTACACCGAAGGGCCTTTTTAAGCATTCGACATTTAATGGCGCTTTATGGATACGAGGATAAAGATTTGTACTATGACGAATTTGGGAAGCCCCATTTGAAAGACGGTAATTTAATTTCGATTACGCACTCCCATAATTTTACAGGAATTATCATAAGTAAATCTGAAGAAGTAGGTATCGATATAGAAAAGAAGAGGGAAAAGATTCTAAGGATTGCACATAAATTCACTCCTTTTGAAGAGTATAGAACCTTAGCAAATACGGAGGCCATCGTTCGTAAACTAACCATAGTTTGGGGAGCAAAAGAATCGCTCTATAAAATCTACGGTCAACAGGGCATTAGTTTTTTACATCATATTCATGTGACCGATTTCTCCTTTTCTGAAAATCAAACAACCGCTGAGATTATTTATGATGGGAAGGTCTCCCATTACCATGTGCATTTTATGGAGTTTGAAGGTTTTACCCTTGTTTATGGCATCAGGCAAAAAACGGGATAGTTTTTGCGCCAATAATCAAATATCTTTACCAAAACATAATTTCATGGACATATCCGTAGAACTTACCTTTTCCCCTTTACAGGACGATTTTGAGGAACACATCATCAACTTTATTAAAAAACTGAGAAATTCTGGACTGGTCATTCTGGAGAATCCATTAAGTACTCAGGTTTTTGGACCGTATGATACGGTGATGGATGTTCTGAAAACCGAAATCAAAACTGCTTTTGAACTTATGGACAAGGGCTTACTATATATGAAAATGGTAAAATCCGACAGGAGCGCATATGAGCCTCATTTTTGATTTTTTCCTAGGACCTTACAAGGATAAGGAGACATTTATTATCGTGATTGAGGCGATTGTTTTTGTGACCGGAATCCTAAGTGTATGGTACGCCAAAAAGGAAAATATTCTGGTGTACCCCACAGGTTTGGTAGCTACTGTCCTCACGGTCTATCTATTGTATCGAGATAGGCTGATGGGGGATATGATGATGAATTTCTATTTTTCGGTCATGAGCATATATGGATGGTGGAACTGGGCAAGGACAAGGAACAATAAAAAAGTGGTTCATATTTCCAGAACTAATACTAGAGAGAAGATTATTGGGTTTGGCCTTTTTCTTATGACCATGATTGTTACTTATGTGGTCTATCGAATTTTTGATGTAGAAATCGGTCCCTCCAACTATATAGATATTTTCACTTCCGGAGTATTTTTTACGGGAATGTGGTATATGGCTCTTAAAAAGCTGGAAAATTGGACACTTTGGATTTTAGCCGATATCATAACGGTACCACTCTATGCCTATAGAGGTTGGGGCATGCTTTCCCTACAATATCTTATATTTACCATCTTGGCTATCCAAGGTTATTTTGAATGGAAGAAAAGTATAGACAACAACCGTCAGACATCTTAAAAGTGGTCCTTTTTGGCCCGGAGTCGACGGGAAAAACCACCTTGTCCGAACAACTCGCTAGACATTATAATACGGTATGGGTTCCAGAGTACGCAAGGGAATACCTTCAAAACAAATGGAACAACGAACGTAAGACCTGTGAACCAGAAGATTTGTTACCTATCGCCGAAGGCCAAATGCAACTGGAAAACGACCTGACCAAAAAAGCTACAGAGATTCTCATTTGCGATACTGATTTACTGGAAACAAAGGTATATTCAGAGGCCTATTATGTTGGGGATTGCGACCCTACATTAGAAAAGTATGCCATTGAAAACACGTATGACCTATATCTGCTAACCTATATAGATATTCCTTGGGAGGCGGACGATTTACGCGATAAACCCAATGAAAGAGAGGAAATGTTTGAATATTTCAGGGCGACTTTAGAGAAGTATAATCGCAATTTTATTATCTTAAAAGGGAATAAAAAAGAGCGGCTTAAGCTTGCAGTAGAACATATAGATAATTTACTAGGAAAATGATAGAATTTACAGAACAGGACAAAAATCAAATGGCAAAAAAAGGAATTGCCAAAGAGAAAGTATTGGACCAAATCAACACGTTTAAAGAAGGCATACCTTTCGTGGATTTGCAGAGTGCGGCTGTTGTTGGAAATGGTATATATCGTTTTACTGATCAAGAAGAACAAGATTTAATCGCCTTGTACGAAAACAGGGTTAAAGACTTGGATGTACTCAAGTTTGTTCCAGCTTCTGGTGCGGCCTCTCGCATGTTCAAGGCTTTATTTGCTTTTTTGGATAATTATAACCCCAAGAAAGAAACTTTAAAATCTTATCTAGAACGCAAAGGCGATAAGGATATAAAAATACTGTCGGAAGGAATGGATAAAATGCCCTTCTACGATAAAGTCATGAGTAGGTTGCCTGATTCAATTGATGCAGAAGGGGAAAAAGTCTATCTGTTTGTACGAGAATTGTTGGGCGAGAATGCCTTGAATTACGGATTTTATCCAAAGGGCCTATTGCCATTTCATAAATACGGTGAAAATACGGCGACCCCTTTTGAAGAACATTTAAAGGAGGGTGCCTTGTATGCAAGCTCCTCTAATGCCTCAAATTTACACTTTACCATTTCTGAGCAGCATGAAGAAATGTTTCAATCCGAACTTAAAGAGGTAGGCGATAGAGTTTCCAAGGACACCGGGACTTCATTTGCTGTTGATTATTCATTTCAAAAACCTTCTACGGATACTATTGCGGTGGATATGGCGAACAAACCATTTAGAAATCCAGACGGATCTGTTTTGTTCAGACCTGGAGGCCATGGAGCTCTAATAGAAAATTTAAACGAACAGGACGCGGATATCATCTTTATTAAAAATATTGATAATGTCGCCGTTATGGAAGGTGCCAAGGCCGTAGCGGACAGCAAGAAAACATTAGCCGGAATTTTACTAAAAGTACAGGACAAGGCTTTTAAATATGCCAAAATGTTGGATGATGCCAATGCTACCCAAGCCGATTTAGTAGAGATTAAAGAGTTTTTGGAGAATGAATTAAACGTAAAATTCAAGGAAGGATTTGGTTCATTGTCCGAGGAAGAAAAAATAAACCTTTTAAAGTCCAAAATAAATAGACCCATTAGAATTTGTGGAATGGTAAAGAATGAAGGGGAACCTGGTGGGGGACCTTTCTGGATTAAAAATGCAAAAGGTGAAATCTCCTTACAAATTATAGAATCTGCTCAAATAGATATGAATAATGAAGAACAGGTGAACATTTTGCAGAATTCTACTCATTTCAACCCAGTGGATTTGGTTTGCGGAATTAGGGATTTTAATGGCAACAAGTACAATTTGATGGATTTCGTGGATAGCAAACAAGGTTTTATAACAGGAAAGACTAAGGACGGTAAAGAACTAAAAGCTTTGGAATTACCTGGTTTATGGAATGGGGCAATGGCCCATTGGAATACCATTATGGTAGAGGTGCCTTTGGTAACCTTTAACCCTGTGAAAACAGTATTGGATTTGTTAAAAGATTCGCATCAAGCTTAATTTGCAATTATAATAACAAAAAAAGTGTGTATTAAATACACACTTTTTTTGTTATAACCACATAATTATACATGTACTAAAGTGTTAGGTAATTTTGTAACTGATTAAAAAACAAAGAATTAATCGTTTTTTTAAGGGTCAAAATATCATGGCATTGTTTTTTCAATGTTGGACTATAGAAGTTTAACTTAAAAATAGTCAAGATGAAAAAATTAGTATTAGCAACAGCTTTAGCCATAGGAGGATTAACCATAGGTACGGCGGCCACGCCGATAATTTTCCATGATGGAATTATGGAAGAAGTGATGGTCCAAGATTATAAGGAAATTGCCGTTTCGGATGTTCCGGATGAAGTCGTTACCGCTTTAGAAACTGATTATCCAGGAGCAACCATCAATAAGGCACATGTGAACGAGGAAGGCACGTACAAATTGGAAGTCTCTACGGAAGATGGTAGTAGTATGGAACTTTATGCCGATTCCGATGGGAATTGGATAGAGATGTAAATTGTTCTCTATAGTTTGTTAGGAAAGGCTGCTTTGGCGGCTTTTTTTACGTTAAATAAATATAAAAACCACTTCTCCCAACATCTAAAGGTGCTTTCCCTTCGTACTTAAAGAGTAAACTTTTTGTGAACTTAAAATAATTTGAAATGAAAAGGTACATGATAATATCTCTCTTGGCCATTGGATTAACCATGAACGTGAAAGCCATGTATAGTCAAAACGATAGTTTAATACCCAAAGAGAGAATCAACGATGATTATAAAAAAATTCCATCTAGCGAATTGACACCTGCCGTGGTTGAGGAAATTTTAAAAGAATATCCTACTTCCAAGCTTGGTGCCGCCTACAGAAATTCTAGAGGGGTATTCAAATTGATTATGGTTTTAAAAAGTGGTACCAGAAGAACCGTTTATATAGACCCATACGGAAATTGGATTACCAAAAAGACGAAATAAAGAATACTCAAGATTATTTAAGGCTGCTTCGGCAGCTTTTTTTTTGAAAACCTTGAACTCAAAAAGGATTTTTGAAACCTGCCAACCTGTTTAAATATGAATTCACCAGTGTGTAATAGATACACACTACGCTGTTTTCCGATACAGAATTACCCAAAGAATATATACAGGGCGATTTTGTAAATGTTTAAAAATGAAATGATTAACTAGAATTGCGAAGATTGGCATCATTTTGCTTTCCTATTAGCTGAATATGAAAGTGATTATTAACATTAAAATTCTAAAAATCATGAAAAAGTTATTTTTATTAGGAGCACTGGCTATAGGAAGTTTACAAGTAATTGGTCAGCAAACCGAGATAGCCCAAGCGGATGTTACGCAAATGGTGGCCAAAGTTGCAGATTTTACTGAAATAGATACATCCGAACTTCCAGAGGCGGTTACCAATGCGGTATCCACAAATTATCCCACTGCAACTATAAATAAGGCTTATGTGAACGATAAGCAACAATACAAGCTGGATGTGGTTTTGAAAGATGGTACTCAGGGTATTCTTTATGCTGATGAGCAAGGAAATTGGTTAGATATGTAATTCTAAAGACAAACTAAAAATATAACTTGTTTGTATCAAGTTGGTTTGGTCAGGAAAAGGCGGCATTTTGTCGCCTTTTCCTATTTTTTTGACTCAATGAATAAAGGGATGAATCTTTATGATAATTTTAAAATGAATACTGGTCGGCTTCCACTAATTTTATATGACCCCAATATTTCTGAATGAAGACCAATATGCCCAAGATTTTGATCATAGAGGATGATACCTCATTTGCCAAGATGCTCCAACGTTTTTTTACAAAAAAAGGATATGAGGTATTCCTGAGTTCCTCGGGTAAAGATGGATCAAAACAAATTAAGGAAAACGCGCCAGACTTAATATTGACCGACCTTAGGCTTCCCGATCTAAATGGAATCCAACTCATTGCCTCAATTGGCGAGAATATTCCGATTATTGTAATGACCGGATATGCAGAAGTTCAAACCGCCGTAGAGGCAATGAAACAAGGTGCTTTTGACTATGTCTCTAAACCTTTTACCCCAGACCAAATTTTACAGACCATAGAAAAGGCATTGGACAAAGGGGAAAGAGCTTCCTCATTCGTATCCAAGGATATTAAGGAGAGCGAGTCGAATACAGATGATGATTTAAATTCTGGAAAGGAGGGGAAGAATGTGGAATTTGTGAGTTCGGCTACAAAAAAATTGGATGAATATATTTCTTTGGTGGCACCAACGGATATGTCCGTTCTCATTATCGGTAAAAGTGGATCGGGTAAAGAGGTGACCGCCAAATCAATACATAATAAAAGTAAAAGGCATGACAAGCCGTTCGTAGCTTTGGATTGTGGGGCAATACCTAAAGAATTGGCGGCTAGTGAATTCTTTGGCCATTTGAAGGGGAGTTTTACCGGAGCTGTTTCTGATAAGGTAGGTAGCTTTGAAGCCGCCAGTGGTGGCACCCTTTTTCTGGATGAGGTAGGCAATCTTTCCTATCAAAACCAAATTCAACTGCTAAGGGCGTTACAGGAAAGAAAAATCAAGCGCATAGGCAGTAATAAGGAAATTGAGGTAGATGTCCGAATCATTTCGGCAACTAATGAAGATTTAAAGGAGGCTGTAGGTAGAGGTAATTTTAGAGAGGACCTTTATCATAGATTAAATGAGTTTTCACTGCAAATTCCTTCATTAATAGAGAGATTGGAAGATTTGCCTGTTTTGGCATATCATTTTCTAAAAGTCTCCAACCAAAAGCTGGGAAAGAACATTCAGGATTTTTCAAATCAGGTTTGGGATATATTTATGACCTATCATTGGCCCGGTAATATCAGGGAGCTACAAAATATTATCAAAAGGGCTGTTTTGCTCACTGATGGCAATGAAATTATACCCGATGTGCTACCCTCAGAAATGCTTGCTCCTTCTGAAATAACAGCTAGTTCGGTAAACTTGACCAAGGAGGAATTTGAAAAGGAACAAATATTAAATGCCTTGAAGAGAACAAATTACAATAAATCCAAAGCGGCTAAATTATTACAAGTAACCCGAAAGACTTTATATAATAGAATCCACCATTACAACTTGGATATTTAGTTCAATTCTTTATCCAATTGAGCGTTTAGCTGCACCATTTTCCCTTTAAGGGATTTTAGTTGTAGGGCCAGTGTTTTGAGGTTCTCTTCGTTGTTTTTCTCAAACTTTTCCAGTATCGGTATACATGAAGTAATTTGTAATTGGCGGAACATAGGAAGCATTCTATGGGAAATTGCCCCTAAGCTTTTGTAATCCTTGGCAATTAGGGCGTGTTCCAGTTCTTCCAAATTTCTTGAACTCTCTTCCCTGAATGTTTTTAAAATTTCTTGAACGGATTCTTCGTCATCACCTAAAAAGGATTTTATATATGTAAGTTGGAACATAGAAGTATTGTGGTTCTCGTTCTCGATGGTAATGACATCTTCCTTTTTAGGTACTGATATCAATCCATATACAGTATTCAGGATTTCAGTTTTTGTAAATGGTTTTATAAGAACATCATTAAATCCTTTCTTCAAAAACAAAGTCTTATTGATATCTCGTCTGCCCGTCATGGCAACAATCGGTTGGTCCTTGTAATGAAAATACGATTCCTGTTTTAATTTTTTTACGACCTCAAATCCTGTAGCTTGGGGCATTTCAATATCCGTTAGGACCAAGTCATAGATTAAAGGACTGTCTTTTTTTATTTGATGAAAATCTGTAAAGAGATGTGTTTTTATATTTTCACTTTTTAGCATCTCCCCCAATAATTGTAAAAAAGAAGGGTCATCGTCTATAATTAGTATTTTAAAGCCAGCAAGCGGAAACTCTCGAACCTCTTTAGGTTTAGGTACTTCCTTTTCCTTGGAATATGTTACAGGCAACTCTAAGGTAAATGTACTGCCCTTGCCCAAATCGCTCTCTAGTCCAATGGTCCCTCCCAATAATTCGGTAAGTTTTTTAGAAATGGTCAACCCTAAACCATATCCTCCATACTTTTTTAAATCTTTGTCCTTGATTTGTGTGAATTCGTTAAAGATTTGTTGCTGCTCATCTTTTGAAATTCCAATTCCTGTATCAGATATGATGATTTTTACTTTTTTTCCATGGTCACATGGTAAGGCCTCTAAACGAACTTCTCCTTGGTTGGTAAATTTGTAAGCATTTCCCAACAGGTTTGAAACAATCTGCCTGATTCTGATAGGGTCGTTTATAATGCTCCTTTTAAGTGCTTTATCAATATGAAGTGTAGTAGTTAAATCTTTCTTTTCATGTATGGTCCTAAAATCCTCTACCGTCTCCATCAGTAGGGAATATAGTGAAAAAGGAACCTTCTCTAGCGTCATCTTACCGGCTTCCAATTGGGAAAAATCAAGTAGGTCGTTTACCAAATTGTTTACATAATCTGTGGCGGATTTAATATGTCCAAGATGTCTGCTCTGGGCTTGGGAAATGTTAGATTCTTCCAAGAGATGGGTATACCCTATTATGGCATTAAGCGGCGTCCTTAGGTCATGACTCACTGTTCCTAAAAGTTGTTCCCTACTCTTTAAAAGTGCCTCGGAATATTTTTTTTCTTTCTCCAGTTTTTGCCGATAAAGACTTGCCTTCCAAAAATCCCTGTTGAGAATAAAAATAAATATGCCTACTACTATAAAGCCAAGAATTGCGGCAATAATAGCTAATCTTATACTTCTATTCAGGGCAGTTTCTTTCTTAATGTTCTCATTGATAGTATTTACCAAAATTTCCTGTTCAAAGGAAGTAAGAATACTTCGCAGTTGTTGAGACAGTTCCAGATCTGTTTTAATAATGGTTATTTCCCTAAGGGCTAAACTGTTTTCATTGATTCTGTTCTCCTTTTCTACTTCCTCCAGAAGAGCTTTTGAAGCTTGTAAAACGCTATCGGCCTCTAGGGCGTTTTCTCCTTTGTTATTTTCAGGTACATTTTCATTTAAGTATTTGGCTATATCCCTTATAACCGACTGTGCTTTTGGAGATAATTCGTCTATGTTGGGCGCTATACCTTTTGGTGTAATAACTCCCAAGGATTCCTCTAATTGGTCAAACTCTTTCAAGGCCTTTTGAATGGCTGTACTTGTCTTATCTTTCGTTTTAAGTGTTCTTAATACTTTATTGTTGGCTACTTTTCTTTCTAATAGTATTTGAAGGCTGTCCAATAGCTTTTTTTGATAGTCACTTGTAGTGGAGATTTTTAATTGGTCTATGTCTTTGGTAATGGAGTCTGTCTTGAGAATATAATTATCAAAATCCTTTTTCTCCTTGGACTGTAATGCAAGTTTGGATAATCCTTCTGCTTCATAGAGTTGTGTTATTAGGGAACCGGTCCTTAGTAATTTGGAATCACCATTTTCACCCACCTCTTTTTTCAGGTATGAACCTACTTCAGAATACACAAAATAAGTAACAATTCCAGCCAAAACCAGTAGCAAGAGATAACTAACAACAATTTTAAAGGTAAACTTGTTCTTGGACGTTTCCATTCATACTAGTTACGAACTAAATCAGATTATGAGTTTTAAAGGGGTGTTAAATCTTCATTTTGAATCAATATCAAGGTATTGGTTTCATGATACCATAATTCTAATTTTTTTCTTTCTAAAAGTGACCTTTTAGATACTTGTGTGTCTTACTAAATGTAAAAGGAAAATGAATAAGGGGGTACCCACTGAAAATATAAATGAACCTTTATAGAAACACTAACTATTAACTATGAAGGAACCAACAAATGAACTATGATTTTGAATTGAACTCGTTTCCCCGATAATTATAATTGGACCATTCTTGTTTTAGAAAATTGGTTCTATGGTTATTAGAAAGTTTAGAAAAGTTGTTTTTTGGTTGGTTGTGAAGGGAGTTGCTTAGGCAGCTCCTTTTTTTGTTTCATAATCTCAGTTATAATAGCAGTATTTTTTTTGGAAAGAACTCAATAAATTAGAAAAACTGGTTTACATTTGTCCCATCTCAAAGGGGTGCCGATTCCAATTTTGGAGGAAGCTGAGATTATACCCAATGAACCTGGGCGGATAATGCTGCCAAGGGACGGCCACAGAAAAAAGTCCTTAGGGCCTTTTGAACGCGGCACGAGATGGTGCAGTAGCCAACATGCTATGAGCGCGATCTTCATTGAATGTTACGTGATTTAATTTCACAAAAATCAATTTTAATTCAGAATAATAGCCCCTTTTATTCGTAAACACTTTTACGAATGAAATACTCTATGTTCACAACAACGGCCCTTTTGGGGCTAACAATGGGCTCTTTGGCCCAACAACAACCAACGGATTCCCTAGAGGGTAAAAAAGTAGTATTGGATGAGGTTTTTGTCTCCGCAGTCCGAGTAACCAAGGAATCACCTGTTACCTTTTCAAACCTGACCAAGGAACAAATTAAACCCAGAAATTTGGGTCAGGATGTTCCAATCCTCATGAACTACTTGCCCTCCGTGGTAACTACTTCCGATGCCGGAGCCGGAGTGGGCTACACGGGAATACGCGTAAGGGGTAGCGATGCTACCCGGGTTAATGTTACCATCAACGGAATTCCTTACAATGATGCCGAGTCACAAGGTACGTTTTGGGTCAATATGCCAGATTTTGCCTCCTCTACAGAAAGTCTACAATTGCAGCGTGGTGTAGGAACCTCCACCAATGGTGCGGGGGCTTTCGGAGCAAGTTTAAATGTCTTGACCGATGGTTTTTCAGAAGATGCCTATGCACAGATTTCATCTTCCTACGGTAGTTTCAATACGTTTAGGCGCAACATTAAATTCAGTACCGGTCTTTTAAACGATATGGTCGAGATTTCTGGTAGGTTATCCAGGATCAATTCCGATGGTTATATCGATAGGGCTTCTTCGGATTTGGATTCCTATTTTTTGCAAGGGGCCTATAAAGATGACAATACGCTTATAAAAGCCTTGCTTTTTGGCGGTCATGAAATAACGTATCAAGCGTGGAATGGTATTGATGCCAACACATTAGAAACCGATCGTACATTTAACCCATCGGGAATTTATACCGACGAAAACGGGAATACCCAGTTTTATGACAATGAGGTAGACGATTACAAACAGGATCACTCCCAGCTTCTATGGAACGAAAAGCTATCGGACTATTGGAGTACAAATATTGCACTGCACTATACGAGGGGCAGGGGATTTTTTGAACAATATAGGGAAGATGATGATTTTGAGACCTATGGTTTTGAACCCTTGATCGTTAATGGTGAGGAAGTAAATACGACCGATTTAATTCGAAGACGTTGGTTGGACAACAATTTTTATGGAACCGTTTTTTCTGCCACTTATGATAAGGACAATCTTAACCTAATCTTGGGAGGAGGCTGGAACAAGTATGAAGGAGACCACTTTGGCGAGGTCATTTGGTCAGAATTTGCCAGTAATAGCGCATATAGAGATCGGTACTATGATGACACCTCCAAAAAGACGGACTTCAATATATATTCCAAGGCCAATTACAATCTAAGCGACCAATGGTCTTTATACGGGGATTTACAATATAGGACCGTGGCATATCAGGCCAATGGAGAAGACACAGGTTTGGTGGATGATACCTTTAATTTTTTTAATCCCAAGGCCGGTGTCACTTATGATTTAAACCGAAACAATAATTTCTATTTCTCTTATGCCCGTGCCAATCGCGAACCAAATCGGAACGATTATGAAAACGGAAATCCAAGACCAGAAAAATTGAACGATTGGGAGCTGGGTTGGCGCTATATTAATCCAGATGTTCAATTGAACACCAATGTGTATTATATGAAATATCAAGATCAATTGGTGCTGACCGGGGAACTGAACGATGTTGGGGCACCCTTAAGAGCCAATGTGGGAGATAGTTATCGTTTAGGATTGGAAGTTGACGCCCAAATAAGATTTAGCGACAAATTTACTTGGAGACCCAACTTGGCCCTAAGTACCAATAAAAATCAAGATTTCTTATTTCAGCGAGACGGTGCGTTGGAAAATCTAGGGAATACGAACATAGCCTATTCTCCGGATATTGTGGCGGGCAACATAATTACTTATAGCCCTACGGATGCTTTTCAGGTCTCGGTATTGTCAAAATATGTGGGGAAACAGTATATGGGCAATATTGATTCCGAAGCTTCTGTTTTGGATGCCTATTCCCAAACAGATCTAAACGTTCAATATGAAGTTGCCTTCAATGGTTTCTTAAAGAGCATTGTATTTTCTGGCTTGGTCAATAATCTGTTCGATGCGGATATCGTTTCCAATGGATATTTTTTCACCTATGATGATGACTTTTCTGTTCCAGGGGTAATCACCACAATTGAAGGTGCTGGCTATTATCCTCAAGCGGGTATTAATTTCTTGCTGGGAGCTACGGTTAATTTTTAATTTGATAATCAATAATTCCCCAAGCAATCGCTTTGGTTGTTTGGGGTTTTTATGTTTAGTTGGTTACCGTAACACTATTCCCGCCAAAACTGGTTCTATATTCCAACATATCGTAATAGCGATTTCCATCATCTGGCCTGTTCAGCATTTGCCCTGTAAAAAGACTGTACTCGTAATCTTCACAGGGACAGGTGGCCACTTGTCCGTTAAAGGTCATGGTGGAACACTCATTGGGTGCATGGTTGGGGCAGCTTGCCTCAAAGGCACGAAATTGGTTAAAACCGGCATTGATAATAAATACCCCTCGGGTACCGACACCATCCTGGGTTATTAAAACGGCACTGCCCGTATTGGTCAACGGACTATACAAGGGAAGATTAAGGTTGGCATCGAACCTAAAGCTTATTTCTTGTAAATATGGATTTCTGTTGGTGCTATTGTTATCACATGCCAAAAAAATAAGCAAGAAAAAAAGGCCAATAAATCGTTTCATGTCCTGTTAATGTTTGGGGAATGCTAACGCAAATTTGCGTAAAATTATATATATTTGTGTTAAATCCTCTCTAAATAAGTCGTATGGAAACGGCTGTTATAGAGGATTTTGCTATTTATAAAACGACGACACAATGAGTAACGTATCATACTATACAGCAGAGGGACTAAAAAAGCTAAAGGAAGAATTGAATTATTTAAGGGATGTAGAGCGCCCCAAAGCTTCCCAAGCCATTGCAGAAGCCAGGGATAAGGGCGATTTGTCAGAAAATGCCGAATATGATGCCGCGAAGGAAGCACAGGGTCTTTTGGAAATGAAAATTTCAAAAATGGAGGCTACATTGGCCAATGCAAGATTAATTGATGAGTCCCAATTGGATACCTCTAAAGTGCTTGTACTTTCCACCGTAAAATTGAAGAACCAGACCAATGGTATGGAAATGAAATACAAATTGGTTGCTGAAAGTGAGGCCGATTTAAAATCGGGCAAAATTTCCGTGAACTCTCCTATTGGAAAAGGATTGTTGGGGAAAAGCGTTGGAGATACAGCTGAGATTTCGGTACCCAACGGAACCATGAAATTCGATATTCTGGAAATTACACGGGAATAATAAATTAGAATCACCTAATTTGAATCCCATCATAATTATTATGGTGGGATTTTTTTTTGCTGATTTCTTTTCTGGAGGATTATGGAACTCCAATCAAAATAAAAAGAGCAACCAAATTTCATATTCCTCCCCTTGACATTCATTTGCCTTATTTTAGAAAGAATATTAAGGAATAGATAACATTTAAACTAAGGATACCAAGTTGCTGTTATTTTGGGGCCACCAATGAACACCAGAAAATAAGTAATTTACTTCTAAAAAGGATATAAACGTAACTTAGTACGTTTAGCTAATTTTTGTAAAGAATTTAAATTCACCAAATAGAAATTTTGAATAATTGGGTAAACATTGTTGATTTTATGTTATAAATCTTAAGAAAAGGATGCATACTAACAAATATGGCTTAAGCAGAAATATTCCATCTGAAACCAAGAGAAAAATTAGAAAGGAATGTGGTTTTGGATGCGTAGTGTGTGGTGGTGCTATTTACGAGTATGAGCATATAGAACCCGAGTTTGCCGATGCGAGGACTCATGAAGTGGATAAAATCGCCCTGCTATGTGGTAGCTGCCATTTAAAAGTCACTAAAGGTTTATGGTCAAAAGAGAAAATTTTTGAACATAGAAAAAATCCATTTTCCTTAGAACATGGTAATTCACGCTATTTAATGGATATTAGTGTTCGAAACAAATTTCATATTTCCTTAGGTAAATGTGTTTTTATTGATACCAATAATTTAATAGAAATTGACAATAAAGTTATACTGAAAATACTACCGCCAGAAATAAAAAATACTCCACCAAGGATTATAGCCAATTTTTTTGACCAGCACGGTCGAGAGGTAGCCTCAATTGATAATAATGAATGGATTGGGAACGTGACCGCCTTCGACATAGAGTTTATAGGTAGTGAAATATCAATACGAAGTGAAAAATATCAAATTGATTTAAAAATTAAAATTACTCATCCAAACATCATTAATATAAGCAAAATAAACCTCAAATATAATTCTGGTAGAATTTATGGAGACGCTAAAAGTGGATTTACTTTAAAGTCAAAAAGTACTGAAATTCTCTTTGGTAAAGTAGACAGAACATTTCGAAAAGTTAACTACGGAATGCTTATTAAGGGAGGAGATATTTTTCTTTCTGAAACTAAACTGTTCGAGTTTAAAACAAAAAATAAAACCTCTGTAGAGATAAAACCGGGATACATAAAAGCTGTGGGAGATATAGCCGTTGAAGTCAAAGAAAAAGGGGATCCAAATGGCCAATTTAAGTTTACATCAACTGGTCCTAATAAGAATTCATATGTTGAATTTCAGATGCCCTTAGATGATTCGAGGAGGTACTCTATAAATCTAAACAATACCTTGCAGAAAAATTCTTTATGTTTTTGCGGTAGTAATATAAAATGGGAAAAATGTTGTAGAAGAAACAAGGGAGCTATAAACTCTATTTTGAAAACAAAAATAATCTCACATTGCATAACCGATGTTATCGGAAGACATAAACTAAAGAATGTAATTTTTGATATTAAATATGTAATAAATGAAATACCAACTAAATTATTTGTATCAGAAAAAAACGAACTGAAGCTCATTTTCAACTCAGCTAACATACCAAATCTTAATAGAGTTGGGTTTTCTTTAATGCTTTTCGATTGCATAAAGAATAACTTTCATTATTACTTGGACAATATATACTCTGATAAAAGACAAGGAGCACTTAGAGATATTAATGAAATATTAATTAGTGTGCCAATTTATGATAGACTTAAACGTAGAGGTTTTGAAGTAACAAATGCCTTTGAAAAGGAATTTAAATTTATAATGAATTTTGTCAAGCATCCTCCCTTAACGGAGAATTATATGAGTCTTAACAATTTAAATTATGCATTTCATCTTATAAGATTAAGTTATGATTGTGACTTTCTAAGTAAAGAGGAACAAAAAGAAGTTTTCGATTTTTATGAAAGTTATTTTCCTCTAGCGTATGGTATATACAAAGATGTTTTATCCTTTCTTTTGGCTCATAACATATATCAAATCAAAGAATTTAATGAATGCAAGTTGAAAGTGTTACAATACATCAATGGCATTTTTCAAGGCGGTTTTGATGAGGCGGTAAAGCATATTGAAACTCATATTTTAAACAAAAATGAAGTCGAAGAAAAATTCGATGGAATTGAATTTAATAAACCAAAAAAATAAAACATGCGGACAAAAACTGTTTACAACAAAACCTATAAACAATACGGGCTTAGGTTCTAAACGCCAGGCTTAGCGTCTTTTTATGAAGTCCGCAAAATCTATTGGATTTTGCTCTGGACAAAAAAATAAATCAAAACAAAAGATTTCGCTATGTGCGTGGTGGAAAGCAAAAGTCAGTTTGCTCTCGTACTATTCATAGCTCAACCGTTAAAAGTTAAATTAAACCATCGTACTTTTATTTAAAAATTAAAACCATGGCAACCATCTTTACTAAAATAATCAACGGTGAAATACCCTGTTATAAAATTGCAGAGGACGAGAACTATTTGGCATTTTTGGATATCAATCCCAATGCCAAAGGGCATACGCTTTGCATACCCAAAGTGGAGGTAGATAAAATCCTGGATTTGGATGAAAAAACCTATATGGGATTAATGGCATTCTCCAGAAAAGTAGGAAAGGCCGTTGAAAAGGCAGTGGATTGTAAAAGGGTTGGTCTAACGGTCATCGGTCTGGAAGTGCCGCACGTCCATGTGCATTTGATTCCACTGAATTCTATGCAAGACGCCACATTTCAAAATAAGGTAAAATTATCGGAAGAAGAATTCAAAAAGGTAGCCGAAGCCATCGCTTCTAAACTTTAATGGTACCTCCAAGAAAGAAGTAGACTCCAATACCCACAACCGCAATCATCAGCAAAAGGATTATAAAAAACAGGAATGTAGGTTTTGTTGATTTCTTTTCCGGAACCACGGTCTTTTGATAGTAATCGAACATACGTTCAATATCATCGGTCCATTTAACGGGATAAATCATAGAGTTGCATTTTCTGCACACTATTTGGTTCGTTATTTCATTGGTGGTCTTATGGAAGAAGGCACCGTAAGTATGCTTTTGATAAAAAGTGAGCTTTAAATCCTGATTAAAACACTCGGGACAATTATTCGTTAGTTCTGCTTCCTTAATTACTTTAAGTTTTTCCTTTGCCATGACTATTGATGTACTTTAAGTGTGATTTGCATGATGGTTCCTTCTTTTCCTGAGGAAAGCACTTTTATTTTTCCGTTATGATACTCCTCAACAATTCTTTTAACAAGGGATAGGCCCAAGCCCCATCCTCGTTTTTTCGTAGTTACTCCAGGGTTAAAAATAGTATTAAAATTACTTTTGGAGATTCCATGACCGGTATCGGCTATAAGAATGTTCACGAATTTTCCATTGGGTACTATTTCAATAGCGATGCTTCCTTTACCCTTCATTGCATCGATACCGTTTTTGACCAGATTCTCTATGGTCCAATTGTAGAGGGATTTGTTCAGAAGTACAGGTGTACTTTCCACATCAGATTTAAAGGAAAAGTGAATCAGTTTAGAACTCCTCCTTTTAAGATAATCATAAGCATTCTTTGTCTCTTTGACAATATCACACTTGTCAAGTGTAGGAAGGGAACCTATCTTGGAAAACCGTTCCGTAATTGTCTGCAAGCGGGCAATGTCCTTCTCAATTTCCTTGGTGATGTCGGGATTAATATTTTCGGTTTTTAATATTTCGTTCCAACCAAGAAGGGAGGAAAGCGGGGTTCCAATTTGGTGTGCGGTTTCCTTTGCCATACCTGCCCAAAGCTTGTTTTGTTCCGAGGCCTTGTTGGTCTTGAACAAGAAATAAATAACGGCCCCAAAAAGTAGGATGATCAAAAGTAAGGCGATGGGGTAGAACTTCAATTTGTTTAAAACTTCGGAATTTCCGTAATACAGGGTTGCCAAATGTTCTCCCTGTTGGTCTATGGAAATAGGTATGTTTTCGTCCTGGAACTGTCGTAATTTTTTGGAAATATACAAGGAATCCGAAGCCAGCTCCGGTGGAATATTGTTCACGCGGATGGAGCTGTCCTTGTTTATAAGTATCATAGGTGTTGAGGTATTGTTTTGAAATACCTTTAAATGAAGACTCCCCAGATCCACGTTTTCCGCAGATTGCAGGAATTCTGATTGGGCCGTGGCCCAAATCTCCATTTTTAAACGCTCCTCTTCCTTAAAAGTCTTAAAAAAACTATTGGTGTTCCATAGAATCAAGCTCACTACGATAAAAGAGCCAATTACAAGGAATATATTGGAAGTCTTGTTCTTAGGACTAAAATTCATCCAAAATTTTTGTTCTATTAAAGATAACCTAAAATGTAAATATTTGTTGTGTATTGATCGACCTACTGTTTTATTCCCCACTCATTTTGTTTACTTTTGGTTTCTGTAGTAAAAGAGTATCAAGATGGAATTAGAAGGAAAAATTAAATTAATAGGAGATACTAAAACGTTTGGAAACAACGGTTTTAGAAAACGAGAAGTGGTTGTGACCACAGATGAACAATATCCTCAACATATCATGGTCGAGTTTGTTCAGGACAAATGTGATTTGTTGAATAACTACGCTGTGGGCCAAGATGTTAAAATTGGCATTAACTTAAGAGGAAGGGAGTGGACCAATCCACAGGGAGAGATAAAATACTTCAATTCCATACAAGGATGGAGAATAGAAAATCTTCAACCTTCCCAGCCTGAAGGCATGCCGCCAGTACCACCTATGGAAGCCTTTGAACCCGCAGACAATCTTAATGAAGAAGATCACGACGACCTTCCTTTTTAAAATTTCGGGAACATTCAATATAACCGGTTAATAAAACTTGTTTGGCCATAAAAAGTTAAACAAGTTTTTACGTTTTTGGCCAATTTGTTATTTTGAAAATAAAAAATTTTCAAAATTGCAAAAGGGAAGAAGTTCAATTTGTTTTTTAGGAGAGGAAATCTACTTCCCTCCGGTAGAGAATGCTAACTCAGAAGGTTTATTGGCAGTAGGTGGCGATTTGTCCCCAGAAAGATTGCTGCTTGCATACCAAAGTGGAATTTTCCCTTGGTTCAACGAAGATTCCCTAATCCTGTGGTGGAGTCCAGACCCTAGAATGATATTATATCCAAAGGATATAAAAATTTCGAAAAGTATGCGTAAGGTAATCAGGGAAGATAAATTTAGCCTTTCTGTAAATATGAATTTCAATGAAGTTTTAGAACAATGTTCTTCGATTAAGAGAGAAGGGCAGGCGGGCACATGGATTACGAAGGAAATGAAAAATGCGTATACCAAATTACATAAAAAAGGAATTGCAAAGTCCTATGAGGTTTGGGAGAATGGAGATTTGGTAGGGGGGCTTTATGGTGTTGACTTGGGTCATGTATTCTGTGGTGAGAGTATGTTTAGTAAGAGATCCAACGCTTCAAAGTTCGCTTTTATACATTTGGCAAAGGATTTACAGGAAAAAGGGTACCGATTTATAGATTGCCAATTGTATACGGACCATTTGGCCAGCCTTGGTGCTAGGGAAGTATCCCGGGAATCCTTTATGGAACAATTAAAGGCTTAGTACGAGTTCAGTTAAAAAGAAGAGTTCATTTTCTAAACTCCCTGTGTAGTTTTCCGCTCGGTATTCTCCTCCTATTTGAAATTTGGTCGTTGGGCTAAGGACCCAACCCAGTTTTGGTGTAATCCTTTGATCGTATTCTGGGGTCATGGATTTTCCTACGCTCAAAAGGGATTCTGTAGAGATGACCAGATAGGGTTCACCAACATCCAATTTTTCACCCATCAATGGAAAATCCACAGCGAAACGGTACCGAAATCTGTGTACGGTATTTTCACGGGTAATCCTTTGTTCCGCCCTAAATCTATTTCCATATCGGATGCTACCTTTTTTAAAGGTGACATTGAATTGTTGGGTTAGCCTCAGTTCATTGTTCGCTTCGTTATTGAATAAATTCCTAAGTCTGTATTTTATTCCAAAGCCAATACTCTGGTTGTCCCGTGTCCTGAGATTTGAAAAATGGTTGACATCCATCTGTCTTACAGTAAGTTGAACATCGGAATCCCTATAAAAAAATGAGCGGTTTTCAATAGAAAAATTATGGGAATAGTTTGGGGTAACGTCATAATTGATGGCCACTTGCGGATTCCAATAGCCCGTAAGATTATCCTGTGCCCAGTGTATTGTTGGTACCATCAAGAAAATGAGAAAAAGCAGTATGGTCGTTTTCTTAATACAAGACATGGTCATAATTGGGAGGTAAGGATTTCCTTGATTTCTTGAAACTACCATCCGACCCAAAAAGCAACTCATATTCATAATAACCAACATCCTTTTTACCCCCTACCATGATTTCATAGTTAATGGTTGGCAAAATCAAATTTTGAAATGCATTATTGATTGTTTTGTCCAATGGTTTCTTGGGGGTAGCTGGGTATTGTTGCTGAATTCTTTTAATGCGATATTTAGTAAAGGAACTGCTGAGATAATCGGTGATTTTGTGGAATGTTTCTTCGGGTATGTCCACTTCTTTTATTAAAATTTCAACGTCCTCCAGTACTCCTTTATCATCAAACTCAACGCTATACCATAACCTGTCCTTTTTAAATTTGACTTCATAACTAACTTTGGCGCTATCCGTTTCGCGATAAAATTTTATACGTCTGGCATCTTCTAACTTCTCTGCTATAAGTTGCAAGGCCGCAGATGGAAATTGAGTTTTTCTAATTCTATATTCCCTTTCATATTTATTTTGGGCGTTCATAAATGTCCCTAAAAGGATTACGAAAAAAAATATGCTATACTTCTTCATATCTAAAACAACTTGTTTCATGATCGTTCACCATCCCCGTGGCCTGCATCATGGCATAGACTACGGTACTGCCCACAAATTTGAAGCCTCTCTTTTTTAAGTCTTTACTGATTATGTCCGAAAGTGGGGTGTTTCCGGGAGCATCCTTGTAGTGGGAAATGCTGTTTTTAATGGGGGAATCATCAACAAACGCCCAGAAGTATTTGCTAAAACTTCCAAATTCTTTTTGAATTTCCATAAAGGCAGTGGCGTTTGATACCGTTGCGTTTACCTTTAGCTTATTTCTGATTATCCCCTCGTTCTTTAAAAGAGCGTTAATTTTTTCTTGCTTGTAGGCGGCAATTTTTTTGTAGTCGAAATTGTCAAAGGCAGCCCTAAAATTTTCCCGTTTTCTTAGGATAGTTATCCAGCTTAACCCGGCTTGAAAGGTTTCCAAGATCAGGAATTCGAATAGGCTTGAGTCGTCTTTTACGGGTACGCCCCATTCCGTATCATGATATGCCTCGTAAAGGGAATCACCTAAGCACCAGCCACAACGTTTTAATTTATTTTGGTTCAATTCCATAAGGGTTAAGATAGTACATCCAAATAGGAACAAATGTAAAAATTCCCCCCACATAATAGTTGTGAAGGGAATTTTGTTTTCGTTTTTATTGAAAATGCACCTAGTTGGTGGCAACGGTAGATTTGTTTCTCAAATCAAGGAATTGCAATTCTCCGTCTTCCAGGGCATTTGCTATATCGGCTTTAACATACTTGTAGGTGTTAAAAAATTTTTTCCCACTGACCGATGTAAGTTTGACCATGTCATCACCCAATACTTTGACCACTTTTACCTTGACATCATCAAGACCTTTGTAATTGGCCACTCCTCCACGCTTTATTATAAAATTTGCCCTTGGGAAATGAATATGGTCAAAGGGAAGGTTAGTGGTTTTTTGTATGGTGAAAATATCCCCAACCTTAATATCAGCCGTGTCAGTTTGGCTAGTAGCGGCAAAGGATACCAAAAATAATGTTAAAAAAGAGAGTAAATGTTTCATTGTGCTATCAATTTAGGGTTAATATATAGGTTGTTAAAACAGTTAAAATGATATAGAAAATAGATAGTTAGGAATTTCCCCTTTAAATATTATCATATTCTCAAAATCGATACTGTCAAATTTCCAATTCAAAAATAAAAATTAAGATAAACATAAGAGTATCACTTTTGTTAAAAAAAGTTAAACTTTTAAAAATTAATAGTAATGCTATTATCTTAGCGGGTGTAAATTATTAAAATAAGGAGATGGAAGAACTCTTTCAAGGCGTAAAAATCCGCGTAAACGATAAATTGTATGTTAAAGATCCGGAATCTTCAGAACTGGGAAAGTCTATTGTAAAGATGAGCATTGTTATGATGGGGGAGCTAGGTTTTGAGAAGTTTAATTTTAGAAAATTAGGTGAAAGAATTGGATCCAATGAAAGTTCCATTTATCGTTATTTTGAGAACAAACACAAACTCTTACTATACTTAACTTCTTGGTATTGGGGCTGGATGGAGTATCAACTTGTTTTTGCCACACATAATATTCCCGAACCCACTGAAAAATTGACCAAGGCCATATATATGATTACTAGGGAAATTACCGAGGATTCCAATTTTTCCCATATCAATGAAGTTTTGCTGAATAGAATCGTCATCAATGAATACTCCAAATCTTATCTTACCAAGGAAGTGGACGAAGAAGATAAGGAAGGGTATTTTGCCAGTTACAAACGATTGGCGCGCAGGTTAAGCGAGATGATAAAACAGTTCAATCCAAACTATAAATATCCTTCCAGTTTAGCAAGTACAATCTTAGGTGGTGCGTTGCACCAACATTTTCTCAAGGACCATTTTTCGTCCATGACGGAATGTGGAGGGGAGGTCACTCCTACTGAATATTTGACCAATCTTGTTTTCAATGTACTAAATCAAAACCTTAATGGCTAAAACAGTATTGACCACTTGGCAACGGCTTATTGGCATGTTGCGTTTGGATAAGCGTGATGTTTTTCAAATTTTCTATTATGCCATTTTTGCAGGCCTTGTGAGTCTATCGCTACCCTTGGGTATACAGGCGATAATCAATCTTATACAGGGTGCCCAAATAAGTACTTCATGGATTGTACTTGTAGTCCTTGTAACCTTGGGGGTTGTCTTCGTTGGAATATTGCAACTCATGCAAATAAGAATCATCGAAAACCTTCAGCAAAAAATATTTACAAGGGCTTCCTTTGAATTTGCCTACAGATTTCCCAAAATAAAGATGAGCGAACTTTACAATTACTATCCACCGGAGTTGGCCAATCGTTTTTTTGATACCTTGACGATACAAAAGTCACTTTCCAAGGTTTTGATAGACTTTCCGTCGGCCCTCCTTCAGATTATCTTTGGGTTGCTATTGCTCTCCTTTTATCATCCTTTTTTTATTATTTACGGTATTCTATTATTGGGGCTCATTTACATCGTGTTCAAGTTTACCGCTAAAAAAGGCCTGGATACCAGTTTGGAGGAATCCAAAAACAAGTATAAGGTAGCACATTGGATTCAGGAGGTTGCCAGATCTATTGTAAGCTTTAAGCTCTCTGGTAAAACTTCCCATGCCATCAATAAAAATGACAGGCTGGTTTCGGAGTACTTGGATGCTAGGGAAAGCCATTTTAGAATTTTGGTGATTCAATACGCCCAGATGATTGGGTTTAAGGTATTGGTAACTGCTGGATTGCTCTTGATTGGAGGATTACTGGTATTGAACCAGGAGATGAACATAGGTCAGTTTGTGGCCGCTGAAATCATTATTCTATTGGTTATAAATTCAGTCGAAAAATTAATATTGGGACTGGAGACATTTTATGACCTCCTTACTTCTTTGGAAAAAATGGGACAGGTTGTAGATAAGGAATTGGAGTCGCAGGAAGGAGAGAGACCATTTGCTGAAGGCGAAAGCTTCACCATAGAACTGGAGGATGTTCATTACCGTCTGCCCGACACCGGAAAAGGTGTACTTAACGGTATTAATTTAAAAATTACCCCACAAAGCATTGTTCATCTCAAAGGAGGACGTAATTCCGGTAGAACTAGTTTCCTTAGGGTGGTGGCTGGAATTTTGGAACCGGATTCCGGCGGTGTATACGTGAACAATGCCTCCTTAAAGGGCATGAACCTAAATTATTATCGTGCCCATATTGGGCAATCATTGCTGGAGGAATCCCCTTTTGAGGGAACAATTCTGGACAATATTACTTTTGGTGACAAATCTATTTCACAGGAACAAATCTATTGGGCATTAAACAATGTTGGGCTCACCAGTTTTGTAAAGGAACAGCCCCATGGGCTTCAGACTATTATTTACCCTGAAGGGAAACAGATACCTTACACCATATCCAAAAGAATCGTATTGGCTAGAAGTATAGTCAACAAACCAAAACTACTCGTGCTCAAAGACCCATTGGATCAAATAGCTAGGGACGAAGCTGAAAAAATAATCCAGTTTTTAACAGATCCCGGTAACGGTTGGGCCCTTTTGGTCGTTAGCGAAAGCGACTTGTGGTCCAAATACTGTAATGGGGTGGTTACCTTGGAAAAAGGTAAGGTTGTTAACGAAAAATATAAGTAAGGTTATGTTGAATATCTCATACAATAAACTAAACCAAAAAGTTTCCATAGAGCACTTTGACTCCGTGAAAAAGGTTTTTCATCAAAGGCATTACAAGCACTTTAATAGGTTTCTTCTTGCGTTCGCACTTATTGGGGTGATCATCCTTTTTTTGCCATGGACTCAAAATATTTCTGGATCGGGCTCCGTAACGACATTGACTCCGGATCAACGTCCCCAGACAATTCAATCCCCTATTCCAGGTAAAATCGAGAAGTGGTTCGTAAGAGAGGGAGACTATGTAGAAAAAGGGGATACCATACTTTTTATTTCGGAAATTAAAAATGAATATTTTGATCCGAGATTGGTCGAAAGAACCGGTAATCAGCTTAAAGCTAAGGAGGCCTCGGTAAATTCATACCAAGGTAAGGTTAAGGCGTTAAACGTTCAAATAGCGGCACTGATCAATGAACGAAAATTGAAATTACAGCAAGCACAAAATAAATTGATGCAGGCCAAATTGAAGGTGCAGAGCGATAGTATCGACCTTGAAGCGGCCAAGACGAATATTCTAATAGCCCAAAGACAGTTTAATCGTACTGAGCAACTGGAAAGTGAAGGGTTAAAGGCAGTTACCGATGTTGAAGAGAAACGAATGAAACTCCAAGAGGCACAGGCAAAATTGATATCCCAGGAAAATAAACTTTTGGCGGCCAAGAACGAGGTCATCAATTCCGAGGTGGAAATCAATAGGGTGCAGGCAGAGTATACAGATAAGGTCTCAAAGGCCCAAAGTGAAATGTTTACAGCACAGTCCAATCAATTTGATTCTGAGGCACAGGTCAATAAATTGGAGAGTGAAGTGACCAATTACGAAATACGGAACGATTTATATTATATCCGTGCACCACAAAATGGTTTTATTAACAAGGCCATTCAGGCAGGTATCGGGGAAACCTTTAAGGAAGGCGATCGTTTGGTAGGCATAATGCCTTCAGATTATGAGGTAGCGGTAGAGACCTTCGTAGACCCCATAGATTTGCCCTTAATTCATTTGGGAGAAAAAATCAGGATTCAGTTCGATGGCTGGCCCGTAATTGTTTTTAGCGGATGGCCCAACGTATCCTATGGAACTTATGGTGGTAAAGTGGTAGCTATAGAAACCTTTATAAGTCCTAACGGAAAATATCGCGTGCTCGTGGCCCCGGACGAGGAGGACCATCAATGGCCCGAAGCTATTAGGGTTGGGTCTGGAGTAAGGACAATTGCTTTATTGGAGGATGTTCCCATTTGGTTTGAGCTATGGAGACAGTTAAATGGATTCCCTCCAAACTATTACCAACCACAGGGAGCACAAGCTGAACCGGTCAAAAAATAGGTATGAACAAGTATTTTTTTCTGAGCCTGCTATTTTGTAGTTGTTTTTTGGTTAGCGGTCAACAGACCGATACATTGGTCCTTAAATTCAATGAATACCTTGGCTATGTAAAAAGGTTCCATCCCATTGCAAAGCAGGCAGAACTGGCTCTTAGTACTGGGCAGGCAAATTTGCTCAAGGCCAGAGGAGGCTTTGATCCAAAAATAGATGTGGATTATGAGCGTAAGGATTTTAAGGGAACAGAGTACTATGACCGGCTTAATGCCACGTTTAAGATTCCTACATGGTACGGTATAGAGCTAAAGGGGAACTTTGAGCAAAATGAAGGAGCTTACATTAATTCTGATGAATCGGTTCCTGAGGATGGGCTCTATAGTGCAGGGGTATCTTTGTCTTTGGGGCGGGGTTCTTGGATCAATGAACGCATGGCGACGCTAAAAAGAGCCAAGTTCTTTAGGGAACAGAGTAAGGCCGACCGGGATTTATTGGTAAACCAGATTTTATTTGATGCTTCCTTGGCCTATTTCGATTGGTTACAGGCGTATAGAAATAGTAAGGTGTATTCGGATTTCCTAGAAAATGCGCAAACACGCTTTGTGGGAATTCGTACAAGTGCCTTGGCAGGAGATATAGCAGCTATAGATACCGTAGAGGCCAAAATTGCCGTTCAAAACCGGGCCCTTGAATTGGAACAGGCAAGGGTTAATCTGGTAAACAAATCCATGGAACTATCCAATTTCCTATGGTTAGGTGAGAATATTCCGGTGAATTTGCAACCCAATGTAGTTCCAGAGGAAAATCTGGATATGGAGATAGATCAAACCTTTGAAATATTGGGCAAACCTTTGGACAGTTTCTCCTTGGAAAACCATCCAAAGCTGAAAAGTCTTGGTTTTAAGGTGGACGGACTCATTGTGGATAAAAGGCTAAAGACGAACAAACTTCTTCCTACCATCGATGTTGAGTATAATTTGCTTACAGAAACTCCGGAATTTATAAATTCCTTTCAAACGGAGTATTATAAGGGAGGAGTCACCTTTCAGTTGCCGTTGTTCTTAAGGAAGGAAAGAGGGGATTTGAAATTGGCAAAAATAAAATTGATGGACGCCCAGCTGGAATTTGACAATGCAGAGGTTGCTATTCAAAATAAGGTAACGGCTATCTATAATGAATTGGATTCTTTTGAAAATCAGAACCAATTGATTCGGGATATTGTTACAAACTATCAGAGCATGTTGACCGCCGAGGAACGAAAATTCAGTTTTGGCGAAAGTTCCCTCTTCCTTATCAATTCCAGGGAAAGCAAACTCATAGATGCAATATTGAAGCAGAATGCCGTCCAGAACAAATATTATACGGCCAAGGCAAAGCTTTTTAATAGTCTTGCCGTGAACCCGGAAAATTTATAAAATCAAATAATGGGGAGATTATGAAGAAAGACAAGAATGAAAGGTCTGTGGACATTAAGCTGATTATCTTGGACACCTTTTTCATGGTTTCTGGAATTTTCTTGGCTGCCTTTGGTTTAGAAAGTTTTCTGCTGCCAAATAAATTTATTGATGGCGGAGCCACGGGAATATCTTTACTTATTGCGGAGACCGCGAAAGTACCGTTGTACCTACTCATCATAATGGTGAATATTCCATTTATAGTACTTGGATACAAGGTTATAGGCAAATTGTTCGCTTTAAAAACCGCTATAGCTATTCTTGGTTTGGCACTTGTATTGGTCTTTGTCGATTTCCCGGAGATTACAAAAGATAAGTTATTGGTTTCCGTTTTTGGTGGGTTTTTCTTGGGTGCGGGTATCGGTCTTTCCGTTAGAGGGGGAGGTGTATTGGATGGTACCGAGGTGTTGGCTATTTATTTGAGCAGAAAACTGGGAACCACAATTGGGGACATTATTATCCTAATAAATATTTTGGTCTTCTTGGGAGCAGCATATCTTTTATCCATTGAAACGGCATTATATTCCATGTTGACGTATTTGTCTGCATCCAAAACATTGGACTTTGTAATCGAGGGTATTGAGGAATATACCGGGGTGACGATTGTTTCCGACGAAAGCGAGGAAATAAGGTCCATGATTATAGAAAAGTTGGGTCGAGGATTAACACTTTACAAGGCAAAAGGAGGTTATGGAAGACATGGTGAACATACCGAATATGATGTAATTTATACGGTTATAACACGATTAGAAATTCGCCGACTTAATATAGAAATCAATAAGATAGACCCAAAAGCATTTGTGGTAATGAGTAAGATCAACGATACTCGAGGGGGTATGATTAAGAAGCGAAGCATAAAATGATAGTAATACTATTAAAAAAGAAAGTTTAACACCCAATTAACAAAGTATATGATTTATTTTTTTTCTTAGAGATTATCTTTGTCGGGAATTAATACATAATTTTTTATGAAGAAGAATTTCTATTTATTGCTGATTTTAGGTGTAACTTTTTCCATGGTTCATGCTAGGGAATCTGGTCATAGCTTTAAAACCGAAAATAATAAGATGACAACGAATTGTGATTTAGTGGACTGTAATACTTCTAGTCATTCTCAAATCTCTAAAAAACAGGAACTTTTCTTGATTGATGTAGAAGATGAGGTGGACCTGGGGTTCAATCCATATTTATACCTTTCACCGGATTTTGACCCCCATATGGGAATGGAATTGGATATCGATTCGTTACAACCGATAGAGGAGGAAGTTGAGGTTATTCTAGATTTTGATACCTCCCTTTATTTGCCTAAGAATTTTAATCCCTACAAGGGAATTTGAGTTTAGTTTGGTTTGGTTAGTTGGGGCTGGTCTTTACTTTTTGTAAAGACCAGCCTTTTTTTATAATTGGCTTTAGGTGGATTGTAAGGTATAGGATATATTTTCAACCAATCAATTTCTAAATAAACGATATGGACGTTACTACGAAAATTTCTCTGACTCAAGCTTTATCGAATGCCATTTCTTATCACCAATATTTAAATCTGGTAAAAATCATGGCAATAGAAGGGAAGTCTACAGGTAATGATACTTCAGAAGCCTATGTGAACTATACTAAGTTGAATGCCAAGAGAATGCAGCGATGGGATAAGACACTAAGGTTTGATGACGAGGTAATCAATAAGATAAAATCAGTTTACGTAAAAGTAAATTGGTTGGTTTTGACTGAAAGTTGGTGTGGGGATGCCTCACCAGCCTTACCCGTAATGAATAAGATAAGCGAGCTTAATCCCAATATAACGTTAAAGGTTGTTATTAGGGATGAACATCCGGAACTTATGCGCCATTTTTTAACGAACGGTGCAATGTCCATTCCTAAGCTTATACAGCTTGAACCGGAAACTCAAAGGGTTTTAGGAACTTGGGGTCCCCGTTCAACAAAAGCGACCCATTTGGTGGATGCCTTTAAAAAAGAGCATGGAGCCCTAACAGCGGAGTTTAGGGAAAGTCTTCAAATTTGGTATAATAAGGATAAGGGGCAGAGTATACTGCAAGACTTATTAAACTTACTTTCCTTGGAATAAGTAGGTAATGGTGCCTTTCTGCAAAGCTTTATCGGAAGTGCTGAACTGTGCTTTGTAGGCATAGGCGATAGCATTGTCTACCAAACAACCATTGGATGTTCCCGAGCTTTTTTCATTAAAACTGGCATCCAAAACTTGACCAAGGTTGTTAACCTCAATATTGATTACCACTTTCCCACCTTCTATGCAGGTATAAATAGGAGGAGGCAAACGGTAACCATTTCTGTCTACCAACGAGAAGGACACGGAGGTTCTTCTTTCAGCAAGGTTATTGGTATATTCCTGTTTTTGGGCCTCTTTTTCTCCTAACATTTGTTTCTTTTCCTCCCTTTTTTGGGCCAATTCCTTTACACGCTGCACAAAATCGGCATCGGATAAGAGGTTTTCGGCTATTTCGCCGTTGTCTTCCATCGCCCTTTCTTCCATGATTTCCTCCAACGTCTGTAAAGGTTCTGGACTACCGTAGCTGGGTTTGGCCGTTTCATTGAATGCCATATGACTTTTTATAGCCTCTGTCTTTGCAAGTTCTTCCAAAATCTTTTCCTCTTCCTCCGTAAGTTCCTCGGGTTCCTCTAGGACCATTTCTACCACATAATCATCTTCTTCATCCGCTTGGCCACCTAGATGAATGTTGTATAATACCAAGACAACAATACCCATGGAAAAAAGGGTAATCAAAAAAGATAATTGTTGTCTGTTGAGATTCATGAGTATATAACCTATATTTTCTAAAAATATTACAGCAAATCGATGAACGGGAAATTAATAAAATTGTGCCGATTTATCTATTTCTGCAACATTCGTTCCGAAAAGACCTCAGGGTCTTGGGCTATATTTACGTTAAAATCACCTATTTTGGTTCTTCTGAGCTTGGATAGATGCCCGCCCGAATCTAGGGCCTTTCCAAAATCGTGGGCAATGGAACGTATATAAGTTCCTTTGCTACAGGAGATTAAAAAATCTACTTCGGGGAGTCTAACATCGGTTATTTCAAAGGAATTAATAAGCACTTTCCTTTTTTTAACGGAGACCTCCTTGCCTTCCCTGGCATACTCGTACAAGCGCTTTCCATCTTTTTTAATGGCTGAAAAGACCGGAGGGGCCTGCTCAATTTCCCCTATAAATTGAGATGTGGTTCTAGTGATTAGGTCTTCGGTAATATGTGCTGTAGGGAAACATTCGCTTATTTCGGTTTCCAAATCAAAGGAGGGCGTAGTGCTGCCCAAAGTAATTGTGCCCGTATATTCTTTGGTCTGACCTTGATAGTCCGGGATTTTTTTTGTGAATTTTCCGGTGCATATAATTAAAAGACCGGTGGCCAACGGATCGAGTGTTCCGGCATGGCCTATTTTTATCTTTTTAAGTCCGAATCTTTTTCTGATCGCCCATTTTAGTTTGTTCACGGCCTGGAAAGAAGACCAACCTAGGGGCTTATCGATTAGTAATACTTGACCATTCAAAAAATCATCCTTGGTCAATGCTTCCATTATGAGATTTTTTGTGAATTAAGAATTGGTCACACCAAATAGTATGGCGATTAAACCAACGACTAGACAATAGATAGCAAAATAAGAAAGTTTGCTTTTGCGAACAAGTTGTATCATCCAGGTGCAAGCGACCAATCCTGCAATGAAGGCCGCCAAAAAACCTGCACCCATGGCCATATTGTTTTCGCCATTAAAATTGAGTTCTCCTCCAATAAGGTCCTTTGCAATCTTACCAAAAATAAGAGGTACTACCATTAAAAAGGAAAAACGTGCGGATTTTGATTTGTCTACGCCCAATAAGACGGAAGTCGAAATAGTGGCCCCGCTTCGGGATATACCTGGTAGCATGGCAAT